>JAAUOM010000051.1 GCA_012034865.1 Acaryochloris sp. CRU_2_0 | reverse complement strand
CCCAGTTTCGTAGCTTCGATGGCGGCATAACGACGACGATCCTTCTCGTTCAAAGACTTATAAAGCCGTTGCATTTGTTGTTCAATGGCGTAGGGGTACGGATTCATCTAAAAACAAATAAAGGAAGGATTCTCAGGCTATCACGCTTCATTATATTCTGGATCTTATTTAAGCCACGATCCGGGATGTCTTGATCAACTATGAAAATGAAGTCTTGCTGGCCAAACAAGAAGGAGATAACACGCCCTACACTGTACCGACCGATGTCAATATTTCCATTGACAACCCAGTCGCCGTAGTGGATGCCAATGTTGATCAGCACGGCACTCGCAAAGTTGCTGAAGCCTTTGTGCAATTCTTGTATACCCCAGACGCCCAGCGCGAGTTTGCCCAAGTCGGCTTCCGTCCTGTAGAACCCACAGTGGCCAAGGAAGTTGAAACTCAGTTTCCTAAAGTAAAAAAGCTGTTCACCGTTCAGGATTTGGGAGGCTGGGACAAAATTCAGGCAGAGTTTTTTGAGGATGGTGCCCTGTTTGATCAAATTCAGGCCAAAGTAGCTAAGCGTTAACCAAATCTTTAGGAGACAACCATGACCCCTGACTTCAGTAATTCACCCCAAGCGGCTTCTGTAGCAGCCATTTCCGAGCCTTCAGCTCCCACTACCCACCGCATTCGTCAGCAGATTCGTCTGCAAATCCCACCGGAATACGCACAGGAACCTGTGATCTCTAACTTGGCCAGTCGCTATGAACTGGATGTTAATATCCACAGTGCGCTGTTAGCCAACAGTAACAGTGCCCAGGAGTCGGGTTGGTTTGATTTGGAACTGTTTGGGACCCCCACTCGCATTCAACAAGCTCTGGCCTATCTGTCGCAGCTCCATGTCCAAATATGGGCAGGGAATTCTGCACTCGAAAGCCGTGGATCTTTTAGGTGGTAATGTCGCCGATGTCACCGACTACGCCGATTAAGGGCACCGGATCTGCTCACCGGAAATTTAAACATTCGGGCTATAAACCTCTAGCAGCCCTGCTTCGCAATTTATCCTGGCCTTGGGTGGTCACGATCAGTTATTTACTGATCATGCTGCTATTGCCCATTGCGGCTTTAATGACAAAATCGATCAGTGTTGGCCCTGCTGAATTCTGGCGCATTGCCACCTCTCCGGTGGCTCTTTCCGCCTACGATGTCACGTTTGTCACTGCTTTAGTAGCAGCTCTCATCAATGGTGTAATGGGAACGCTGGTGGCTTGGGTGTTGGTGCGCTACTCCTTTCCGGGGCGCAAGCTGATGGATGCCGCTGTGGATTTACCTTTTGCAATACCCACTGCGGTGGCAGGTTTGGTATTGGCGACGGTTTATAACGATAAAGGCTGGATGGGTTCACTGCTGGCCCCGTTTGGGATCAAGGTTGCTTTTACCCGCCTGGGTGTTTTGGTGGCCATGATTTTTATCTCGCTGCCTTTTATTGTGCGAACGTTACAGCCAGTTCTCCAAGAAATGGAACCTGAAGTTGAAGAGGTCGCTTGGTCACTAGGAGCCAACCAAGGGCAAACGTTTTGCCGTGTACTTTTGCCACCCCTGATTCCACCAATTTTAACGGGAGTTGCTTTAGGGTTTTCCCGCGCGGTCGGGGAGTACGGCTCGGTAATCATTATTTCCTCTAGCATTCCTTTCCGGGATTTGATTGCTCCGGTTTTGGTGTTTCAACGACTAGAGGAGTATGACTATGCAGGAGCAGCCGTGATTGGGACGGTGCTGCTGCTGACCTCTTTGCTGCTGCTATTTGTGATCAATGCTTTGCAACAGTGGGGACGTCGCTATGCTCAATAGATCTATTCAAGGGCAATCGAAACATGCGAGTTTAGGAGCTTCCTCGTTAATTGTCATGGCTGTGGCCTATTTGGCAATCGTGCTGTTGATTCCCACAAGCGCCGTTTTCTATGAAGCCTTTCATCAGGGACTGCAACCCTTTCTGGATACAGCCAATTCACAAGACTTTCAGCATGCAATTCAAATGACTCTGGTGGCAACGGCTATTTCTGTGCCACTCAACACCCTGTTTGGACTTTGTGCAGCTTGGGTACTGGCTCGCAATCAATTTCCGGGGCGATCGCTCCTGATTAGTATTCTAGATCTGCCCTTCGCCATTTCTCCAGTTGTAGTGGGATTGATGTTGGTGATGCTTTATGGGCGCAACGGCTGGCTGGGACCAACCTTAAAAACTTTAGGCTTCAAAATCATCTTTGACACGCCAGGGATTATTTTAGCCACGGTCATTGTTACCCTTCCCTTTGTTGCTCGAGAAGTGATGCCTGTCCTGGAAGAGGTGGGTTCTGAGGAAGAAGAAGCGGCCCTTACCTTAGGGGCAAAAGATTGGCAAATTTTTTGGCGGGTGACGCTACCCAATATTCGCTGGGGTCTGCTGTATGGGTTATTGCTGACCAATGCTAGAGCAATGGGCGAATTTGGCGCTGTGGCTGTTGTCTCTGGCAACATTGTTGGTAAAACCGAAACCCTACCGATTTTTGTGGAGCGCGCCTACAAAAACCATCAGACCGAAGCTGCTTTTGGAGCAGCAGCGATTTTAGCATTGCTCGCATTGGTCACTTTGGTTCTCAAGGAGCTACTGGAGCGTCACTCCCAGCGTCATGACTCTATGTATTAGTTCATTTGCGGTGTATCTCAACTTGGTTTTATTGAAGGAGTTTTATGAGTATTTTGGTTGAGAATGTTTCCAAGCGCTTTGGTCGATTTCAAGCCTTAGAGAACATCAATCTAGAGATTAAAAAGGGTGGCTTAGTGGCATTGCTCGGCCCCTCTGGCTCTGGTAAATCTACCTTGTTGCGGGTCATCGCAGGTTTAGAAACCCCTGACCAAGGGCACATTCAAGTGAACGGACAGCCCTTTACTCATTTAGATGTTCGTCGGCGCAATATCGGTTTTGTCTTTCAGCACTATGCCTTGTTTAAACACATGACCGTGCGTCAAAACATCGCTTTTGGCCTAAAAATTCGCAAGTGCTCCCACCAAGACATTAAAAATCGTGTTGATGAACTCTTAAATCTGATTCAACTTGAAGGTTTGGGCAATCGCTATCCCTCACAACTGTCTGGTGGTCAGCGACAGCGAGTCGCCTTAGCTCGTGCCCTGGCAGTACAGCCCCAGGTTTTGTTGTTGGATGAGCCTTTTGGTGCCCTGGATGCCAAGGTGCGCAAAGAGTTGCGGGCTTGGCTACGACGGCTCCACGATGAAATGCATGTCACCAGTGTTTTTGTCACCCATGATCAGGAAGAAGCGATGGAAGTCGCAGACGAAATTGTGATTATGAACCAGGGGTATATTGAGCAAGTTGGTACTCCTGCTCAGGTGTATGATCATCCAGCCACCCCCTTTGTGATGAGTTTTTTAGGGCCAGTCAATATTTTGCCGAGTGGGGCCAAGCTATTTGAGGCGAGTGAATTTGAGGGAGACCATGCTGAGCTATTCATTCGACCCCACGATATTGAGGTACAAGTATCAGCCAATGGTGCAACTGTGCAAGCCACCATTCAGCGAGTGATTCATTTGGGTTGGGAAATCCAGGTAGAACTGAGGTTAACGGATCAGCGAGTGGTTAACGCTCACCTGAGTCGGGAACAGTTTACAGAACTTCAGATTGAACCAGGACAAACGGTGTTTATCAAACCTAAAATGGCTAGAACCTTTCTTTCGTCAGATGTATCAATAGCACCAAGTAAACGATAAGAGTTGCTGAGTGAGTTCAATGAGGGTGTTGCCAATGGGGTGTAATCCCTAGTTACAGGTGCAATAGATTGGATCGGCCTACGGTTTTAAGTGCTTTGCTGCCTCTATGGCGATCTCCACAAAATCGGGCAAATGAGGTGAAGGATCCCTCAGGGTTTGGTGCAACCACAGCAAGAACTCAATATTGCCCTTGGGACCGAGCAAGGGTGACCAGGTCAGACCCGCATACTGCCAGCCTAATTGGGATGCAGCCTCCCAAACTTGTGCGATCGCATCCCCATGAGCCTGAATATCCCGCACCACCCCCTGTTTGCCGACGCGCTGGGGACCAACTTCAAATTGGGGTTTCACTAAAAGAATCAACTCTCTGGGAGCCTGCAATAACTCCCACAGAGCAGCTAATACCTTGGTCAAAGAAATAAATGAAACATCCACTACTGCTAAATCAGGGAGCGGTGCTAGCTCTGGATACAAATCCGCAGGTTGTAGATAACGGAGATTGGTCCGTTCTTTGAGAATCACCCTCGAATCAGTTCGCAGTTTCCAGGCCACTTGTCCGTAGCCAACATCAATGCCATAGACTTGTTGGGCACCTGCTTGCAACAGACAGTCCGTAAACCCCCCCGTAGAAATGCCGCCATCTAAGCAGATACGATCTTGGACATCAATGGCAAACTCGGCCAGGGCTTTTGCTAATTTGTGCCCCCCGCGAGAGACATAGGGGGACTTGGGTTTGACTTGGATATCCGCTGCCACCCAGACTTCTGTACCCGGTTTATCTACCAACTGTTGATTGACGGTTACTTCTCCGGCCCGGATCAGCCGTTGGGCTTGTTGTCGAGAAGAACAAAACTTTAAGGAGACCAGTAAAGTATCCAGGCGTTGTTTGACCAAGGCAGGTTTGATCCTTTATAGATAGACCTTCCTATTCTAAAAGCCTAGCCGTTTATCAATTTCTAATTGACGACTCGGAAGCTTTATGGGAGTTGTTCTGAAGTTTCAACCTATCAAAATCGCTATTCGTTTGCTTAGCGTACAAAGTTATATTTAGAGTTACAGCTTGAATTTTTAATTAAAACGGCACTATGACCCAAAGCATTGATACTGAGATCCGTGATTTAATTCTTGGCTTGGACAACAAGATAGACGTCCTGGATAAGAAGGTAGAGGTTTCTTCTGCAAGGACTGAGGAACGGTTTAACAGTATTGACCAGCACTTTACTTCCCTAGAAACTCAGGTGGCAGACATTAGAGTACAACTGCGATCGCAAGATAACCGCCTGTGGGCATTTATAGTTGCCTTATTTCTAGCTGTGTTTGGATTTGCCGCTAAGCTGATCCTGTTCCCCGGCGGTCAGGTTTAAAATGTATAAGCCCCACCCCATCTTTTCCTGCACCCCTTAAAATACTAACAACATCAATCGTGCCGATTGTCGAATTCTCCTTGGTCACTATGCCCATGTTTGGCAGTTTTCAAAGTAGTCAACTCAGAATTGAAGTCAATGCCCCTGAGGCCGCATTGCGAGATGCCCTGATGCAAGGTTCTCAGCTCAGACAATGGTTATGGCCGCAGACTTTCTCTAACAACTTCCCGGAGACGCTAGTTTCTGGGACAACCTTTACCAGTTGGCTGGGGCCTGTTGAAATCCAGCATCACATTGATGTCGCTGCGGCGAATACCCTCCGCTTGATTTTGAGTAAAGGCATTGACGGCTTTCAAGAATGGTCCTGGGGAGACAATTGGGTGCAGTCTCGACTAGAGGGCGTTTCTTTATTACCCCTCAATGTGGGTCAAACCCTAACCTTATTGCGGTTAAAAGCCTTTCTAGAGTGGCAAAACCCCCCGGTTAGCGCACTACCAAGACAGAGCAATGAGCCTCACTCACCACCTGGCTACTCACGGATCCCTGGAGAATTCGCGTCACCCCCGTCAGGCCCCGACTGCCGATCAAAATTAAATCGGCCTCATAAATATTGGCAAGGCGAACAATCTCTTCAGGGGGATCACCTGAGACAATTTCCAGTTTACTGGCACAAGGCAGTGAGGCTTGATAAGCTTGCAACTCTTCTTCAATATGGCGAAACAGACCCCGTTGCGGATCGGCAGAGGGGCGATCCGCAGGTTGCTGTTCACCGGTCTCATTGGTGGAAATCACATGAGTGAATATTACCGTCGATGAATCCAACTGAAGATTATTCAGGGCTTGCATCACTCGCTCAGATAATGTGGGATTATCTAAGGCAACCAGGATGGTATTGAACACTCAACGATGCTCCTGCACAACCAACACGTCATTTGTTAGGGTATGAGTCCCCTCAATCAATAGACTGGCATTGTCTAGTCATCCACAGGCTTGGTTAACAACAATTCTTAATTTTGATTGAGGCAATAAACTTTTGACTCTATCTACTTCTCAAGCTCCACATCGCTGTTTACTGCATCTAGATGCCAGTCCTCGCCACGATGGCTCTTTTTCTCGCCAGCTTAGCCAGATCTTTGTCAGCCTCTGGCAGCAGGCCAATCCCAATCATGACATTGTTTATCGAGATATTGGCACTTCCCCGATTCCCCACATTGATGAGAGCTGGGTGGCGACCTACGAGGCTGAACCAGAGCAGCGCACCCCCCAAATGCAGGCTGCGATCGCCCTTTCCGATACCTTAATCGATGAACTGATGGCAGCGGACTGTTATGTCTTTGGAATTCCCATGTATAACTTGACGGTGCCCTCTAGTTTTAAGGCGTATATCGATCAAATTGCCCGACGAGATCGCACCTTACACCTGAACAATGGCACCCTGCAAGAGCCGCTGCAAGCCAAAAAACTCATGGTGATTACCACGCGCAAATTCAATTATCGTCCAGGGTCAGGGCGAGAGGATCGAGATTTTCTACAACCCTATCTCACCGCCATTTTTAATATCTTGGGTCTGACCGATATCACCTACATTCATGCCGATCGGTTGGCATCAGACCCTGCTGAGCAACAGCAATCGATGAATGACGCCATGACTGCCATCCATCGATTAGCTCCTATCTTTTGACGAGATGTATTCCCCTTAAAATTCTCAAAAAAACAATGGTTCCAGGTTTTTGCCTGTTACCTTTTGCCTTTTGACTTCCGCGTAGCGGTACTAGCTCCCTTTCTGTTTTAAGATGCCAGCAAATTGCTCCTTAACCCCTTCCAATAAATTGGGCTGATCCTTTTCAGCGGGGGGTAAGATGCCTGCATGTTGCTTTGACTCTTCCAAAGCCATAAACATTAAAACTAATTTTTCTTGGGTTTTTGGACAGCCTCCACTATTTGTTCCCGATTTTCCGCCATGTTTTCCATTTGATCCGTTAATGACGAAATTTTGCTTTGAGCCTTTGCCAAGTCTTTCGAAGTGGTTTGTTGTTTGATGATGGAATGGCTTTGGAGGAAAATGATCAGAATAATAGCTGCAATGAAAGCGAGAAACAGGAAATCAGGAGCCATGGGATCATTCGCAGTCATGTTAACCTTCCTTGTGTAATAGGTAATGCACGCGCCTATTTATGGGTTACCATTTTGAGTCATCAACTGTAAAGCATTCCAAGTATCTGCACTAAGGAGACTCAGATTCGCCTGCTTCCTGTAAAGAACCTTTGCGCAGCAGGGCATGCAACCTTGGCCAGAACAGCCAGCCCATAATGGCTACTAGCACTAGTAGCCCAAACTGCGACACACTTGTAATCAGTCGAGCAAGGGGAATTATCTCTCCTGCAAAAAAAGCTAAGGTAACCATCACGACGGCCCAAAGTACAGCCCCAAGGGTATTAAATAGAAAAAAGCTGCGAAACGGCATACCCGCAATGCCAGCTAGAGGGCTAGCAAAGATCCGTAACAAGGCAATAAAGCGACCCAGTAAAACCGTTCGTGCAGCCTTGGTACTAAAGCTTTCCTTGAGGGTGAGCAATCGTTCTTCTGAAATATTGAACCATTTACCCACCTTAGACAGTAAAGGCCAGCCACCATAATATCCCACCCAATAGCCACAGGTGCCCCCGATTGTCGAGCCTGCGATCGCACACCCTAGCACTGCCCAATAATTCAGATCACCTTCGCCCGCCAAAAATCCACCCACTAAAACAATGGCCTCCCCCGGTAGGGGTAAGCCCAAGTTCTCGAATAATATGCCTAAGCAGACAACCCAATAGCCATACTGGTGGGCTAAGGTTTGCAAAGTGTCTAACGAAATCCAGTCCATAGACCTTTACACACACCTTTTGATAATGTTACATTTCTCAATCTTGGCTGACTTTAAAATTCGTCAATTCCAGTCGAAGCAAGCCCTGAAGCTATATGAACTAATTTTACGAGATTCGGCGATAGATCGCACACAATCGACTAGGCGAAAACACCTTAGCCTGAAACATAAAATTGGGGGGGACATTAATGATCACATGCTCCGGGGATTCATAGTATTGCTCAAACAAAGGCGGCATTCCCTTGGGAGTATTTTGACTATAGGGAACAGGTTGAAAAATTAGCTCTGTAAATTCAACCCCCTCTGACTGGGTTTCACGAGCCACCTGCTCCAGGAACCCCTCATTACTCAGTAACTGAAACAACGCTAATTTGACCTCAGCCTCTAGGGTAAAACTGCCGTCAAAGTTATCGATGATTTTGAGTTGTGCCATAGGGAGTAAGGGAATTAATCACTGCAGATCACCTTAGGTGACTCCACCAGCGTAGAAGATTCTGGGGTTCCTGTCAGCCCCACTCCCTTTAATTTAGAGCAGTTTTCAGCAGAGTCGCATACATCCCCTCCCATGAGGGGTGCCCGCAGGGCGGGGTGGGTCAAGGGTGTGGTGCCAGAGTCAAACCCACCCCTACCTCTCCTGGGAGGGGATCTGGAGACTCTTCTCAGTTTCTTGAAAATACGCTATCTTGACCCAACCAACATTTATTTGGGTTCGATATAAATTTGAGTGACATAGTAGGTATTGCCTTGTTTCCAAATCCCTACGCCTGTCTCTTTCATTTCCGGCAGGAGAATGTTCTGGCGGTGGGCGGGACTGCCCATCCAACTGCTGACCGATACGCTGGCTGGATCGTTAATTCGCTTGCACCTCATCAAGTTTTCACCAATGAGATAGGCCCTCAACCCGGAGGCTTCAACTCGACGTCGATGGTTGCGACCCTGCTGATCGACATGGCTGTAAAAGTTATGATGAGCCATTTGTTGGCTATGGGAACGCGCCACTAGGGAGAGTTGGCGATTAAGCTGCAAAGCAGGTAGACCATGGCGTTGGCGTTGCTGATTGATTTGTTGCCAAACCTGCGCTTCCATCTGAGCGAGGGTGTTGGACTGGGTGGCCAATTCGATACTGGAAGGGCTAGTGGAATAAGTGGCAACAGACGCAGAGGGTTTGGCATAGCTGGGTGATGTCAGCAAGCTCAACCCGACTACCATTATTCCTGAAAATAACTTTGTCCACCTTTGAATCATGAAAAAACTAGAGGCTTGCTGCCTCTGAAGGAGATGCATGAATAAATTCCCCCCAGCATAAAATCCTAGACTACAAGCGTATCAATGCCAATCTTTAGATTTGCGATCGCACCATCGTAGACCCACCAAATAGTCAATTCGTGTATGACTTTGACACAAAGAGGTGAAAATTTCGGTCATGCTGGTGACAAACAGCACAGACTCGATCACCAATTACCGACCTCACCGATCACAGCAATAGAGAAGTGAGGTTTGCCATCGCAGGTTGAAATCAGCTCTGTTCCTATAGTTAGGATAGGCAGTTGGGAATTCTGATTGAACACAAATATTAATTTAGTTCTTAAGAGTGAATTCTAAAGGTTGATCCATCGGATTCCGCATGAACCTATTAATTCTGGGCTAATAATAAACCGACTCCCAGAACAGCAAGGGTGGCTCCCAGCCAAGCGCGATGACTGACGCGCTCCCCTAACAAGACAGCAATGGGTAAGACAAATAAAGGGCTAGTGGCGCTTAAGGTTTGAGAAATGCCAGTAGCAGTATATTTAAGGGACACTTGTTGGAACCAGATGCCCAGATAAGTTCCCATAAACGCGGCTGCCAACAGGCGGATCAGCAAATGGGTAGCCTTGACCGCTTGCCACCATCCCTGAATTTGCTGGCGCAGACAACCCCATCCGCCCACAATGACAACCCCAGCCAGCAGTCGCAAAAGTGCTGCCCAGAGCGGACTGATGGGAGTATTCTCTAAAGCAACGCGGGAGAGAATCGCACCGATGGCTTGAGCCAAGGCAGCCAACAGCGCATACAGCAGTCCTTGAGCGGCTTGGCTAGATGAGGGGCGATGGTCTCCGACCGGCCTACAAGCAGAGCCTGGGCTACGCCTACGGCCATCGCCACTAACCCGCTCACGAATTACCCAAATCACACCCACCAGCGTCACCCCCATCCCCAGCCAAGCTAGACTAGAAGGTCTTTCACCTAAAAAGAACAGGGCAAGACAGGCAGCCATCGGTGGAGACAAGGTTCCCAATAGCAACGTCTGGCGGACTCCTAGAAAACGAAGTGCTTCTAGATAAACGGTATCGCCAAAACCAATCCCGATCGTCCCACTCAACAAGAGCAAAAGGCTATTTGGGGTGGTCAATGAGGGAGCTATTAGTCCCTGAACCAGAATAGTGATTCCTAGCAGGGCAATGGCAATCAGCCCTTTACCTAAATTGAGGGCTAAAGCGGGCACTTGATAGCCCAAGGTAGCGTAAATCACTGAGGCCACTGCCCATAAAAAAGCGGCACTAATGGCAGCAAGCTCTCCAATCATGAAAGAAGATCTGACGATTTGGCAATTCCAGGCAACTGGGTTGCAAAAATAGGTATCAAAGGAGTCGAGCCTATTTAAGTTAGAAATGTGATCTTGATCACAAGAATAGCCTACCTGGATCACAGCTTTTACCTCGATTCCCAGTCATCCTGGGGGGTAAGCGTGTTGGTCAACAAGGCTGTAGAGGGTTTGCCTCCTATTTAAGGTGATATCGAAGCGACGTATAAGGGCGGGTCTGTTTGGTTTTGCTGCTTCTCGATTCAAGCAGCAGACTACCCCCGGCTGGAGACCGATGGGGCAGAAACTAGCCTTGGGGATAGTAATGAACACGGTGCTGCTCGGATCGACCCCAGCAGCGCGAGCAGATAGTCCCCTCACCTCCACCAATCTAGCGGATGCCTACGCCGATCTACCCGCCGTTCAACTGGCTCGCCAGACAAAAGTTGCTGATGCCGAGGTGTTACTTTTCCTATTAGGGGATGCGCCCACGGATCAAAAGGCAGCCGTGATCAATGCCTTGGGCTGGAATGTAAAGGGTCAACGCAATGGGTATCGCTTCTTGGCAGGGCTGGCAGGCCAGCGGGGGCTAAAGCTGCAAGATATGGGGTTGCAAGACTTACAACCAGAGGATCAATTTATCTTGGGTTACTTGTTGGCGATGGATGATTATAACCAACTGTCGCCCCTTTCCCAGACTGCCCAAGAAGATCTGTGGCGGGCCACACCGTTGCAATTGCTCAGTCAGGCGGCCTACGCGTTACCAGAGGATTTTACTGTCAATTTTGTGCGGGCCATTGTCCAAAGCCAAGGCGAATTTTCCCACGCTTGGTGTTCAGTGTATTTAGGACCCCAGCGTATTTTGACCCAATTCCCAGAGCCAAAACGGAATTTGCGATCGCAAGCCGTAGCCACTGCGATGGACTATCTCAAGCTTTATGAAGCGGATTGTCAAAAATCAGGGGTAGGGGTGCAAACGGGGCAACAATCCCCCCAGCCTGAACTCAACCAGATTTATAAAATTGCCGAATTCCAAAATCACATCGTCACCGCCACCCAGGGCGGGATTGTCATCTGGGATCCCCAAACCCGCAAAGCCCTCACTACTCGTAAAGAGCAGATCTGTACCTCCTTGATAGTCTGGTCTCAGTCTTTGTGGGTGGGCTGTCAACATCGTCTGTTGCGCTTTGATGGCCAAACCTGGAAAACCTATCGCCATGATCCGCAGGCTGCTGAAGGCGGATTTAAGTTGATTGCAGGTCCCCAGGGTCAATTGCTGGCCAGCCATCGGGGACAGCTCTGGCAGTTTGATGGCAAGGGCGATCGCTTTACTCCGGCAACATCCAATTTAGGCACAGGTCAAGGCTATGACCTTCTTTATCGCCGCAATGGCGAACGATGGCGGATTGATTTCTTAAGCGCCCTTTGGCGGAATCAACAACAGTTCCCCCTCCAGTCTCAGCGTTATCCAGGGGCAGATCCACGTGCCTTCTATGAAGATCCCAGTGGGCAACTATGGGTTGTCGATTTTGCCAACGGCTTTTATCGGTACGATGATACCGCCCAAAAATTTATACCTGTCAAGGATGTAACTAGCAAAGGCTCAGCAATAGCCGTAGACCGCCGCCATCAACGCACGTATCTGCTCCACTATACCGCTGGGCTTTACGTTCGTGACAAAGGTCAAGCTCAACCCACGTTCATTAATTTGTCTGAATTGCTTTACATGCGAGATCTCCTGGTTGACCGCAAGGGTAATGTGTGGGTGGCAGGCTGGAATCAGCTCCTGCGCCTGCGCAAGCAAAGCAATACCTGGGAAAAAATTTCTTTTCAGCTTTCTCACTAGGAATTTTTCTTAGCCTAATTGTTAAACCCTGTCTAACTTGAGATCAGTTGTTTTCTGAAATTGCCTCCAATGCTTGTATATCAAGGTTTATAATCGTAGCTCCTCAATCCCCAGATCACTTTTGACCAGTGAAGGTCATAGAATAAGGGGGTTACAGATGCAGCAGAGGATTTTGCCATCGGCAGTCAGGAAATTTAGCAAAATCTGTGTCTGTCGTACAGATCTCTAAGCCATGCTCTATAGCGAGAGCAGCCAAATGAGCGTCCGGAACAAGATTTGCAGTTGCCTGAGTGCTGATTAATAGCTTCCCTAAGATGATTGAATGACGATCCGTCGGAGAAGGAATCCAAATATTTGATAACGCTAGCCATTCTTCAACTTGCTGCCATGCAGCCTCAATACTCAATGGCGCATCATAAAGACGGGGATTGGTGGCGATTCTCACAAAAGCCAACAAGCTCGCCCAAGACAACCCCATCCTTACCCTTAATGTCATTTGTTGCTCAAACCACTCCAATGCAGCCTGATGCTGAGAGTAGTCGTCGATTTTTGCATAAAGCAATAAATTAGCATCGACCAAGAACATGTAAATCTGCCTCAGCAAGATCTAATATTTCAGCAATGTTATCCAGGTTTTTGATTTTTGCACCTAGCGTCACAGATTGCATCTTGTAAGGCGATGGTGATGTAGAGACTGAGCAATCGAGCTGTTCTAATCCTATTCTCAAAACGGAGTTAACAGCTTCTTTAAAGCTGGAAAATCCCTGAAGCTGTCTCAAACGAGCTGCCACATCATCATCTAGGGTCAATGTTGTTCGCATTCATCAAAGCATCAAGAAATTGATGCTTTGATGATAACATATCGGAGCAAGGAAACAATTGGCATAAAGTCGCTTTTCAGCTTTCTAGCTAGCAAGTGATCTTTAGACAACGCGAAGGGATGGCGCTGTCTTCAGCCAGATACTTTTTGCTTTAACGATATCTGTTGTGTGTATAGATACAACAGATACGGTTAGATCTTGATATTGGTGTATTGTTAAACAATTGATAGTAAGTTAATAATTATCAGTGATTTCTTAACAATTCATCGTTTCTAGGGTTCCGATTTAAGTTCAAGCTTGGCTTAAAGGTCTGGTCCAAGAGAAACAGCCAATCTCTTTTCTACACAAAGTTAGAGTGATTTTGAGATTGGTGACACGGCGGGAGAAAAGCCCGGGAGAATATGCAACTAATGCCGAAGGTATTAGTCCAGTTCTCCGGGGGTTTCGTTTTTTTAAAGGGAGGATGACCATCTTCCTCTACAATAATGACGAAAACGGCGAATCAAACCGTCGTCTAATGGTTAATTCGTATTTCATTCCCCAAGGTTATGGCTGAAAATCCTACTTTTCGTCCTCCAAATGCTAATCCCGATTCTGGATCGACTGAGGCCAATCGTGCCTTAGAGCGAGAGGCCCATTTACCCCTGACCGGTTGGCAGCAAGAGGTTGACCAAGGTTTACAGTTTGGTTTAGAAGCGGCTGAAAGTATTCGCGATCGCACCATTCCCACCTTTTCGCGGGGGGAGCTGCCCCACTATGCGGGGATTAATACCTTTTTAAAAGCCCCCTACCTAGAAGATGTTCGTAAAGTCGGGGAATACGATATCGCCGTGGTGGGGGTTCCCCACGATTCTGGCACCACCTACCGTCCCGGCACCCGGTTTGGCCCCCAAGGGATTCGCCGGATTTCCGCCCTATATACCCCCTACAACTTCGAACTGGGGATTGATTTGCGCGAACAGGTCACCCTGTGCGATGTTGGCGATATTTTTACCATTCCGGCTAATAACGAAAAATCCTTTGACCAAATTTCCAAAGGCATAGCCCATGTCTTTAGCTCTGGGGCTTTCCCCATCATCTTAGGCGGGGACCATTCCATTGGCTTCCCCACTGTCCGCGGCGTCTGCCGCCATCTAGGGGACAAAAAAGTGGGGATTATCCACTTTGATCGCCATGTGGACACCCAAGAAACCGACCTGGATGAGCGCATGCATACCTGTCCCTGGTTCCATGCCACCAATATGCAGAACGCCCCCGCTAAAAATCTGGTGCAATTGGGCATCGGTGGTTGGCAGGTGCCCCGCCAAGGCGTCAAGGTCTGTCGGGAGCGAGCGACAAATATTCTCACCGTCACTGATATTACGGAAATGGGTCTAGATGCTGCCGTGGCGTTTGCCCTAGATCGTGCCCTCGATGGCACTGACTGCGTTTATATCAGTTTTGATATTGACTGTATTGATGCCGGATTTGTCCCCGGCACGGGGTGGCCGGAACCTGGAGGACTCATGCCCCGCGAAGCCTTATACATGCTGGGCAAAATCATTCAAAAAGCCCCGGTTTGTGGTCTAGAAGTGGTCGAGGTATCACCCCCCTACGACGTCAGTGATATGACCGCCTTGATGGCGACTCGCGTCATCTGTGATGCCATGGCTCATTTGGTTTTGTCTGGGCAACTGCCGCGTCAGCAACCCCCAACCTATATTCAGGCTGAAGCCAATATGGATGTTGGGAGTGAGTGGATGTAAGCCATGCACGAAACGGATATGACCAAAGCCCTGATTCGGACGGTTGCAGACTGGTACGATGCCCAACTAGACAAGCCGCAGATTAGCAAAATTCATTTGGTGGTCGGTCAGTTTACCTGTGTGGAACCCGTCAGTCTGCAATTTGCCTATGAAGTGCAAACCCGCGATACCTTTTTGGCCGGGGTAGAACTGGTGATTCGGGAAACGCCCCTCATTGCCTTTTGTCATGCCTGCCAACAAGAGTATGCCCCTGCGATCGGCTTGCGCTATGCCTGCCCCGATTGCGGGTCACCCATGGCAGAGATTCGGTCGGGTCGTGAATTAAAGATTGATCACATTGAATATTGTTCTGATTCTGCCCAAGCTTATGCACCAAACTGTTGACGCCGCATTAGGTATTAATCTGCTCCATGCCAATCAAGAAGGCGCTGATCATAACCGCGCTCACTTTGATGCGTGGGGGGTGACCTGTTTTAATGTCATGAGTAGCCCAGGAGCAGGGAAAACGGTGTTACTCGAACGCACCCTGACCGCCCTCAAAGATGAACTCAATCTGGCGGTGATTGAAGGGGACATGACCACAGAACTGGATGCCGATCGCTTACGCAAACAGGGCATTCCCGTGATTGCCATTAATACCGGACGCTCCTGCCATCTCGATGCCCAGATGGTGGCAGGCGGGATTCATCAACTAGAACAGTGTACCGATTCCCAATCCCTAGATTTAGTCTTGGTTGAAAATGTCGGCAACCTCGTGTGCCCCGCAGAGTTTGAAGTCGGCGAACATGCCAAGATAGCCCTCCTCAGTGTCACCGAGGGAGAAGACAAACCCCTGAAATACCCGGTGATGTTCCAATCTGCCGATTGTTTACTGGTGACCAAAATTGATTTAATTCCTTATCTAGAGATTAATCTTGAGCAAATCCACTACAATGTGCGTCAGCTCAATCCCCAAGCCACCATTATCCCCGTTTCGGCGCGATCGGGGGCAGGATTGGCTCAATGGTTTGATTGGGTGCGGCAACAGGTCGCCCAGCGCCAGCGGCCTGTAGTGAGTAGTCACTAGTTGTAAGTGTGTGTGTTTCCAGATGAGAGACTTTATGAACCGACGGAATTTCCTATCTTTATGTGTGGTGTTTTTATGTAGTTTGCTCCTCAGTGTTAGTTGCACTCCGTCCTCAGAGACGCCCACGGGTTCACCTGCCACCCCATCCGGTGAACCCGTGGTCATTGGTTACAGCGCCTGGGCAGGCTGGTGGCCTTGGGCGATCGCTGAAAAGGAAGGCTTATTTGCCAAGAATGGCGCAAATGTGAAGCTGCAATGGTTTGACAACTACACCAATTCCATCAAAACCCTAGCGGCAGGGCAATTAGATGGCAATTGCCAAACCCTCAATGACACCATTGCTTTTGCCGGTAATGCCACAAAAGGAATGGTCGCCATCCTCGTCAATGATAATTCTGCAGGGAATGACAAAGTTATTGTGACAGCAGACATCAATAGTGTGGCGGACCTCAAAGGCAAGAAAGTTGCCGTAGAAGAAGGGGTCGTCGATGATTTCCTGCTCACCTTGGCTTTAGAAAAAGAAGGACTCAAGCGCAGTGATGTGGAAATTGTGCCCTTAGAGACCGGGCAGGCCGTCGCCGCCTTTGCCGCTGGCAAAACCGATGCAGTTGCGGCTTTTCCACCCTTTTGGTTGACGGCTCTCAAGCGGGAAGGCAGTAAAGAATTAATCTCTTCTGCGGCTTTCCCAGGGGCGATTCCCGATTTATTGGTGGTCACGCAGGAGCTGATTGACAAGCGTCCTGATCAAGCCCAAGCCCTTGTGAATACTTGGTTTGACATCCGGGAGTTTATGCAAAAAAATCCGCAAAAAGCGGATGAAATCATCGCTGAACGTGCGGATATTCCTGTGGAAGACATGCAGAAATTTAAAGCAGGGACTCGCTTTTTTACGGTGGAAGATAACTTAGAAGCGTTTAGTCCAGGGAAGGGTATGAAGCATATGCCCTTTGCTGCTCAAGAAATGACCCAGTTCATGTTGGAGAATAAGTTTCTTGATAAAAAACCTGACCTGAGCAAAATCTTGAACGATAAGTTTGTGAAAGCCTACAAACAGAAAAAAACTAGCTGAGTTGAGTCAATCGATCACAATGTGATCTCAAACCTCTTGACATTGCGATCGCAATTTTTCCCAGTTGTTGCTGCAGCTTTATCCAAGATGGCACCCCAGCATCCCCAAGCTCCTACTAGCTTAAAAACCAGAGGCCGCTCCAGAGGCATCATGCCTACCGTTTTCTGGCGCATTGCTGAAGACATCCCGCCCCATCTTAAATGGTTCTTAGTCGCCCTTTCGATCCTCTTGCCCATAGGGTTGTGGTGGTTCTTAGCCTTTCAAGGCGCTAAGTTTATCCCCTTCCCTGGGGAGGTATGGCAAGCTCTAGTCACCCTCCAGAAACAAGGTGTCCTGCAAAAGGATACCTTGGCAAGCTGCTTTCGCGTCGGGTGTGGTTTTTTGCTAGCGGCTCTCTTGTCCGCTCCAATTGGGATTGCCATGGGCACCTTTGCCAGTATTCGAGCTTTGTGTGAGCCGATTATTGGTATTGTTCGCTATATGCCTTCGCCTGCCTTTATTCCACTCCTGATTTTATATTTTGATATTGGCGAATTGACTAAAATCATCCTCATTTTTATTGGCACGGTGTTCTTCAACGTCTTGATGATTATGGATGCTGTCAAATTTGTCCCCAAAGAGTTAATTGAAGCCACCTACACCTTAGGCGGACTCCGCCATCAAGTCCTCTTTCAAGTCATTACCCCCCATGTGATTCCCAATATTCTGGATGCCTTTCGGGTGAATATGGCAGCGTCTTGGAATCTAGTGGTGGTGGCTGAGTTAGTGAATGCCAATGAGGGGCTGGGCAAACGCATCGAACTGGCGCAGAGGACCTTAAGCACCGATAAAATTTTTGGCTACCTGATTGTGTTGGGCTTGCTGGGGTTGGCGATTGACCTGTTCTTTCAACTATTGCTGCGTCTGTTCTGTCGTTGGGCCGTTGATTAAGCAAAAACCATGCATTTGGAAACGTTTAACCTTTACAAGCACTTTACGACCCGCCAGGGCCAGCTTCTGGTCCTTAAGGATATCAATCTGCATGTAGAAACGGGTCAGTTTGTCTGTGCCGTTGGAGCGTCCGGTTCAGGTAAGACCACCCTATTGCGGTTGATTGCCGGTCTAGAGATGCCCACCTCCGGCAAGATTATGGTGGATGGTAAACCCGTCCTCGGTCCTGGGGCAGAACGAGGGATGGTGTTTCAAAGCTATACCCTCTATCCCTGGATGTCTGTGGCTAAGAATGTTGGCTTTGGTTTGAAATTACAAGGGGTTGCTAAATCTCTGCGCAGCCAGCGCGTGGCTGAATATCTAGACGTAGTGGGGTTATCCCAGTTTGCTAACGCTTATCCGCGAGAATTATCGGGTGGGATGAAGCAGCGAGTCGCCATTGCTCGGGCTTTGGCCTCTCAACCCAAAATTTTGCTCATGGACGAACCCTTTGGTGCTTTAGATGTGCAAACTAAAGCGACAATGCAGGAATTTTTGCTGGATCTGTGGCGGCGCACAGGTACTAGTATTTTGATGATCACCCATGATGTAGAGGAGGCCGTTTTCCTCTCGCAACGAATCTACGTGTTGACCGCTCGCCCCGGCTCGATTCAACAAGAAGTGCAGCTTAATTTACCGCCGGAGCGCACCTATACCACTAGGCGTCAGCCAAACTTTCAGCACTATCAAGATGAAATTATGGATTTGTTGCGAACCAAGCCATCCCCCGATATAGCTTAGCTCGACTGTATCCATTTGATTTTAGCTTTGATCATGGAATTAGAGTCTTTACGGAGAAAGGGATTTGATTTTTCAGACATCTTGGAATCATTGCAATGTTAGGGAAAGTCTCCAGTAGATGTTCTGTAGCCCTTAGAGCTGTGTTGGAGCTGTATCAAAAATGGATAGCAAGTTGAAAAGATGCGTTCAGTCGTTGCCTATCCATAACAATTAGATCTGTAAAGCTAGTCCATTTCTCAATCTCTATTTCCTCATTTGAGGACGGGTTCATATATTTTAGAAGGGGTGCTTTGAACTGGGTTGTCTATATTCAATCTTGGTAGAAATGGATCGGCTCTAATTTAGGGATGAAATCCTTCTCGGCATGTCTTCAATATTACTTTTTTCAATTCTAATTGTTACTTTTATGCAATTTCTTTACTATTAGTGTTCACTTTTTAAATTCTTGAGATACAATGCTCAGCAAGGTTTTGAGGATACCTCAATGAATAAAGGTGAATTAGTAAATGCTATTGCAGATAAAACAGGTGTAACCAAAAAACAAGCCGATGTCACCCTAAGTGCTGCCGTCGATGTCATTATTGACGCAGTCAGTGGTGGTGATAAGGTTACCCTAGTTGGGTTTGGCAGTTTTGAACCCCGTGCTCGAAAAGCCAGAAATGGACGCAATCCCCAAACAGGTAAAAAACTAAAAATTCCTGCAACCAGGGTACCTGCATTTAGTGCAGGCAAACTTTTCAAAGAAAAAGTTGCCCATTAAGGTGAAGCTGACTTCAGTGAAGCCAATTAACTCCTGAGCAACCATCAAACCATAATTTCTTTTACCTATGGTTTGCCCCTTTGAGCTGTCTTGCTCTCAAATGTTGAGTAGCCCAGTATGCAGCTTAAACCTGGCTTGGGTGACTTTGCAATCACACTTTATTATTTAATGATTGCAAAAACATAACCTTGATAACGTTCTTGCACAGGGCCAGCAACAAGCTGGTTCTGTCATTTTATTTACAACGATTCGATCATGGGTAACAGTAAGGTCATAAAGTAATAAACTAGGGGTGCTGTAAACACATAACTGTCCGCTCGATCTAAAATGCCGCCATGCCCTGGAATGAGTTGTCCAGAGTCCTTGACCCCTGCATCTCGTTTCATCATCGACTCTGTCAGGTCACCTAATAAACTAGCAATGCCAATTACTAACCCCAGGGTAGAGCCTAGGATTGCCCAAAATGGCCATGCTAAAGCTCTTGCCCCTAAAATAGCAATGGTAATGCTGCCAAAAACGCCAAATATAGCCCCTTCCACCGTTTTCTTGGGGCTAATATCAGATAAGCGGGTTTTGCCAAACAGACGACCAATTGTATAAGCACCAATATCAGCGGCCCAAATACAACCAAAGGCTAAGAGCGTAATCTGTAATCCTGTAGGCAGCAGATTAATATTAGACCACTGCTGTGGCCAATATCCCCAAAGCGGCAGGTTGCTGGCAGTTGCTGACTCTAGCGATCGCAATCGGATCCAATAACTAGGCAAATACCCGCCATAAAATAACCCGAGAATTGAACTGGAAATATCGGAGATGGTGGCCAGCTTCGGTTGAAATAACAGATAGAAACAGATAAATGTGCCAGCAACGGGTAAGACTGCATCGGCAAGGTCTGTATTAATCGTGGCCGTAATTAACAGGATTTGGCTAACAATTATGGTGGTTTTACCCGCAGGCCGATTCCCTTTGGCTCGCACCAAATCAAAATACTCAACTTGGGCTAAATACACCAAAATGCTAAAGCCAAGGGTAAAATACCATCCCCCTAACAACGTCATGCCCAACGCTAGCACGATGGCAATCAATCCACTAATAATTCGAGCCCAAGGCATAGACGCAGATCATTTTTTCCCTCAGAACTATTATCACCTGTTCGAGGAGCGTCCTGCGCGATAGTGGCTGGAAGATATCGACAAGGATTGGTGAATTGTCAAGATCTCAAGTTTATGGATAGTGCGGGTTTGGGGGCATTGGTACTGGCTTTGAAGGTGATTTGTGCCGTTGATAGTCAACTGTTCTTGTATTCCTTAATAAAAAAGGTTGCAGATATCTAAAGATTAGTTTTGAACCGATGACAACCTTCAAGGGAGCATGTCAGACACTAGAAACGTAAGTTTTGACCAAAGCGAGAGGACAACTCAACCGTGTGTTCTAAAGTTGCGATATCCTTGAACAAGGGTGAAACTCAGCCTATCGATAAATTTTTAGCGAAAGTGCCCAAATCTATTCTTACTGTTAGCTTGGACAAATTTTGTTATCAATTCGGCTGACAAGATGGGCATACTAATTGCATCAAGGCTGACAGGGTATTTCCAGGGGGGATCGATCAAACCTGAATTGCTCCTGTTGGTCTATTCAAAAATATCAATCTGATCTCTGGTCAGATCGTAAACACAAATCAGTACAAGCAGTCTTGCTTGCAGATTAAGCGGCTGGGGGATTCTGCAAGGATCTTTGCAGAGAGCCATCGCGTTTATCGGCAATCGAGTCATATTTTTTGCGAGTGTAAGTTTGGCCGTGGTGTTTTTGCAAAGATTATTCCGTCATCCTCAGCGCCCTTCTGATATCACCCAGACGGGCAGCTTAGAAGAAAAGCTAGCTCAGTATGATCAGGCTCTAGCCCATGGTAAAGATAACAGCGAGGTGTGGTTTGCACGTGGCTGTGTCCAAGTCGAACTCAAACGGTATCCAGAAGCAATTAGCAGTTTTGATCGCGCTATTGCCCATCGCCCTCGCCATCTAGAAAGTTGGCAAAATCGAGCCTTAGCCTACTGCCAATTGGGACTCTATGAAGAGGCAGTAAGTAGTTATGAACAAGCTTTACAAGTGGGGCCAGCACCCTCTCAAGATTGGTACTTTTATGGGACATTATTAGCCCAACTCGATCGCTATGAAGCAGCGATCGCCAGCTATGACCAAGCCTTAGAAGCAGAACCTCAGCACCCGCTGATTTGGTACGACCGGGGGATTGCCTTGTCTTGGTTAGGCAGTTTTGAAGCGGCGATCGCCAGCTATGACCAAGCCCTCAAACTCAAGCCCAACCTCTATGCAGCTTGGTTCCGTCGGGGCTTAGCCTTGACTCAACTGCAAGACTACCCCCAAGCCTTGCAATCTTTTGAGAACGCCTTAACCATTAATGCCAAAGACGCAGAAATTTGGGCTGCTAAGGGGCTAGCCCTCCTCCAGCTTCAGCGATATGACGAGGCCATTATTGCCCATGAGCAAGCCCTACAACGAGATGTCAATGATGATCAAGTCTGGTACAACAAGGCTTGTTGCCATGCCCATCTACAGGAATTAACCCAGGCCATTGACAGCCTTGAAAAAGCGATTGATCTCAACCCCGAACCCATTCGTGAGCTAGCCAGCATGGACTCAGATTTCTATATGCTTTACGATCAACCTGCGTTTCAGAAGTTACTCGCTGCTTAAGATTCACCTATC
Source organism: Acaryochloris sp. CRU_2_0 (assembly GCA_012034865.1). Taxonomy (GTDB): domain Bacteria; phylum Cyanobacteriota; class Cyanobacteriia; order Thermosynechococcales; family Thermosynechococcaceae; genus Acaryochloris. The sequence continues at coordinate 7,426 of JAAUOM010000051.1, read as the reverse complement.
CGGCTACAAATAGAGATGGAGAGGATAGGGGAGGTAGGGAAAAATTTGTAGCTTGACCTTAGAGAATTGTAATGAGGTCGGCCAACTTAAGCTAAGGTTTCAGGACAATAGCCTAAGCCTTGGATAAACTGTTGGCGAAAGGCTTCAATTTCCGTGAGATCAGGCGTACCGTGAGCAATGACCGCCACTTGATACTGACTCATTACCTCTACCGGAGACTGACCCGATTCCAAGGCTTGTAGCACTGTACTCACTCGCGTATCGACTTGGTAGGGGATACCCAATTCCCCCAGAAATGCCCGGAAATTGTCTAAATCCCTTTGAGTCCAGCCCGATGCTGTTTTGATGCGCAGCACCCAACCATTCAGTTGGTGAACAACCGTCATAAATTCAATTGGCAAGGTGGTTGAACGGCGTAGATGCTGAACAACTCGTAAGACCAAGCTTGCTGTTCCTAGATAGTATAGGTAATCCATAATTGTGCCTACCTTGGCACTAACCCCAGCGTTTTTGCAGTGGACAGAAAAACCCACCTAACTGTTATTTTCACGGCCAGATCCGTTTACGGGTAGAGCAAAATCCCCATAATTAATAGGGGGTTATACCCAAATTTAACTTGGCTCAGATCCATAGATTCCCCCATCCACTGCTAGAAGACCATTCAAGGACTAGTAAAAATGTCTACGCCAGGATTTGAGTCAGACCAAAACCTGTACGCCTACGATTACCCCTTACCTGATGACTTGATCGCTCAGACGCCTGTCGTTCCTAGAGATAGCTCTCGCTTATTAGTTGTCCGCCAGCACGACCATGAACATCGGATTTTTGCAGATATCACCACACTTCTCCAGCCCGGTGACTTGCTGGTTTTTAACGATACCCAGGTGATTCCGGCCCGACTGCGGGGTCGCAAAGTCAATTCAGGGCTAGAACAATCGGTGGAGGTCTTTTTGCTTGAACCGCGCTCCTCCTTAATCTGGTTAGCGTTAGTCAAGCCGGGACGTCGGCTTAAACCAGGTACCCAGATTGAGTTTGGCTCCCTCGATCAACCCTGTCTAAGAGCAGAAGTTCTGGCAACGGATCCAGCCACACGGGGCAGAATTATCCAGTTTCAGCTCCTCACAGAGGCTACCTTTACCGATTTACTAGAGCAGGTAGGTGAAATTCCCTTGCCGCCCTATATTCACAGCACTGCTGCTCAGCCCGAACAGTATCAAACCGTTTATGCACAGCATCCGGGGGCGGTGGCGGCACCGACGGCGGGCTTGCATTTTACACCTCAGTTATTAGCCCAGTTGCGAAAGCAAGGCATTGAGCAGGCGAAACTGACACTGCATGTAGGGATAGGCACCTTTCGCCCTGTAGAAGCAGACCATATTTTGGATCATAAGATGCATGGGGAATGGGTGAATCTACCTGCGGCGACTGTAGCTGCCATTCAACGAACTCAAGCCCAAGGTGGACGGGTGATTGCCGTTGGCACTACGGTGACGAGAGCCTTAGAAGGAGCCTGTCAGCAAGGAAACTTGGTACCTTGGCAAGGGCGAACGGATTTGTTTATCTATCCGGGATATCACTGGCGGGTAGTGGATGGTTTAATTACAAATTTCCATTTGCCCAAATCGAGTTTGCTGATGTTAGTGAGTGCGTTGGTGGGTCGCCAGCGATTGTTGTCGTTATACGAAGATGCGATCGCCCATCAATATCGCTTTTATTCCTTTGGAGATGCCATGTTCATTTTGCCCGAAGCCGTTGTCGCCGCCCGCCACCCAAGGGGTCTTTTTAGCGACACAATGGACTGATGCGCAGCGGAAACCAGAAACCGGGAGGCTTCCTTTATAAGGATTAGCAAGGGATCGTCCAAAAACAACCTGAACACATTCTTATCGAAAATCTCCTAAAAACAGCAAGTGCTTAAATGAAGGACAAGACTGGCACCCCAAAAAGACACCGATTGAGGTAAAAACCCATGATTTTATCGATAAGCGCCTGGGTAAAGTTATCCCGTATGGGGTCTATGACATTACGGTAATTAATGACAGCGATCGCCGTCAACTCCTCTCAAACCAGGTCTATACTGAAATCATTAACGATATCCAAACCGTTTGGCCTATGACCACTTGCGATTATGAATCTGGCTTAGATGGGATTCCAGCGGCACAGTCTCGGATTAGTTATGTGGATGGCCAAACGGGTGAACTGGAGTATCGGGGGATTTCCATTGCTGAGTTGGCTGAAAAAAGCAGTTTTTTAGAAACGGCGTTTTTACTGATTTGGGGCTATCTGCCTAACCCTGAGGATCTCGCGGCCTTTGAGTATGAAGTCATTCACCATCGCCGGATCAAGTATCGGCTTGTGGATATGATGAAATGCTTCCCAGAGAGCGGCCATCCCCTGGATGCGTTGCAGGCAGCGGTAGCGGCCTTAGGGTTATACCATTCCCGGCGAGCCTTGAATGATCCGGCCTATATCCGCAGAGCGGTGGTGCGGTTGTTGGCTAAGATTCCCACGGCGGTGGCAGCTTTTGAGCATATCCGCAAGGGCAACGATCCCGTTCGCCCCCGCGATGATCTCAACTATGCAGCCAATTTTCTGTATATGCTCAAAGAACAGGAGCCAGAGCCACTGCAAGCCCGCATTTTTGATCTGTGCTTAATTCTGCATGCTGAGCATACGATGAATGCCTCCACTTTCTCGGCACGGGTGACGGCTTCGACCTTGAATGACCCCTACGCGGTCGTGGCCTCGGCCACGGGCACCTTGGGAGGGCGCTTGCATGGCGGAGCCAATGAGGAAGTGGTTCACATGCTTACGGAAATTGGCTCGGTGGAGAATGTGCAGCCCTACCTCGATCTCCAGTTGGCTGAGGGGAACCGGATTATGGGTTTTGGGCATCGCATTTACAAAGTCAAAGATCCACGAGCGAAAATTCTGCAAGGGTTAGCAGAGCAGTTGTCAGAAAAATATGGCTGCGATCGCTATTATGGAATCGCCCTCGCCCTCGAACAAGCCGTTGAAGATCGCTTGGGCGATCGCCAAATCCATGCCAATGTCGAATTTTATTCCGGTCTGATCTTCCGGCAGTTAGGCTTTCCGGCAGATTTATTTTCCTCAATTTTTGCGATTGCGCGGGTGGCGGGCTGGCTGGCTCACTGGAAAGAGCAGCTCGAAGCCAATCGCATTTACCGTCCATCCCAAATTTATACAGGAGATCATGATCAAGCTTACATTCCTATCGCGGAGCGATAACGGCACGGGCTTCGGCGGATGCTATAGATCGAAAGCATCATGATTGAATAGGTAAAAAGATCAGGCACTACCCTTCATCACTTATGCCGGAACAGAAAGGCGCTTGAGGATTTCCATGACAACGTTTTCTGCGGTTCTTCCAGCAAATTTAGCTTGGGGATCCATCACCAGCCGATGAGCAATTACAGAGACCGCAGCTTCTTGAATTTGTTTGGGTCGTACCGATTTATAGCCATCAAAGAGTGCTAGGGCTTGGGCAATTTTCATTAATGAGATCGAGCCCCTAGGACTTGCCCCCAGTTGGACACCCTCTGCCTGCCGCGTGGCATTAACAATATTAACGACATAGCGTTGTAGGTCTGGACTAACGCTGACCCGTTTCACCGCTTCCTTAAGGATAAAGATATCTTCTAAGGAAAGGCAGGGTCGCAATTGTTCAATCGGATGCTGCTGCATTTGATTCGATAAAATTTCCACTTCTTCTTCTGTGGAGATATACCCCAATCCAAACTGAATGGCGAAGCGATCCATTTGCGCTTCCGGCAGAGGATAGGTGCCACAGGAATCGACAGGATTTTGCGTGGCAATTACAAAAAATGGGTCGTTCAGTTTACGCTGCTGGCCATCGATACTCACCTGGGATTCGGCCATCGCTTCTAAGAGTGCGGACTGGGTGCGCGGAGAAGCTCGATTAATCTCATCTGCGAGAATCAAATTGGCAAAAATTGGCCCTTCATGAAAATGAAAAGTTTGATTCTGCGGATTGAAAATGGAAACGCCCAAAATATCTATCGGCAACAGATCCGGTGTAAATTGAATCCGCTTAAAGGCAATATCCACCGATAGAGCCAGGGCTTTAGCCAAAGTTGTTTTGCCCGTCCCAGGATAGTCTTCGAGTAAGACATGACCGCCACTGAAAAAAGCCGCCAGTAATTTGCGAATGGCAGGCTCCTGTCCTTTGACCACGGTTTGGATATTTTTGGCCAAGCGCTGATAAATCTCTTGTTCAGTGAGGCAAGGCATCTTTGAGGGCGATCAATTTGTGGATAATTTTTCTTACCGCTACGCGGAGGTAAAAAGGCAAAAGGCAAAAAGTAGAAGGCAAAAAACTTGAACTATTGTCTTTTTTGGGAATTTTTAAAGGGTTGCTGTATTTGTGCAGCAATGTACTCTGTCAACCCTCCTCTTAAGATGCCCTATTCTGATGGGTTGTTCTGCATCCCCTAACCTTACGGGCAGAGGTTTTGAAGGAGCCTTTCAGCTTAAGTGATTCTACGTACCCCTGCGGGTGCGATCGCTCCTAAAAGTTCAGTATTTTCAACCTGAACAGTCTCAAACTTTTCAGAGATTATAAGAGATATACAAAAGCACAGGGGTATGAATTACATGCTGGTTTCAATCGCAGGGTTTGCCGTTTTGTCTGCACTATCCATCATCACCAACACCTTGATTCTAATGGATAGCAAAAATGCACCCATTGAAAACTAGAACGGGTATCCATAGTCTTTCGTCAGTTCATGTCAGTGAGACAAGCAATAAGCTAGAATTCTCAAAAAAGTTTTTAAAAATTGCATAAATGCACTACCAGACGCTGATAACTACAATATATAGATTGCCAAACCAAACCTCTAAGCCCTTGCTGATAAAGCGAGGGCTTTTTGTTGACCCTGTCAGGCTTTAAGATTGCCTGTCTTCAAATCAATAACGGTTGCCCTAACCAGAACAACCGTTACAATTGCCATCAGAAATCACAAGCTATTTTTTAGGCACCTACTGCCTCTTTAGCAGCATAAAGAACCTCAGCCGTAATCTCAGTAATATTGCGCTCACGAGCGAATTTTTCGGTATTGCGTTTCACTTTGCCTCGGACAAAACCTGGAATCTTATTGAGTTCAGCTTGACCATCTATACTCCAATTAAGATCAGAATCTGCCGAAATACCCTTGGTAATCACTTCCTTGGTGTCATGGCCACCAAAAATTTCTAACAAGTGATCTTCCATGCCCAAGGTGAAAGAATTATAGACCAAATCCGCAACTTGATTTGTGCCTTCGTATCCCAAGAAAGGCTTGTAACCAATGGGAAAATCCTGAATATGGATAGGCGCGGCAATCACACCACAGGGGATATTCAATCGTTTGCCAACATGGCGTTCCATTTGCGTACCGAAAATAGCAGAGGGTTCCACACGGGCAATGGCATCACCGATCGCACCATGATCATCATTGATAATCACTTCATCACAGTATTCACTCACTTCTTGCCGGAACCAGTCCGCATCATACTTGCAGTAAGTTCCCGCCCAAACCACATGAATCCCCATTTCCCGCGCCAGGACTTTCGTCATCGCCGCAGCATGGGTATTATCACCATAAACCACCGCCTTTTTACCCGTGAGGTTTTGGCAATCGATGGAGCGCGAGAACCAAGCCGCCTGCGAGACATATAAAGTCTGGTTCTCGATAAACTCCTCATAGTCCACCCCTGCGCCTTGGGCGTTCAGCACCTGTTGAATTTTGCGGATACAGCGGGCTGTCTCCACAACCCCCATCGGGGTGATATCCACAAAAGGCATACCAAATTCTTCTTCCAGATAGTGGGCAGACATATGACCCAGTTCACGGTAGGGAACCAAATTAAACCAAGCTTGGGGCAATCGCTTGAGATTATGAACAGAGGCACCTTCAGGAATCACTTCGTTCACTTCAATGCCTAAGTCAGCCATCAGTCGTTTCAATTCCGTGCAGTCATGATGGTTATGGAAGCCCAGCGTCGAGGTACCAATGATGTTGACGGAGGGTTTGGCCGTTTTGCCTTCAGGCAACTCGCCAGCCTTACGGGCTTTCTGGAGATAAAACTGCACAATTTGGTCAAGGGTGCGGTCTGCCGCTTGCAACTCGTTGACGCGGTAATGATTGACATCGGCAAGGATGACATCACCTTGGGTACTGAGGGAAGCACGCTCGACAAAGTTTTCTAGGTCTTCTTGCAAAATGCTGGAGGTACAAGTCGGTGTCAGCACAATCAAGTCAGGATGTTCTTCACTATCTTTGCGGGTAATGTTATCGACGACTTTTTCTTGAGATCCGCGAGCTAGAACATGACGATCCACAACGCTGGCAGTGACGGGGGTAAAGTCTCTTTCACGCTCTAGCATGGAGCGCATCACATTAAAGTAGTCATCCCCTAAGGGAGCATGCATAATGCCATGAACGTTTTTGAAAGAACTGGCTATGCGCAGCGTACCAATGTGGGCTGGGCCAGCATACATCCAATAGGCTAATTTCATTCTTGGGAATCTCCCTTGTGTTTCAGCACCTTTGAGCATTATTGACTACTTTGCACAGCTTGGAAACCGTTATTTATAGCTTAAATGGGATTAATTTAGATTAAGTTTAATAATTCAGAGCTTTATATCGAATAATGATGATTCAGGCTAATTTAATTTCGAAAATAATAGATGTAATTTACATTTAATAAAAATAGGTACAATAAACAAAAAACCTTTCACGGTATTTGAATCATGATATAGACCCTTCTCAAGATCTATCCAATTTCTTTCAAAAGAATTGGCTCAAGGACAGCAAGGCTCCCTGAGATCGATTCAACTTGACTAAGCAGCGCTGAGAAAATCTGATGCACCTCTAGTTAGGCTGTTGGTGAAATTGATCAGTGAAGCGTTCTCCTAAGAGTGATTTAGGCTTTAAGCAATGCTCGTCAACGTTTCTGTTTGTTTACCTTATGAGACAATGTTAAATTTAGTTACTTTTAGCAGTGGAGTGATCATTCGTGGGACTTTGGACAAAATGTATAGGTATCAACCATCTGTTAGTTAACACCAAATGCCTTGATTACAAAGCCTGGGATAATAAAGTACCTACCTGATTAATTTGATCGCCCAATGTACACGCCTGAAACAATTAGAAAGCTTTTTGGAATAGGGCTTCGCCCCGTCGAAGGCGTACGTTGCGTCTTGTCCTTGCCGATATAGTGGAGAATTTCGGGGGGCAAGACTCGCTGATAGCCTCCCCAATCATCGATCTCCCAACTCTTAGGAATTTGAATTAAATAACCTGTAATTCTGGTTTAACCGTGTAATTCCATTGCCGCAGAAAGTTATCAAAAACAATCTTCCTGTTGGATTTGAAATCTTCAGCAACCTTACGACCCGTTTAAT
>JAAUOM010000174.1 GCA_012034865.1 Acaryochloris sp. CRU_2_0 | reverse complement strand
GCAAAAGGGGGATGAGGCAACAATAGTCTGCAAGCTTCTAGTCTTGAGGTTTTCCAGAAACAACAAGCTGGTGATGCGGTTTTGTGTGAAATCTGGTGAAAGCTGCATCTGAATTCGGCTGTAGGCAGCATATTGTCTGTCAGGTGACACCAGCGAGCGGCTGCGGTAGCAGCAAGTTTTCGACTGAGAGAGCGATCGCCCCTCTGATAGCATCGACATTACCCAACCCCAAGGCACAGGATGAGGACTACCAATTGGATCAATTTGAACAGGCTGAGAAATCATAAGTGAGGAGGTGAGAAACGCTAGAGCAGCCGATAAAAATGACCTCTGGATGCTGAATCCAGAAGAAAAGATGGCGAAAAGCGCCAAAGAGTTACACCTCTTTGGAAGGCTAATCCTGCGGAAAATTAATCCTTTAGAAATTTAAGGCTTGATAACAAGCGATTCAGCTACAAAGTCCGGAGACACAAAAAGCTCAGAGCGATCGTTCAGATCACAGCAGCTTCAAATGCTGGAATATCACTGAAAGTTAACGACCTCACCCCACGGATCAAGCACTTAAACGGATCAGACCAATTTCAGACCGATTTGATCAGACCGATTGAGATGAGAAGAGCACCCCAATTTTTTAATCTTTTGTTCTGTTTACAGCTACAGGAACAAACACGATACGATACCAAGCAGCGATGCAACAAACCCATCCGAGAAAATTCTCTGACTGTGGCTTGTGAGATAATGACGTGATGAAAAAACAGATTGAGTTAATGGTATATCACAAAATAAAACAATTAATTCATTTATTTTTTCTGCCTTCGCAATCTTGATGAGAGATGAGATAGATTGGCCACATTCTCGACAAGGTAAGCTAGCATCACAGGCTATGGAAACAGGAGGTAAACCTATGACCCCATCCTCAACACCCCGTCCCTCTGCCCCTCCCAAGCAGCAGCCTCAGCCTGCACCCAGTCGAAGTTGGGGGGTTTTAGTGTTGATTTTTCGTCTGCTATTACTAGGCGTAGGCGGAAGTTTTGCGGCTTTAGCCGGAATCACCCTGGCGCAGTTTCAGCCAGCTTCTCAAACTCAAGATCCACCTTGGGTAGAGAAAGTGGTTCAAGGCTCCCGCTCCGTTTGGGCTGAGCTTGAGCAAATTCCGACTATATTGGGTTTGGCTCCGCCCACAGCTTCTCCTTCCCTGGTTGCATCGCCTCTACCTGCAAGCAGTGATAACCAAAGTCCGGCAGTTCCCCAGCTTTCTGAGGCAGATCAGCAAAATCTTCAAGCAGAACTCACCCAATTGCAGGGTGATCTGACAAAATTGCGCGATCGCCCCCAACTTTCAGAAGATCAGCGGGCAAAACAAGCAGTCATCCTTGAAGATCGCATTCGCACCATTCAGCAACGGCTGAATCCTACTGGGTTTGCCGCACCTATGGTTCCCTCCAACTCGACTGAGACGCCGGGTGTGCCACCTGCTACTAGCAGGGTTTCTGGCAACGACACCTTACTGGTGACGCTGCCTGCGGATGCTCTATTTGGCAACAACCAGACGACACTACAGCCTGGCTCAGCCACAATTCTAGATACGATTCTGACGGATCTACAACGCTATCCCAATGCCACTATCCGGGTGGGTTCCCACAGCGATAATCAAGGTTCTGAGGCAGATGATCGCGTCCGCACTTTTGAGCAGGCCACAGCAGTGGAGCAGTACCTTTCCAGTAAGTTAGGAGACACCTACCACTGGACTGTGACGGGGTATGGTCACAGTAAACCCTTAGTGACAGACGAGACTGACGTTAACCGTCAACGTAACCGCCGTCTGGAAATTGTGATCGAACCCCGATAGAGCGTTAAATTTCGACAGATTTGCCCATGAAGATTCGCCCATGAAGATTGTTTTTCTCGGCACACCGCAATTTGCCGTTCCCAGTTTAGAGCGATTGCTCCATCACGAGGCCTGTGATGTGGTGGCAGTGGTGACGCAACCCGATAAACGACGAGGCCGGGGAAACGACCTGATCCCTTCTCCGATCAAAAGCGTTGCCTTGAATCACCACCTACCGGTTTGGCAACCCCACCGGATTAAAAAAGACCCGGAAGTTTTAGCTAAGCTGCGCCAAGCTGAAGCCGATGCCTTTGTGGTTGTGGCTTACGGACAGATTCTTTCTCAAGAAATACTAGACATGCCCCGTTTGGGTTGTGTCAATACTCACGGTTCGTTGCTGCCCAAATACCGGGGCGCTGCACCGATTCAATGGAGTTTGTTCTATGGTGAAACTGAAACTGGCATTACGACAATGCTAATGGATGCAGGCATGGATACGGGGGCAATCCTACTAAAATCGACCGTACCGATCGCTCTGTCGGATAATGCGCTTGATCTAGCAAAGGTTTTATCCAGCACTGCTGCGGATTTGTTGGTAGAAACTCTATTAGGCTTAGAAGCAAAAGCCCTTCAGCCTGTGCCGCAAGACAATCAACAAGCCACCTATGCTCCGCTGATTCAGAAAGCGAATTACCTGATCGATTGGTCGAAGCCGGCGATCGCCCTGCATAATCAAATTCGCGGTTTCCATCCTAACTGTGTGACAACGTTGCGGACCAGTCGTTAAAGTCTTGACAACGCTGCCTTTGAGCTATCTTGAAACTTTAGGACATCCTCAAACGCAGTCTATTCCAGAACTAGCAAAAGCTCAGTCCCTTGCCAATGAGCAACAGGTCAGTGGGCAAAATACCCAACCTGGAACCCGACCTGGAACCCGACCTGGAACAGTGGTTGGTTTATTGAAAGGGCTAGGGGCGGTCATCCAAACTGGAGCCGGGGAGTTGTTGCTCAAGGAAGTGCAATTAGCGGGTAAGCGATCGCAACCAGGTTGGGATTTTGTCAACGGCACTCGGCTGCAAAATAGGAGAAATTTTGTGCTAGAAACCCAAAATTCGGTCGATCAGATTTAGATAGACCTGTACTATCTCTCAGTTGTATGGGCTTGGCATTGCTAAGCCCTTTGCCATACAACAGGCTACCCTAGCTATTGCACTTATTCAATTCACAACCCTACACAAGCCAGGAAAAGTAATGCCAGCCTCCATCCACATTAAAGTCATCAATGGTAATACCTTTCAACCGATGACTCAAGGAATTAATGAATCGGCTCAGGCTGCCTGCTTTCCGGGTACAGAGATTGTCACAACGCAGCCACAAGCTGGGCCAGAATCGATCGAAAGCTACTATGACGAGTATTTGGCTATTCCTGGGATTCTCGAAGAAATCATTCTTTCTCAAGACACCTTTGATGCTTTTGTGATTGCCTGCTGGGGAGATCCAGGAGTTGAAGCAGCCCGTGAACTAACCACCAAGCCTGTCATTGGCATTGCCGAAGCCAGCATGTACGTTGCGAATATGCTGGCGGCTCGTTGGGGAATTGTAACGACGCAGCACCGCACCTTGAACATGATCACCCAAACGATCCACAAAACCGGCTTTTCTCACCGCTGTGTTTCGATTCGGACAACAGGGATTCCAGTGGTAGAAACTGAGACAGCTCGACAAGCCACCCTAGAGGGGTTAGAGGCGATAGGTCGGTTGGCGATCGCTGAAGACAAAGTAGAGGCCCTATGTCTAGGCTGTGCGGGTATGAGTGGATTGGATCATGAACTAGAAAAACGTTTGGGGATTCCCATCATCGATTCTGTGGCAGCAGCCGTCAAAATGGCAGAGGCACTCGTGTCTTTACACAAGCAAACCAGCAAAGCTCTGACCTATCAACTGCCCAGCCCAAAGCCTATTCTAGGATTTCCCAATCATATGCAGCCTGTCAACTTTCAGCGCTAGCCTATTATTTCAGTGCTGACCCATTGAGAGAGTGCCACAGCCAAGGGGGAAAATCTGCCCCCTGTGAAGGGCGGTACAGATTGCTTTACTGCTGACAATTAGACTTGTGGTACAGCCACAGCCTTTAAATTCTGGAACTGACAAGCGATCGTTTGAGTCTTAGGGTTGTAAAGCCTCATATTGATTAGATCAACTTGGAACCATGAAACCCTGGCTCAGAAGTGCTTTGATTGTGGCAATTATCCTGACCCCACTGAATGGATTCATTGCCTTAACTTCATTTGCAAATATCTCATCTGTTCAAGAAACACCCCAAACCGCAAAGCTATCTCTCAAAGCATCTGCCAAGATAGCGAATGATTTTGTGTTTGACCTCAAAGTTCAGGCAGGCATTGTGCCACCACCAAGTCTTTAGCGCAAATGGTTCCTACCTATCTACGACTGGGTATAAGTTTATTGTTGGTAAAATCTTAAGGCCAGGCATTATCATTATCAATCTTTGGGTGCTCGAATCTTGGCTCTTTGAATATACTTTTTTTAGATGAGTGTTGAACATAATGACCCTGGGTCTAAGCCAGCCAGCTAAGGCAACCTACCGGTGGTTTTCATCTGGGAGGCAGATTTCATCGAGGAGATGAATATGGAGGCTTGGTTTACTAGTAATTTAATTCTGACGGCGATCGTGGCTCCGGCTGTGAGTTATCTCGCTATCAATTCAGTTTATGAAATTGCTTCTTGGGATCGGATGTTGAATGCATTTGTCAAGAATTCTCTGCCTGCTATCACTCAGGTTGCCAATGACTTAACCTACGATATTAAGGTACAGGCGTGGGAAGCTGAAGCTGCTAAACAAGCGGCTAATGGTGCGAGTGCAAATCCATAGCCTCACGGAGGGCAGGAATTAAGCACTGGCTTAGGGTGGCTGCATCTACGCCCAGTTCTGTGCGCTGTTGAGCGGCAAAAATTCCTGCCTGAGAATGCCACCAGGCTGCACTTTGGACAACAGACTCAACGGGTATACCCCGCAATATTCCCTGAGCCAACAGTCCACCCATCATGCCGGTCAAAACATCGCCACTGCCACCTCGCGCCAGGGCAGGTGTGCTATCTGGATTCAGCCAAACATACCCTTGAGCATTGGCGATCGCCGTTCTTGCCCCCTTCAGCAACACAATTGCCCCACTTTGCCGAGCCGCCGCCTGGACTGCCTCCAGCCGATCGCTCAGCGACTCAGCCAATTCAGGAAACAGGCGCTTGAATTCTCCAGCATGAGGCGTGAGGACAGTGGCAACCTGCCGTTGGGACAGCGTACCTGCAACAGTCTGACTAGAATTCTGACTAGACAAAATATTCAGCCCATCAGCATCTAGCACCAACAGACAAGGGCTGTCTAATACCTGCTGGACGGCTGTTTGGGCTTCGGTTGTTAGTCCAGAGCCACAGGCGATCGCATTATACTTCGATAAATCAATCGACTCAGGCAAATGAGCGATCGCTCCCCCTGTGGTTTGGGGACAGCCGATCAGTAAAGCATCGGGGAGTTGGCTAATTAACGGAGATTGAAGAGATTCAGGAATGGCGATCGACAGCATTCCCACGCCACTCGCTCTAGCGGCCAAGCCTGCTAAAATGGCGGCTCCCAGGTAACGCCGCGAACCACAGACGAGCAACAAATGCCCCTGTTGATATTTGTGGGTTGAGGCAGAACGGGGAAGCGGCAGGGCGGCGATCGCCGTTTCGGGAGTAATCCGCTGAAGTTTGGGTTTGTGTCCTAAGACGGCTTGAATATCTGATAAGGGCAAGTCCACATCAATTAGCTCAGGCTTACCCAAAAAGTCCAAAGCCTTATCCTGCAAAAACGCTAATTTCCACAATCCCAGGCAAAACGTATGAGTTGCCCGAATTGCCGTTCCTAAAACTGCTCCGGTATCCGTGTGCAGACCAGAGGGCAGATCAATGCTGAGCACGGGCATTGACTGTTGATTGATGAAATCAATGGCTTGGGCAATTGCCCCTTCCAGGGAACGAGTCAACCCAAACCCAAACAGCCCGTCTAGGAGTAGGCGACAATCTTGGAGCGCTTCCACTGGTTCGACTTGGGGAATGCCTAAGCTATCCGCATACTGAGCATGAGACGCTGTCAACACCTTATGCTTGGTAAAGGGCTGATATCGCAGAACCTGAATGCCTCGTAGGTGCAATTCGCGGGCAATCACGAGTGCATCGCCACCGTTATGTCCAGGGCCAACCAGCACTCCAATGCGATCGCCCTGCTGCAAAGGGTAGCATTCTAGAATTCGCTGCACCAATAACCCTGCTACTTTTTCCATCAGGGCTGCCACGGGCATACCCGCTGCAAACACTCGCCCCTCAATCTGGCTCATCTGTTCTGCTGTCACTGCAAATCGCTGGATTTGCGCGGATCGAGACGGCGATCGCCCTAAATAACCCACTGAATTTGGAGAAGTCAGAGAATATGGAAACACCCCCATCAATTCCTCCTGGCAAAAATTATGCATCTCGATCGGCTCGACCACTTAGTTCTTACCGTACAAGATATTCTGATCACCTGCGAGTTCTACAGTCAGGTGTTGGGAATGCAAGTCATTACTTTTGGTGATAACCGCAAAGCGCTAAAGTTTGGGCAACAAAAGCTAAATTTGCATCAGGCGGGTCAGGAGTTTGAGCCAAAGTCCTTACATCCGACCCCTGGTGCAGCCGACTTGTGTTTCATGACTTCTACGCCACTAGAACAGGTAAAGGAGCATCTGCGGCTGTGCAAGATCCCACTTGAGGTGGATATCGTAGAACGAACGGGAGCGATAGGGGCGATCGTCTCGCTTTATATTCGTGATCCAGATGGCAATTTGTTGGAAATTTCTAATTCCCTCAGCTAGATATTCCAATATCAGATGGTGTGCTGTTTTGTGTTAAAAATTTTGTGTTGAACAATCTGTGGCACACAGCGCACAAGTGTCTGTGCGCCGTGTGGGTAATCACCACACTTAACTCTTGAGTGAACGATGAGTGAAAGATAAGTAACCAGTGCCACAAATATGTGATGAATGAAATAAAAATGCAAAATTAGCTCAAAAGAGTAAGGGTGTCAACAACTCCGGGCTGGAGCCACGGAGCTTGCAGCTCAAGTTCCCGTTTCCGAGCAGACCGCAATAGGCACATTGACTGATGCCCTTTATATATTTTTTGCAAGGAGCGCTATGCTCATCCCTCTCTCCCAGAAAACCGAAGTTTCCAAAACTGTTACTCCT
>JAAUOM010000173.1 GCA_012034865.1 Acaryochloris sp. CRU_2_0 | reverse complement strand
ATTAGCTCAAGTTTTCATAAAGGAATAGATCTCGATCTGTATGATAATTCACCCATTCTTGCAGCAGATGGAGGAAGGGTTGATTTTGCTGGATGGAATGGTGACTATGGCTATCAGGTTTTCATTGATCATGGCAATGGTTTGGGAACATGGTATGCCCACAACAGCCAATTAAACGTGAAAGTTGGTGATACAGTTACTAAAGGGCAGCAAATAGCAGTAATTGGGGCCACTGGCAACGGTACAGGCGTACACCTGGATTTTGGAGTTTTAGAAGGATATCAAGGCGGAAATATTTACTCTGGAACCGAAGTTAATCCAAGAAAATATGTCAGATTTTAGGAGTAGAACCATGAAACTATTGAAATTTGGTTGGTTAGTTGGTCTTCTATCGTTATTGCCGTTACCTGCACTTGCAAATCCTGAGACCTGTTTAAACAAGAAACTTCAATCTCCCAGCATGAAAATCTATGACGAGGCCAACCACCTTTCACAGGTGGAATATAACGGCATTAGATATCATTGGATTTGGCTGTCTGCTTCTAAGCTTCCTGGAAAACGGTTTCAAGATGTACCTACGGTCATTGCTGAGAATGATTCCGGTCATTGTGCGATGCTTCTGCATGATCCCAGTGGAATGATCCGCTCTCAGCGTGACGTAGAACTATTACTAAGCAAGCCTGTGTCAGATTTATTTGTCAAGGAAGCGCAAAGGAAGCAAAAAGAATAATTACAGGGTAAATTTGCGTTGTTTTAGAAAAACGATAAATGCATAACCAATAAATTTGCACTCCACTACATACCCTGCCTATCTTCCTGCTAGAACCTCTATCAGGAATAATTATGCAGCATCAAACCACGCAACCTCCTCCACAGAACCCACCTTCAAGACCTCCACAACTCAGCCTAGAGATCCTGATCGGCATGGGTGTCATCATCATTGCCCTGTGGTACTTCTCTAGTAGAGGCAATCAGACCAAAATCCCCAAAGGAATGCCGATGGCCAGAGAAGCCACCAAAAAGGAAATCAGAGAAGGCATCCGCAAAGCCAAACGGCAAAGGGCAGCTCGTGAGATCGGAGAATCAGCCGTCAGACTCAATCCTGAAACGGGCCTCATGCTGGCCTCCATTAACCCAGGCGGTTGCATCCCTGGTTTGTCTGGTCGGGGAAAAACGACCAATGCCATCCTCCCGATCATCGAGTCCCACGCCGAAGATGAAGATACCCTGCTCATTTGCGACATCAAAGGCGACTTGATGCGAGATACCGCCGCTTATCTCCATTCACTGGGCTACAAGCTATATTTCTTCGCTCCTGGGATTGAGATGCCCTCGAAAAACTCGATAGAACCCGTCCAATTTACGGGTGGGATCAATCTGCTGGACTTTTTGAATAGTGACGATGACACCGATGGAACCCTAGCGATCACCAGAGGGATTAACGTCAACGCCGCTGAATCCCTAGAAAAACGCCATCAATACTTTGGCCCACAAGGGGATTTGATTCAGGAAACCGCCATGCTGATTTCCAAAGGAACCATGTGTGATGACATGCTCATGGTGTGGGAACTGATGGGACTCAATCGGCTAGCTGAGCGACTACAAGCTGCGTATGAACACGGGCAGATGAATGGAATTGACCTGCCCTACTATGCTGGCCATAAGAGTAGGGGACTTAGAGCCGTCGCCAAAGATAAAGGTGCGGGCAATCCGGGTCCAACCATCCAATCGACAGCCTCACAAACCTTTGGCAAATTCATTGGACCTAAAATATCTCGGTGTCTGACCAAGACCACCATCCCCCTAGACCTCAAGGGAAAGACCGCCGTTTACTTCCAAATTGATGAGGATTCCATAGAATCCACCGCGCCTCTAGTGGCAACGGCGATGCACATGCTGATCAAGCGCAACATCAGCAATCGTCGCAAGCGAGACAATCATCTGGTTTTGATTGCAGATGAAGCCAGCCGCTATCCGCTCCCTGATCTTCCTGGCTGGGCTTCCCTCAGTCGCTCGAATGGGTTCGTGGCATGGTTAGCCTATCAACAAGAAACCCAAATGCAGCGAGTTTATCAAGAAAAACGCTGGGCTGAAGTCTCCTCCAACCTGCCGACCAAGATTTATTTCAATCAGGGGGATGAGAAATCTAATGAAATCGTGGCCAAGGCGTTAGGCAAAAAAACCATTGTTGCAGCCACAGCCAGCCAGTCACAAACGCATGGCTCTAGTTCATCGACTAGCAAGAATGACAAATTTGAGCAAGTGGATCTGCTCTCTGGCCCTGAGATTGGCAAGATGCTGGGACGGGGGACTTGTGCCATTGTCTGCGAGGGGTTTGGAGCGCACCCGATCCTTTACAAGGATAAGCCCATTCCCTATCAGATAGAGGGGCCATTGGCAGATGAACGTAAACGCCGACAGCAAGACTGGTTTGAGGATCTGCTTCCTGCCTTGCAAGAAGAACATGAACAGGTGTTTGGCTCAATCAATATCCAAGAGAACATTTCATCTCGGACAGATCTCGCGGAGACACTGTTACCGCTACCTGAAGACTACGAAGCAAACGAAATCATGGAGGAATTAGCAAATGCAGTATGACACGAAAGATCAATCCCTAGATCGTGATGCCCATCGAGCCGAAGAACTGCTGGAGAAGGCAGGAGGAACGTTCTTGAAATCTGGCGCTGAGCTATACAAGGCGACTCGTCAGCCCAAGAAGAAGGATCAGGTGAAGATCGAGATGACTTCTGGCCCCAGCAAGGATATTGAGAATGTGCGGGAAGCGCTCAAGCAAGGAGCTGATGAGAAGCAGGCCAAGAACATCATTCGCAATGGTGAGTTTGTTCAGGGGCAAAATAAGGGACCAGGGTTTAATCTCCGAGTGAGGCGATATGAATCAATGATTATTAAACGAGCAGAGCAAGCAAATACCAAAGAACTGGTTGAGCAGAAATTTGGGCCTGATATCTGGGAGCAAGCTAAGCAGCAAGAGTCTCAAAGCCAGTCCCAGTCTATGGATTTGGGTCTTTAGGTTCACCCTGCCTATCCTTGGTGGGTAAACCTCATGCGAGGGCTTGAGAAATGTCCGCTTTCAAAGATCTATACGACACCGCCAAGGCAACAGAGGATACTGTCTTTGCTTTCTCGCCTGTGCCGCTGCGTTTTGTCAAAAGTGGGATCCAAAACGTGGGTGTACCGCTTGTTGTGTCGGCTGTGGCTAGCCAGACACCGTTTGTTGCGCCATTGGCGGGTGCTGCTATCAAATGGGGGAGTGATGCCTTTCAATCAGGCACCCACTCCCTGGCTTTTGAGGCGATGAACAGCCTGGGTCAATCCATTGCATCTGGCCTGCCGACTGGTGCTGGAATTCAGACCATTTTTAATGCGATCTCATCCCAAACAGGTCAGACGCTCTTAGCGGGACAAGACCTGGTGACTCATGCAGTTGGGGCTGTGGGCACCTCTATTCTGCTTGGTCGCACGATTACCAATTCGGCGGTTCTGACCTTTCAGAAAATCCGACCGATGACGGTGGGTGAGGTGATTGCTAGCAGTCAACGGACTATCCAGCGTTTGGCTGAGTTTGCAACGAGCGCCGCTAAGCATATTCGCCAACTCGGAATACGAGCCGAACTTTTTGTACAACAGGAGCTTGAGAAAATGAATAACCCCCAACAGCAGAATGGTCAAACACCCAAACCCGTTGTCAACGACCAAGAAACGAAGGTTGAGTTATTTGGCCAGACTCCTGATGAGCGAGTGACAGAGGCTGAAATCTCTGAGCGCAAGCCTCAGACCACACAGCAACAAGCCGTGCAATCTCCACAGGTTCAATCCTCTGAGTCCCAACAAAAGCAAACCGTTCTGGCTTCAGATTCAGCCCAAACCACTGCCTCTAACAACTCCAATTCCAAGATTAAATATAAGGAGCAACCTACAGATAAACTTAGACCTCAGCCAGTCGATCCTCAGCAGGCCAAACCTCAAGAAAAACAGACAGGCATGATCGAGAAAGTTGTCCAGGCAGCGACAGCCAAGCCTATCGATCAGTCCTCCGAGTCAGCGCAAGACTATGTTCTGAAGAATATAGTGGACAAGCTGACCGCTGCTCGGATGAATACGGACCGCATGGAAATCCGATACAACGGCAAGAAGATCTTTCAGATGAATGGGGCAGAGATTGACAAATCCACTTCTATCACTGATGGTCAAGCTGAGCAACTTAAACAGGCGCTGCAAGACCCTGCTGCTTTTGGGGGTAACCTCTTAATCAAGCAAGGCGATCAGATCTTGGTTCATATCAAGGAAGGACGGATTATTCGCAACCCTGCGGGACTCGCTCAACAGCCTGCGACCATTGAACTGGAAACCAAAGACCAGATTCAGCAAAGTCAAAGTACACCGCAAAGTCCGTCAGAGGCTCTGTGGCAGAAGTATGGAGCCAATCAGAAAGGTGATTTTACGGGTCTGTCTAAGGCTGCAAAATTAGCGGCTCAAGATGGGGTGAGCCACAAAGATATTCAGTCTATGCTGGCTCAGTCCAACCAGCTTAAACAGTTCTCTGCGACTCAAGGCAATGAGAAAGCAGATTCACTAGCGAGAAAAACCACTCAGAAGGCATTTGCGGATATTGCCAGGGAGAATCGACCCCAGCAACAGCAAAGTCAATCACAGCAGCAGTCTGAGACGATGGCACCCGCTCTCTAGTACGATTGGCCAAGGCCGTAATCAATTCGCTCATCCTGTAATGGGGTGGGCGTTTCCTTTCGGATCTGGTCATTCATCTTAAACTTGATCAGCTTTTCAGTCTGCTGATTGAGATTGCTGGGCTTATCGATATGGCTCCAGTTCTCATAGGTTTTGTAAGACTGATGAATCGCCGTCATATACCGCCGCTTCTCATCTGGGGTTGCAGCCCGCATATGATCCGATTCACTAATGAACCGATAGGCATCATTGATCTCAGCATTCTCTTTGCAGTAGCCGTATACCTCCAGGTCAATCCGCTCCTTGGGCACATCCTCACCCAATCGAGCCTGAACCCGCTTGGTGATGGAGTTGTACTGGCCTCGGTAATGCCGCTTCATTTCAGCATCTGGAGGAATGGCATGGGCGATCGCAACATTATACTGTCGTGGCCCCCCATTAGCGATCACATCATCCAAGCCCTTGCCTAACTTTGGATCCCACGGTGCTAGCTTACAGACTGCCCCCTCTGCTTGCAGAAGTTCAAGGGTACGGACCAAATCACGGCGCACATTGAGGATAGAGGTAATGTTAGTGTCCTGGTCAAAAGCAAAGGTGATTTTCCTCCCAGGCTTAGCAAGGGCTTTGCCATAGGCTGTTAGCTCCCGCTGGGGCAAGCGATTGCCGAATTCATCCTTAGCCCGATAGAGAGCGGTTACCCCAGGTAGCCCCACTGTCAGATGTCCCTGACTGAGCGATGACCAGGTTTTCTTCAGCCCTTCCGTCACCACAATCGGCAAGTTGTACTGGTCTGCCACGTACCAGACGCCCTTTGCACGTTCATCTTGAGTGGGGCTAATGGCATTGCGTCTGTAGATTTTCTCTGCAATCTCATCAGGGATGTGAGGCAGAAACACTTGTTGGTCAACCCCTTTGGGTGTCTCATACTTGACTTCCTTCTCATTGATGATCCGGGGGGTTTTGGGCTTGACTTGGCAGTAGAGAGAAGGTTTAGGATCACCCGCGACTACAGAAAGCAAATCCGTGCCGCCATAGCCGATCCACCCACCGCCTTCGGCAATGCGGTTATACGCACGTTCGGGGTCATCAACCCATTTGCCATCAACTTTGTGAGTGCCATTGAGCTTGAACTTCATCTCTGCGGTGACTTCTTGGCCAGAGCCATATCTGGGTTTCAAGAATTCTTCTTCTAGTAATGCACCCAGTAATTCCTTGTCTCTAACTGAGGGTGAGTGAGTGGGTGCAACACTTCTGAGGTGTTCAGGCATCAATAGGCTGGGATGGATCCCACTGCCTTGCATTTCTTTCCAGGTGTCCTCATCAATCTGCCAAGGCTTCTCCACTCCAGCATAAGCAGGGATCCATCCTTCGTGGGGATCAAAGAGGGTTTCAATCGCATTCTCTTGAGCGTTAGAAGTGGCGACCCAATCTTTCAGTTTCTCTAGAGATTCTGTAAACACAGAGATATGTTTGGTTTTGTGCCGTGAAATGCCCACATAGAAGGATTCACGGGCTGATGTAGGGTTGAGACTAGTGACAAGAATCGTCTCTGAGTTTGTCCCCCCCTGCGCCCTAAAGCCTGTGGTCGTCCAGTCATGATCAATCTTCTGCGGCTTGCTCAGATCCAGCTCGTACTGTTGTCCTTTGCTATCTTGGACAATGGCAATGCCATTCTGGATGTCAACACAGTTCAAGTAGGTGTTGGTGTAGATTCCCGCCTTCTTGTTCGTGGAGGTGAACCTAAGCTTGTCCCCCACAGCAATCTCGCTCTTGCGGGCAGTATACACTTCCTTCCGGTCATGTTTAGCGGGGTTGATTTTGAATTGTCTGCCCCCAGGGGACTGAACGTGTAAAAGGTTGCCCTCCACCTTCAGCACTTTATAGGGGATGTGGGTCTGGAGCTGGGTATAGTTGCGATGCCGCCGATGGAGAATGAGCAGGTCGCCTTTGTTGTAGTTTTCAGCCCGGTTCTTCTGCACCTCTGTGAGATTGCGATTGGTGAGTTGAGTGAAGTCAGTGTTCTTTGCCAGAGCGCCTTCATGAATAAGCCGTTCTCGAAGCTGTTCTGTGAGGTCTTGCCTCTCGGCATTTGTCCCCACGACAATGATGGTTTTGTCTCTTCTACTCTGAGGCAAGGACATATATAGATCCACAGCGGCTGAGATTTTGGATCCCGCATCTTCAAGCTCATGGATGTTGCCCTGCTTGTGGAGGATATTGAGGGCTTCAACCCCATGCCCATCTGCAATCAGTTCAACAGCCCGTTTTTGCTCTTTGTTTTGCTGCCGAATGATCTCACTGAGCTTATGAACCGTCGCGCCATTGTGCATGAGCATCCGTGTGGGTGCCCCTGCTGCGATAGCCGGATTCTGGCCTGTATCACCCACAGTCCAAACTCTTGCGCCCACTTGGG
>JAAUOM010000050.1 GCA_012034865.1 Acaryochloris sp. CRU_2_0 | reverse complement strand
GAACTATGAGGACATTGTCCAACGCCTGGGTCGCCATCCCAATTGGGCTGAATTGGGAATGTTGGCGTCATGTGGTCTGAGCATTGTTGCTACAAAAACTCTCGGCCTTTGCTGTCGCAATTTCCCACCCAGGGCGATCGGATCTTGGTGGGTCCGGGGGAAAATGCTGGCGTTGTCGATCTAGGCAAGGGTCTGCGGCTGGCTTTTAAGGTAGAATCCCATAATCATCCTTCTGCCGTTGAACCCTTTCAAGGGGCGGCAACGGGCGTGGGGGGGATTTTGCGCGATATTTTCACGATGGGGGCTCGCCCGATCGCTATTCTTAATTCCTTGCGTTTTGGCGATCTAGAAGATGCCCGCACCCGTCGCTTGTTGAATGGTGTGGTTGCCGGCATTGCCCATTACGGCAATTGTGTCGGTGTCCCTACGGTTGGTGGGGAAGTGTACTTTGATCCGGCCTATACGGGCAACCCCTTAGTCAATGCCATGGCTTTGGGTCTGATGGAAACCCCGGAAATTGTCAAAGCAGGGGCTGCGGGGGTGGGCAACCCTGTCCTCTATGTGGGGTCAACAACGGGTCGCGATGGCATGGGTGGGGCTAGCTTTGCCAGTGCCGAATTGGATGCTACCTCAGCAGTAGAAGATCGGCCTGCCGTTCAAGTCGGGGACCCCTTTTTGGAAAAATCTTTAATTGAAGCATGTCTAGAAGCTTTTCAGACGGGGGCTGTGGTTGCTGCCCAAGATATGGGGGCGGCTGGACTCACCTGCTCCACGGCGGAAATGGCCGCCAAAGGGGGGGTGGGCATTGATTTGGATTTGGATTTGATTCCGGTGCGCGAAAGCAGCATGGTGCCCTATGAGTACTTGCTTTCGGAATCGCAAGAGCGGATGTTGTTTGTTGCCCACCAGGGACGAGAACAGGAATTAATCGCTATTTTTGAGCGTTGGGGACTCCATGCTGTTGTTGCTGGTGTGGTGATTGCCGACCCTATCGTTCGCATTCGGTTTCAGGGGCAGGTTGCCGCCGAAATTCCGGCCACGGCCTTGTCCGAAAATACTCCCCTCTATCAACGTCAGGTGTTGGCGGCACCCCCTGCCTATGTCCAGAAGGCTTGGGAGTGGCGTTGCGATCGCCTCCCCCCCTGCACCGCCCAAGGCATTACAATTCAAGGCCAAGCCCATACCTGGTCCGATATTCTGGTGCAACTGCTGCAAGTTCCCAGTATCGCCAGTAAACAATGGGTCTATCGCCAATACGATCATCAGGTGCAAAATAACACCGTTCTCTTACCGGGTGAGGCCGATGCCACCGTCATCCGCTTACGGCCCGTCACCAATCAAGAGACTGCCGATGCTGGGGTGGATACCAAAATAGCCGTGGCGGCCACCATTGATTGCAATGCCCGTCATGTTTACCTCGATCCCTATGAAGGGGCCAAAATGACCGTCGCCGAGGCTGCTCGTAATCTCAGTTG
Organism: Acaryochloris sp. CRU_2_0; assembly: GCA_012034865.1. GTDB lineage: Bacteria > Cyanobacteriota > Cyanobacteriia > Thermosynechococcales > Thermosynechococcaceae > Acaryochloris. The sequence goes on along the minus strand of JAAUOM010000050.1, from coordinate 28,485 downwards.
TGTCGGAGCAGAACCCATCGCCGTCACCGATAATTTGAACTTTGGTAGCCCTGAAAACCCTATTAGTTATTGGCAACTCGCCGAAGCCTGCCGGGGTCTTGCAGAAGCTTGTCATCACCTCAACACTCCCGTCACAGGAGGCAATGTCTCCCTCTACAACGAAACCTTGGATGCCCAAGGTCAACCCCAGGCTATCTATCCCACCCCCGTGGTGGGCATGGTTGGCCTCGTGCCGGATCTTGGTAAAATTTGTCGGCAAGGTTGGCAAGCCGAGGGAGATCGGATTTATCTGCTAGGGATTCCCCTAGACAGGCTCACGGATCAAGTCAGTTTGGGCGGCTCCGACTATTTGGCTCATATTCATCACCAAGTGGCTGGTCAGCCGCCCCGGACGAATTTAAACCTAGAGGCTCAAGTCCAAGCTACCTGTCGGCAGGGCATCCAGCAAGGGTGGATTCGCTCGGCCCATGATTGTACCGAAGGGGGAATAGCGGTGGCTCTAGCGGAAGCGTGTATCAGCGGTCATCTTGGAGCTGACATTCAACTCCCGCTCTCCCCAACACAGCCTGAGCAGCGCTGGGATCAGATTCTATTTGGTGAAGGCGGGGCGCGCATTCTCGTATCCGTGAAGCCAAACCAGCAAGGAGAGTGGGAATCCTATCTGCAAAATAATCTTCCCCAGCATTGGCAGTATTTGGGAACTGTTGTGAACCCTCAATCTGATCTGACTTTGAGAACAGATGATCACCTCACCTTAATCAAGGTTAGGATTGAAGAGATCACTCAACGATGGTCTCAGGCCATTGCCATCCAGTTAGAGAGAGTTCAGTCTTGACCCCATTTCTTTAGTCCCCAGCGTCAAAGCCAAGTTCGTGATTGTGTTTTATGGCTTCTGATTCCTTCAGTTTAGTGAGCATCAATATCTAAAATATGTTTTCTCCTGCTTTTGTGCCGATGGCTCAACCTGCCAGCGATCCGACCTCACCCCTTTCTCTCCCAGAGAAAGGTTCAGGAGATAAACCCGAAGAAGCCTGCGGTGTGTTTGGGGTATTTGCCCCTGGGATGGAAGCCTCAAAACTGACTTATTTTGGCCTCTATGCCCTCCAGCATCGTGGCCAAGAGTCTGCTGGAATTGCCACTTATACGGATCAAGGACAACTTCACCTGCACAAGAATATGGGCCTGGTTTCCCAAGTGTTTAATGAGCAGGTTTTGCAAAACTTACCCGGTTCGATCGCCGTGGGCCATACCCGCTATTCCACAACCGGATCCAGTCGTGTGGTCAATGCCCAGCCTGTAATCGTGGATACACCGTTGGGGACTTTGTCTCTGGCTCACAATGGCAATCTAGTCAATACCCTCAAGCTGCGGGAAACGCTCCTGGCCAAAAACTGCCCGTTAGAAACCACAACGGATTCAGAAGTGATTGCCTATGCCATCGGCGAAGCTGTCAAAGCTGGCAAGGATTGGATGGAAGGTGCGATCGCAGCCTGTCAACAGTGCGAAGGTGCGTTTAGTTTAGTGGTGGGTACACCGACGGGAATTATGGGAATCCGTGATCCCCATGGGATTCGCCCCTTGGTAATTGGTACCTTGGAAAATGAAGACAACCCAGATGCACCCCATTACGTTCTGGCCTCGGAAACTTGTGCGTTGGATATTGTGGGCGCTACCTATTTGCGCGAGATTGATCCGGGTGAGATCGTTCATATCACGGCGGAGGGCATCACTGCTCGAACTTGGGCAACTGATCCAGAACGCAAGTTGTGCATTTTTGAGCTGATCTATTTTGCCCGCCCCGATAGCCATATGAAAGGTGAAAGTCTCTATAGCTATCGGCTGCGCTTAGGCCAATATTTAGCTCAAGAGTCTCCTGTGGAAGCTGATATGGTGATCGCGGTTCCCGATTCTGGGGTGCCAGCGGCCATTGGCTACTCCCAAGCCAGCGATATTCCCTATGCTGAGGGCTTGATTAAAAATCGATATGTAGGCCGCACCTTTATCCAGCCCACGCAAGCCATGCGGGAAATTGGGATTCGCATGAAGCTGAATCCCCTCCGGGATGTCTTAGCAGGCAAGCGGATTGTGATTGTCGATGATTCCATTGTCCGAGGCACCACCAGCTATAAAATTGTGAGGGCCTTGCGAGAAGCAGGAGCTACAGAAGTACATATGCGGGTATCTTCTCCCCCCGTCACCCATCCCTGCTTTTATGGCATTGATACCGATGATCAAGCTCAATTGATCGCCGCCACTAATTCCACGGCTGAAATTGCCCAGAAAATTGGCGTAGATTCTCTCCACTACCTCAGTTGGCAAGGGATGTTGGCTGCCACCCATCGTGACCCCGAAAACTATTGCTCAGCTTGCTTTACGGGAGACTACCCCATTGCCATTCCTGAGCCATTAAAGCGCTCTAAAATCATGTTGGAAAAAGCCTGAACAGCAGTTTATGAGAGCATAATTGATTAGAAGTTATACCCTGGAATGCGAAGGGGTATTAGCCCTAATTATTGTTCTGAATCCAGGTTTTGATCAGGCGGGGGGGAATGCGGATCACAGGATGTTCAAACAGAGCTTCAATGGCAGGATTCCCTCCGGCACGGAGAGCTTGTTGAAGTCGATCTTGCAGTACTGTATCCGTTTTCAAGGCAACTTCAACAGAACGTTCGGCTTGAACCCCCCCTAGCTTGGATTGTGCTACTGTTTCTAGAATCCTTTGCACCTCCGCTCGCAGGGTCAGAAACTCTTGTTCTGTCAGTTTGGGGGTAAGGGTAGGGGTGAAATCTGTTTTGACTATATTTTGAACTGCACCTGCAATATCCATGCCCGTCGTGTGACGGATTTGCTCTAGGAAGGCTGCGGTTTTGATGGCAGTGCCTCCCTGGGTCGTATCCACCACCGTCACATTTTGAACCGTTACCGCTGGTACCGTAGCCGTCAGCGTTGACAGCAAGACCTCTAATTTTTGCAATAGGAAAATATCGCGGGCGTTACTGCCTGCTTTTTGCCAGGATTCTGCCAAGCGCAGCGTCCCTTCTGCTTGGGCTTTGCCATCTTCAATAATACGGGCAGCATCGCCTTGAGCACGGGCGATCGCTCGTTTGCATTCTGCTTCGGCGGGAGCCACAACATCGGCTTGCAACTGATTTTCGACCTGTTTGATCCGCTCTTGCTGCACCGGAATTTCCGCCTGAATGCGCGCCAACTCAGAAGCAATTTCTGCCTCTGATTCCGCCACCACTGCCCCTCGCTTGGTCATCGCATCTTGAAGCCGACGCTCGGCTTCGGCTTGGGCAACCCCAATATCTCGATCCAAGCGTTTTAAGGCCGTAATTTTCTCATTCTCCGACGCTTGAATGGCCGATTCAGCCCGGGCTTCCGCTTCGGAAATGCGGGCATCACGTTGTAGATCGGCTTGCTGCTTGCGGCCAATGGAGTCCAGATAGCGCACTTCATCGGAAATATTTTGGATTTGCAGCGTATCGAGAACCAAACCTAACTGCTCGAGATCATCTTCAGCTTCTTCCAAGAGGCTTTTGGCAAAGGCAATTTTGTCTTCATTCACCTGTTCGGGGGTCAAGCTGGCCAACACACCCCGCAGATTGCCCTCTAGGGTTTCCTTGGCCATTTGTTCAATCTCTTTGCGACTTTTCCCTAATAAGCGTTCAATGGCGTTGTGAATGGTGGGTTCTTCCCCGGCAATTTTGATATTGGCTACTCCTTCTACCTTCAGGGGAATCCCGCCTTTGGAGTAAGCATTAGATACCCGCAAATCAATAATCATATTGGTCAGATCCATCCGCAAAGCTCTCTCCAGTAGAGGAATACGGATACTACTACCTCCCTTCACTAGCCGATAGCCCACTCGCTTGCCGTGGGCAGATTGGCGGGTACTCCCAGCAAAAATTAATACTTCACTGGGTTGACAGATGTAATAGAGATTGCGAATGACTAAGGCAACGGCCCCTGTCCCCAAGCCCAGTACACTCAGTAAGGCAATAATCGCTTCCATCTTTAGTCTCCTTGGCTGCCATGACGCTGCTGTTTGAGGGTGCCAGTTACATCAATCCCCAGAGTCTGATCGACGCGCTCTAGGAATTGGCGAACCATTTCGGGATAGGCATTGACTAAACTGGCGATGGCCAGTCCATCGCCGTTATCAATAACATTGATCCGCTCTAAATTGACCCGGTTGGGAATTTCGGCGGCTTGTTGGAGGACCATTTCAATTTGTTGAATCAAGAAAACTTCCGTGGCATCTGTTCCCGTTGTCTGCCATACCTGGGACAACATATCATTGACTTGGGCCGCGGCTTTGGCATTTTCACCCAAACTGGCAGCGGCTCCTTTCGCTTGTAGTGTTTTAGCTTGGCGTTGGGCTTCCGCTGGCAGAACTTCATCGGCTTCTAAGCGCAGACGCTCTAAATCAGCCCGCATGGCCTGGAGTTGTTGTTCGGCTCTAGCGCGGGCTTCTTTGCCAGCAGCAATGGTGCGTTCTTCTTCGGATTTAGCCCGCTGCTCTAATTCGGCTTTGATTTTGCGGAGTTCATTTTGTTTTTGCTGAACCGTTGATAGAGATTGGGTTTGAGCCACTTCCGAGCGCTGCTGACATTCGGCTTCTATGCGTTCAGCTTCCCCCATGGCATTCGATTCAGCAATCTCGGCATCGCGCACGATGTGGGCAATTTGACGACGCCCGATGGAGCTGAGGTAGTCCACTTCATCAGAAACACTTTGAATTTTGAGGGTGTCCAGTTGCAAACCCAATTTAGCTAGTTCACGAGACACATCTTGGGCAATGCGTTCGGCAAATTCTAGCCGATCTTCGTTGATTTGCTCAGGAGTAAGCAAGGCGACTACCCCGCGCAGATTGCCTTCTAGGGTTTCCCTAGCGACCCGCAGAATTTCTTTGCGATCGCGATCTAAAAATCGCTCAATTGCATTGCCAACCACCGCTGGATCACTGGCAATTTTGACATTGGCGATCGCTTGAATATCCAAAGGAGTGCCGCCCTTGGAATAGGCATTTTTAACCTCAACGGGGACAGGCATGGTGGTCATATCCATGGTTTTCACCGTTTCTAGAATGGGAATCGAAAGCACCCGCCCCCCAAAAATGACCCTATACCCCACAGTCTGCCCCTCTTTGTCCGATGTTTACGACCAGACAGAATCAAAATTTCGTTGGGATTACAAATCCGCAAGAAATTTTTCAAGAACCAGACAACCAGAATGATAAAAAAGATAGACAGTGCGATCGGCACCGTCGGGATTCCTGGCTCTTCTACCTGTACTTGAGTGGAAGACTCAGACTCAACTTGGGCAATCCGTTGGGGCTGCTGCTGAGCAAGAAGTGGATTAATCGAGCTGCTCATGATTTGAAATTTCCTCTGACTCACCATTCTTTTTATAGAACCCGAATAGAACCCGAAACTGTAATTCAACCCAAAGCTGGGGGTAAAGTCTCTCCGCAACGGTTTGCTCCTGAAATAGGGGGAATATTCAGTTTGCCCCCCTGCCCAAGGCATCGGGAGGCTGATTGAAGGTGTCACTAGAGATCACCCAAACTCGATTCTGCTGGGTGCCGACCACCACCACTTGCTCCCCTGGCTGCAAGGCACTGACTTCATCAGTAAACGCCACCACTTCCAAGATGCTGCCCTTAACCATCAAGCGCACCTTGCCTCGGGAATGGGCATCAAAGGGAACTTCAACGGTACCTGCCAGCCCCACCAAGTCCTCATGAGTAATCAAACTATCGGCTTGTTGACCTCTAAGATAGAGCAACAGACCGGACATGGTGGTGCCCAAGACTAAGCCCATGCCCGCAGCAATTAGGGTGATCACCCCAGCAGGAAGACCCGCAGGGCTGGCCTGGAGTAAAATGCCCGTCAGCCCAAAAAAACAACTGCCAAAGGTCCAAAACTTGAGATTTTTGAGCAGTCCCCACCAGGGAATTTGCCGTCGCCGTCGCTGCCTAGCCATTAAGGCAGATTGAGGCTGATCCTTGGGGTCAAATATTTCCACATCAGAATCGAGTTCAAACTCAAACTCAATTCCATCTATGCCACCAATAATTGCCAGGATAACGAAAATACCACCGATAAGGAAACAAAACCAGTACAGGGTCAACATTCCTGAATCAAGATACTAGGGTATTGTTATCTTAGCGATGCTTTTTCGCCGGAATGGGGAATCACTATCATTCCTTAAGAACCAAACCAATCATCCCGTGGTTTACATTGGTTCTTGCCATTGTGTAGGCGCTAAGCTAGATGTGACGTACTATGCACACAACCATGGAGCGCGATCCTGATACCGGAAAATTCACTGAGAGAAGGACAGTTTCACTCTACTGTCGTCAACGTCTGATGATTAGAAAAATCGGCCATGTGTTGATGGCTCCAAGACACATCTCGCAGGACAACTTGGCTTAAATCCACTTGTCTAAGAATGGTGCCCGTTAAGATTGCACCGCTCAGATCTGCTCCAGCCATGTTGGCACCTGTTAGATCGGCACCCCTTAAATTAGCACCGGACAAATTAATCCCTTGAAGGTTGGCATATCGGAGATCTGCCCCAGCAAAGTTAGCATCTGAGCAATGGGCTGCTTGGAGATTGGCAACCCTTAGATCGGCTTTGGTCAAAATAGCCTGATGGAGATTGGCTTGGGTGAGGGTAGCCCGAATTAGTGTGCTTTGACTGAGGTTGGCAACGGCTAAATTAGCCTGGGAAAAGTCTGTCCGCCACAGCAAACTTTGGGATAAATTGGCTCCTCTAAAATTACTAGCACGAAAGTGGGTGAGGCTCATATTCACCTGTGCTACAATCGCCTGCTCCAAATTGATAGCGTTCAAGAGGAGATCGCAGAGGCTATCTCCCATCAAAATTGTGGCGCTGAAGTCTCGAAGACCAGCCTCGTACTGCTCAATTAACGTATCGGCATGAATCTCAACTAACATAGCTTGTCGGTTAAGCAAGGCGTTAGCTTGCCTAGATAGAATGGCTACTCAACGGAAACTGTGACCTTTACCGACAGCAAACCCAGGTCAGTAAAGGTCACAAAGGGTAAATTTTTAGGTTAGGCACCTGTCACAATCTGAATAAAGTTGAGGTTAGTGGCCAGTTCTAGTAAGAGAATAGAGGTGAACCCCAGCATTGCTAGACGACCACTGATTCTCTCAGCATTTTTGTTAAAGCCAAAAACAGGCTCTTCTTGGATGGACGTTTTGGGTTCAATGGCAAAGGTGTTGATGCGACCGCGATCGTCTGAGGTGTATCCACGAGAGGTCATGACAGGTACTCCGTAATCAATGTGCTTATGTAAATAAATGTAACACAAGCACATTCAAATGTAAACAAAAATTGCGAATTCACTCGATCTTTAATTTTCTGAATTGACTTAAAAGCTTGTAAATAAAGGTTTATAGGCTTTATGTAATCGACGTTAATTTTGTAACAAAACTCTACTATTAAGATCTCAATGCAGAAAAGCATGTTTTCAACGGGGAACTCCCACATTTTTCAAGATGGTCATAGGACCAATGCTGCGTAAATGTTCTAATCCTGTGGTATCCCGCACTAGCAAAGATCCAGCGAAGCCTAAAGCGTTAATCTCAATTCCCTGGAAATGGGGCTGCGATCGCAACACCATCATCATCCAGTCCCGTGTCATCAAGAGATTGTAAGCCCCTGAAGAAAGGGGATGCTCGGGTTGGCAGGGTAAACCGATGGCACTCAAAAGGGCATGATAGGTTGCCAACAGAGTAGGGGCAATGGTCTGGGGTGGGTCTGTCCAGTTGAGGGATAGGGGAGCGATCGCATGTACAAAGGGGAATAACTGAGAGCAGCCTATACCCTGAAGAGAAGCAGCAGCAATCAAGCCTTCAAGCGGAAGCTCTACTCTGGCAGGGATACAAGGTAAAGGGATGATCTGCAAGTGTTTATGAGCCTGACTGGCTCCCGCAGCCCGACCACTGTTGTAAAAGGCCAGTCCTCTCAATTCTGCTAGGGCGATCGCTAATACCACACAGTCGGCCTCATCTAACCAAGTTTCTTGACTGACAAAGGCACGAGTTACCATCAACAGGTGATAATCAACCACATTAAACTTGTTTAATAACCCTACATAGGTGTCTGATAACTCCGCCACAAATAGCTCTGGTTCGTAGGGTAGAAAGGGGTTAAAGTCTTTGGGCTGCGGCTGCTTACGGGCTTTAGTTTTGCGATCGAGACTGGTCACAACCCGAACGATAAACTCTAGGGTACCCTCGGTGAGAATTTCATAATCCGTGGCAATGGGTTGTAGGGCACCACATTGATAGGCCTGCTGGGTACGGGCAACCAAATGCTGATAGAGAGTGCCCGGGACTAGCCATTGTCGCTCATTAATCATGACATTTAAGGAGGGGAGAACCAGTTTTGTATTGAATCAGATGTTGGATTACAAGCAGCGCCAAGCCCATCAGAAATGGATGGGGAGTTGGGGTGAAAGAGGGTTTGAGTTGTGAGAGAAGACATGGGCAATGCCCTAGCAACAAGCTACACTGAAGTATTAAAGCTTTTAAGTCTTTTACATCCACTTAATCAAGGTTCATGCTCCAGCGTTCTCCTTTAGATAGTCCGCGCATGGCAATCATGGCAGTCCAAACCCCTGTTACCCGACCTCAAGAACAACAGGCTCAAAGGACGGTTCGCAAACCTTATCCAAATTTTAAGGTGATTGTCGTTAATGATGATGTCAACACCTTTGAACATGTCGCCAAAACCTTAATGATGTACATCCCTCACATGACATCGGATCAGGCTTGGGAATTGACTAACCAAATTCATTTTGAAGGACAGGCTATTGTTTGGGTAGGCCCGCAAGAGCAAGCAGAGCTGTATCATATGCAACTGCAACGAGCAGGATTAACGATGGCTCCCCTGGAGGCGGCCTAATACATGCCTGCAAGCAAAGGTCGGCTCGTTCTAAACCACTCTAGCCATGTTCCTGGCTTATTAGCAATTTTAGAAAAATTGATTCAATATCCAGGGATTCAGACCGTTACTCCCGGTGTCATCGGTCGTGTTAAAGGTCACACTCCACACCTAACCTTAAGAATTTCAGTCCCCATCCGAGGAGGGTTTAAAATCCTGGCTCGCTCTGGCAAAACAGTACAGGAAGTCTTTGTGGTAACGAGGTTAAGTCAAGAAGATCTGGCTAGCAAAATTAGCAAAAGTATGTCATAGGAACAAGCGCATAGCTACCTCCTCCATCCTTTGTATACACCCTGAAGTTCTGGTCTATGACTGACTAAGGCTTATCTTCAATACCGTGATTGGTTAAGCTCTTGTCCAAAGTCCTATCCAAAGGCCAGATGCACATCTCTCGTGTCAATACGTCTATCAACATCGAAAAGTCCTGGACAAAACCCTATACGAAGCCTCAGGGCATAAAGATATCTTTGATTGGTCTGCCTGCCGACTAAGACTGAGTCCTAGTGCAAGGGAAAACCTGAGGATGAGGGCTGCCGCAGCGGTTGGTTATGATCCATCTCATTCCGCCGACGTTGGGAAAGACGTTCTTCAGGATCGATCCCTTCAAAGGTAGGTGGTAACCAGACCCGAATCATGAGCAGTAAACCCAAGGTTGTTAAAAATACGCAGATGACCAATACCTGTAACGAAGGGGTTTCCAAAATACCGTGAACGATGATTTCTCGGAGTACAGAAACAATCGAAACCTCCACTATCGCCCCAATGGAGACGCGCTTCTCAGCTAAGTAAATAATTAACAAGCGAAACAGCTCCACTAAAATGAGCAGGAAGAGAATATCTGCTGTGACAACTGCCAACTCCAGTGGTGGCAATAAAGACATAAACATATCTCGCAACTGCAACACCATAAAGCTAAATAGGCCAATACAAAGGCAAATAACGATTAGGTCTTGCGCAAATTCCAGCGAACTGACTAGGTTACTGCGATTAATCCAATTGAATTTAGAAAGAAGTTGTCTATTGGAAAGGGTCATGAAACCTACCTCCTTGGTTTGCAAGAAACTTAAAGAAATGCAGATAGAGATGTAAAGGGTTGCAGTCAATTGATGCTGAATCCAGCATGATTAATAGTGATTGCCAACTTTGCGATGGTGGACTGCACTTAGAGCCTCTAGTTTGGAAACTCGACTTGACTCAACCGTGCTATAAACGATCCAATGGTCGTTGCACTCCATCCGGTGAGTAGTCTGACATTCTAGGTAAGCCAACGCATCCGCTAAGATCTGCGCCCCATTATTGGCGGGATAGATCTTGACCCCAGCAAAGCGATCTGCTCCAGGGGAAAAGCGTCTGAGAAAATGCCGCATTATAATGTTGAACGTTGCCTTCTTCCAAGATGTTGAGGACAAAGAGATCACCCACCTGCAGCAAAGACTCAATCGCTCGATTAAACAGAATGCGAGTCTTGGGGTCATAGGTCAAAATTGTATCTGGCCAATGTAAGTTAGGGGCAGAAATAAAGGTTAATTCATGTCCATTGCCTAGATCGAGGAAATCCCCCTGCTTCACCACTTGGGACTTGAAGGGTTGGTGTACCATATTTTCTAAAAACTGAATGGCGACCTTGGCTCCAACGACTGTGACATGGGGGGTCAAGTCGAGAATCTCCTTAACCAAACCGCTATGGTCTGGTTCGGTATGACTCACAATCAGATAGTCCAGAGTGGTAAGGTCTAGGTGATTGGTTAATGTATCTGGATATAGATCTTGGAACTTGAGATGGCTGTTATCAATCAGTGCCGTCTTCTCACCTTTGACGATAAAGGAGTTGTAGGTGGTGCCGCTATCCAGTCCAAATTCAATATCAAAGCGATCGCGATCCCAGTTAAGGCATCGTAGCGCCACCGTCTCAGACCCTATCTCTTGAGACTGTAGCGTGCATCGTCCCTGAATTGACACAGCCTGAATAGGCGATAGAGTCGTCATGTTCGTTTCTCCTAGTGCCCTGTTAAATGGGTAAATCACACAGAAATCAATTTCTCAATTTTGGCGCTGTACGCTAAAACTGTAAAATGTCAATACTTTATTCAAGTAATAAGAAAAATAAATAAATTTTTGTTTTGCTATTTTTTTATCTAATAACTGATTCATCTAAACCTCCGACATACCGCTGGGGAGGGATAGGAGCGCTGGTTTCCGGTACTCAATGCACCGGATTGCTGCAATATTTCCCAATACCGTTCGGATAAGTTCACTATTGAGAATAATTTCAATAGCATGAACAGCGAAAAAAGGCTTTCAGCATCTGTAAAATGACCAAATTGATTTATCCGAACGGTATTGCAATATGTTCAGCCGTAACGAGGGACATCTGGGATTGGGATCCTGCAACAGATCGAAAAGCCTGTGGACAGGTATGAACATTAAACAGCTCACTGTAGTCTGTCAATTGAAAATTAACGAGTCGGGAGCTTTATGGGAGATATTTTTGAGGGTTTTCAACCCATCAAAAAGTTCTTGACAGAACACTAGACTAACCTTCAATACATAAAGATAGCCTTGATCCTGCTCTAAATAGGGTTCAGTAGAGCTGCCTCTCTCGGCAGTAACGAGGCAGTTATGTTTTTAGTCGGAGGGGCTGGAAGCCATGCTTGAGAGAGATTTTGCCAATCTTTTCCATTTTGGCAACGGAGATCTCATTGCGTCCCCAGGAAAAGTTGGTGTGTAACTGCTCAAATTCCAGCAGCATTGATTCTGCGAAACAAGCAAACAACTGGCGACTTGGAATATTCATGTTGACAATGTGCATGATTTTCCAATCAATATCTAAGGAATGCTCAACAATGCCACCATTGAGGATATGAATATCAGAATGCTGAATTTTAGTCTCCAAGTTTTTAGGATAGCCTCCGTCAATCATCAAACAGGGACGCTTCAGCTTATCAGGATCAATTTCAATGCCCTTAGGCATACTGGCAACCCAGACTACAATGTCTGCTAGGGGTAGAGCTTCTTCAATGGCAAGGATTTTGCCGCGACCCAGCTCAGCTTGCAAGGCTTCTAGGCGTCCTTGGTGTCTGGCAACTAAGAGCAACTCTGCCGTATCTGTGCGGGTATCGAGCCATCGGCATACCGCGCTGCCAATATCCCCTGTTGCTCCGCAAATGGCAACGGTAGCTTCACCCAGGTTGATTCCTAACTGCTGAGCAGCTTGCTCAATCTGGCGACAAATAATATAGGCGGTATGGGTATTACCTGTGGTGAAACGTTGTAGATCAAGGTGAATATTGCGGATTTGGGTGATTCGCTGCAAGTTAAAATTCTCAAAAATAATAGAGGAGAACCCACCCAAGGCAGTGATATTAATCCCATGCTTTTGAGCATGGGCCATGGCATTGACAATCTTGCGAGTTGCAGCTTTGATTCGTTGAGAAGCAAGCATCTCTGGTAAAAAACAGGACTCGACGTACTTACCATGAATCGTTTGGCCCGTAATACTGGTAACGGTAATATCATCAACGATTTGCGGTGGAGCCATACACCAGAAATCTAAACCCTGGTCAGCATATTCGGGATATCCTAATTCTCGGGCAACAGATTGAGCATGCTGCAAGCTGGTAAGATGACCGATTAAACCAAACATATATTTCTAGAAAGAAGTCAGCATCGTTGTGAGCAACAAGCTTACTGCGAAGGTGTTAAGGAAATACAGTTGCAATAGTACGCAACAATGTTACTTAATATTACAGCAAACCGTTATTTCACACCAGCAAAAGACTTTTGAGGTAGTTAGAACGATTCACATCTAAAACCATCCCTTTTAATGGCTCTGCAAACAAAAACCAGGCAAAATGCCTGGTTCTACCCACTTCAGCGAGGATAAGTGTGTGCTATCCGTTTGTTTCCTACAGTGACACCCTAGACACCCACTAACCCATAAGCAGACATTCGCATAATTTCTGCGGTTGAAAATCCAATGTTGCTGAGCGCCTCACCATACTGAATCATGAAGTCTTCTACCAAAGCCTCTTTTTCCATCCCTAAGACTGCAGCATCCCCATCCACTTTATTGAGCATGCGCCAGACAATGGGTAGGTTTTGGCGGTTGGCTTCTTGAATTTCTGCTTTTACCTGATCAAAATGGGCTTTGAGCCACTCTTCGCCATAGTTAAGGTGGGTATATTCATCCTTGACGACTGATTCAGTAATCTTGCGGGCAAAATCATCGGCAACGGGAATGTAGATGTTATAGGCTGCGATCGCAAAACACTCAATAATCAAAGACTGAATCACCAAACAAGTCGCAATCCGATTCGCAGCCGCTGCCTGTTGAAAATTTTGATGTAAGTCTGCAAAAAACTGGCGGGCAAAATCCAGATCACACGTCACATTCAAGTTGCGTCCGCAAGCTTCAAAACCCTTCTTGTGACGAGCCTCCATTTTAGAGAGGCGGATAAAATCATCTTGGTGTTCAGGCAGCATTTCGCCAAGACGAATATAGTTCTCGTGAGCTTCTTGCTCACCCTCAATCACAATGCCGTCGATGCGGCTGTAAGCATCCTTATAAGTATCACTATAAAAGTCAATTTCTGAAATAGCCTGAGTTTGGGGCATATCTATGTAATCTCCTGATACATTCGATCTGGCACTGCGTCAGCAATGATGGTTTTGTTGAATTCTAATTAAAGAGTAATTCTAATCTTTTCCAGTCTACTTTATTGACCACAGGTTCTTGGTGTCTACCTGATTATACTCAGCCTCAGTCAATCTGCTGAGAGTTAGCAATCGAAAAGTCTGGTTTTAGCCCAGACATATCCCCTAAAACAGCAGCAGATCAACAACAAATGACCCGATGGAGAGCCAGCTCACCTGCAAGATCATGGGTTGATCCTGTGAGTCCTTTCATCTGAGCCAACTGCAACCCCAGGTAAATCTAAATAGCGCTCAATCAAAACAATCGCCACAATATCATCAATGGGTCGCCGAATAGAACGTAACTCTTGAGGAATGAAGCGAGCCAATCCCTGAGGTGGAAATATTTGCCAATAACGACTTCGAGCTTCTAAAGTGCTGTACCGCTCATCTATTTTGGTAATGCGGAGGTTGGGGGGAATAGCGCTCAGCAGCCTTTGCACCCATTCCTCAGAGGTGGTCTGATTGCCGATAACCAATAAAGATATTGCATAGGTTTCACATAAAGCATTAACAGAATTAATTACTTCTGTAGCCCGAATCACTTGATGCCAATGAATCCTACGATCAACACCCATAACGGCCACACCGCATTTGTCTCGTCCTGGGTCGAAACCTAAAATCATGGGTTGGCCACTCTTAGCCTGAGAAGGATCAGCAGAGTAGAACATGCCATCGATCAGAATCGCAGTAGTGAGGAATTGGCTGAAATCACATTATTTGACTCCAATAACGCTATTTTGCTCTAAAATTCATAGAGACTTGATAGAATCACGCTAATGACAAAACTTCCAGTTGAAGTTGCCAAGATCATTTCCCACCAATAGCCTTAACTGATCTGCTTCTGTGACGATGGTGGACGTCAATACTAGAGAGGGGTCTTTTAGCAAAAGCGGTAGCAATAGCCTCTTGCCAGGTTGGCGCTTTATAGATAGCGTAGGCATCATCTTGAATTTGTGAATGCCGCAGTTTCTTGATCTCAGATGGAGTAAGGATTGGCGAAGTTTTTGATCTAAGCACTGGCCACCCCAATCGTGTGGGTTGTTGATACACCCGCTTGAGCGTGCTGATATCCCTAACTGAGATGGGAACAGGCGTCCGCACCTGAGAAAAATACAGGGCATCGGAGGCGATGGGACTATGGCCCCAAATCCCTAAAGCATGGCCTAACTCATGGCGAGCCGCAGCAGAAATATAGGCCTGGGTTTGCTGAACCCGAATCTGGATTGTGCAGCGATGGGCTAAGCGATTTTGGTCATCAATATACAGCCGATAGCGGGTTTCTGCCGATCGCACCCGTCCTTGACTGGGCTGTTGAGGATCGATCGCAGAAATGCTAATATCTGCTTGGGTGGGATCCGTCGTCATCCCTAACGGGAAATAAGTTTGCCACTCTTGAATGGCCTGAGTTACAGCGGCAGGCCATTTCTGCTGAATCAGGGGCATAGACGTAGGGGCAGATTCAACCAGCACTCGCACAGGGAAGTGACTCCACACCAAGTAGCCAACTCGTGTTTTTTTGACCTGATCAAAGTAATCGCCCTGCTGTTGTGGATCTTGCCATTGTGCCAACATAGCGGGCAAAGGATGGGCTTTGGCAGCGGGTGCGAGGGGCGTGGCGACTCCAACCTCTGTCCCTATCATCCCATGGGTTAGAAGGCTGAGGATAAGCCCTAACAGGCTCAAGCCCATAATCTGGAGCCTGTTTTTTAATCTGGGACAATCTAACACGGCGAGAAATCAGGAACCAGGGATCAGCCCAACCATTTCGCACTGAGAACAACGGTTAATCCCATAAACACAAGGGTCAGCGTCCAGGTGATCCGATTCAAGGTCTTCTCAGCACTTCTAGCACTCGTAAACAGTTGGGCTTGCCCACCAATGCCCCCTAGACCATCGCCTTTGGGACTATGCAAAAGCACTAAGGCAATGAGTGCCACTGCTGAAAAGAACCAAACGCCTTGAACAAAGTTAGTCAACATCGTGACAACTGCACCCCTAATAAACAATGAACCCACTAGCGATGGGTCAAATTATATCTGTTTAGTCAAACAGAACCTGCTCAATACAAGATCGAGCGCCCTTATGCAGTATACCCTTTAGAGGCGGATGCGGACAGGACTTTTGTTAGAGCAGATTTCAAAGTCAGCGGATTGGATCAGCGTTGTTCCTGTCATCTCGTCGGGTTGAGCAATTTGCAGGATGTCCAAAATGGTGGGGGCAATATCGGCCAAGCGACCATCGGTTCGCAAGCGTACCTCGGTTCCATGGGCTGCAATCTTGCGACCCTCGCCTTCTACCAAAATAAAGGGGACGGGGTTCGTGGTATGGGCGGTCCAGGGATTGCCGTTCTCATCCCACATCCGCTCGGCATTGCCATGATCGGCAGTGATCAACAATGTCCCCCCCACCTTAATCACTTGATCTAGCAGTTTTCCCAGGCATTGATCGACGGTTTCCACCGCTTGCACGGTGGCTTCCATCTGACCCGTGTGACCCACCATATCGGTATTGGCATAATTAATCACCACCAAGGTATACACCTGTTTGGCAATAGCCGCGATCGCCTTCTGCGTCACCTCGCAAGCAGACATCGCTGGGGCTTGATCATAAGTGGCCACCATCGGACTGGGAACCAAAATCCGATCTTCACCCGCAAGGGGATCCTCTATGCCACCATTAAAGAAATAGGTGACATGGGCATATTTTTCCGTCTCCGCCAACCGTAATTGTTTGAGGTGGTGGTCGGCAATAATTTCTCCCAAGATATTGTCCAGATTCTGGGGTTTAAAGGCTATGTCCGTGGGTAGATTGGGATCGTATTGAGTAAATGTGACCACATGCAGCGGTTGCACAGGGGCACGTTCGAAGGCTTTAAAATTGGGATCAACCAGAGCCTGGGTTAATTGACGGATGCGATCGGGACGGAAGTTGAAAAAGATTACTCCATCTTCAGGTTCAATCGCACCAGAGGCAACCCGCGTAGGTGGCAAAAATTCATCCGAGGTCTTATGATCATAGGCCTCAGTGATCACGTCTAGGGGCGACCAATCCCGAGGAACGGAGATCTGATCCGTAACCAGAATTTCATAGGTTTTTTGGATCCGATCCCAGCGGCGATCGCGATCCATGGCGAAATAACGGCCACTAACTGTAGTGATCTGACCGACACCAATTTGGGCAATATGCTTTTGAATCCGCTGAATTTCGTCTTTGCCACTCTTAGGCGGGGTATCACGGCCATCTAAAATAGCATGAATGCACACCTCAGAAATGCCACGGGCTTTAGCCAATTGCAGTAAGGCAATTAAGTGATCGGCATGGGCATGGACGCCACCTCGGGAACACAGGCCAATCAGGTGTAGTTTGCTGTGGTTTTGGATCACCTGATCACAAAGCTTGACGAGGGCAGGATTGGCAAACAAACTACCGTCTTCAACGGCATCCGTAATCCGCACCAGTTCTTGAGGCACTGTTCGACCTGCACCTAAATTCAGATGGCCAACTTCAGAATTGCCCATCTGCCCTTTGGGCAAGCCCACTGCCTTGCCAGAGGTTTGAATTAAAGTACTCGGATAAGCTTTCCAGAGGCTGTCAATAATCGGAGTATCCGCAACGGCGATGGCATTACCATCCGTGTCTTCTCGATAACCCCAACCATCTAATATGACTAGCACCACCGGGGAAACAGGTGTCAACGTCATACTGGGTCGTTTTCCTCAAGGATTTATTTGTGATGCAATCATAACACTCAGGATTCCGCTTAGAACAGACTGCCACCTGAATCTGATCAAAAAACCATAAAATCCGACTTTATTGAACCATAGCATTTGCAGGTTAAGACTAGGGTTGAATCGGCAGGTGGGTGGGCGGCAGTGATTGCGTTTGTTGCCGCAATCACATGCTCAGGGATCACCTCTGGATAAGGGCTTTAGGCATCCGACACAACAGCAGAGTCCTCCCAGGCAAATCGAGGTGCCAGCCAAAATTGATCCAACAAAAGCGTGCAGGGTGCCAAACCAAACAACGCCCAAAAAATTCCCGTAGAAATGAAAAATTGAGTTTGTAGGACAAAGGTGACGACAGCGATACTACTCGACCATACCAAACGCGCCCCCCGAGCATTCGGGATCGATCGGGGATCAGTGAGCATAAAGAGCGCGAAGAGGATTAACGAACCACTCGATAAGCGGTGAAGCCAGACATCCCAGGTCCAACCCAGCCACAGATCGCGCATCAACAAACAAAGGGCATAGGTGCATAAGAACATGACGGAGGTCTCCCAGCGACCGACGCGATGCAACACCAGCCCCCCGGCTCCGGCAAATAATAGCCCATACCAACCCACCTCTCCCCACTGTCCTGGTGAGACCCAAGCATCAGGGGTGAGCACCAAGATAGCAATAATGCCAAAGTTGGCAGGGTTGAAGAAATGTTTGCCCTGCCATCGACAAAAAAACTTACTGAGGATGGCCAGAGTTGCTGCTAAGGCCATCGTTATCCAGTGATCCGTGCGCAGTAATAAGCTCAACCCCAAGCCTGTAATTAAGGCACTCCGTAGGGAGGGATTGAAGGGGTCATCCAGGTGTTGGGTTTGGCGTTGGTGAATAAAGATCAAAAAAGAGGCTAGGACTTGAACGAGCAAAGAGGTTGCGATCGCAACCCCAATCAGCTCTGGGCGCAAAGTCCAATCTTTCGTGCCGATCCCCAGGAGTAAAAACAGACCCAGAAATAGGATTTGATAATCCCTAGCGTCCTTAAATACCATCAACCCTTGATCCTTTCTGCCCATTCCTCCGTCCCAATGTATCTCAGCTTTGAGTGTTATCCCGCAGCGGTTACCAGAATGGTTACAGGTATCAGTGGGGTTGTTACCGCACTTCTTCATACAACTTTGCAAAAAGATTGGCACTAATGACAAAAACCTTCACAAGTTTCTCAAATTAACTGCTTATAAAGGGGGAGTGGAGACATCAAAGCACACCCTTCCCCAAAGACAGTTGATTGATGAATTCCCTATCCCTAGCACCCAGAGGTATCCCCAATGTTTTCTAAAATTAGTGGCCTTAGATCACTCAGAAACAGCCCTTGTCGTCTTTAATCAGGCTGTGGAACTGGCTAAAGCCACGGACGCCCATTTAATGTTGCTGCATATTTTATCGACGGATGATCAGGATGCCCCAGAAGTACCCACCACATTCCCCAGCATGTATTACTATCCTGGACTCTCCGCCACATCCATTGAGATGTACCAGAAACAGTGGGAAACCTACAAGCAAACTGCATCAGATATTCTCAAAACTCAAGTAGAAGCAGCCCAATTAGCAGGTGTAGCGGTGCAAGCAACCCAACAAGAGGGATCGCCGGGGCAGATCATCTGCGAAATGGCCAAAAACTGGGATGCGGATTTAATTTTGCTAGGGAGCCGAGGCCGTGTGGGTCTAAGTGAATGGTTACTCGGCAGTGTCAGTAATCATGTCATGCACCATGCACCTTGTTCTGTGCTGGTCAGCCGAGTCGCTGATCCAAGACAATCAAACCCTTCTGTTCCTGACCATCTCAACCGCCAGCTCATCTCTAATCTAGGTGGATGGCAGTAGGGTCAGAAACAACTCCTATTGGTCTAAACTTGCGGCACTACTGCGCCACTCGCAGTGAGTTTCTGAACTAATGCTAGCAATTCTTGAGGGTTAAATGGCTTCGTCAAATAGGCTGTACACCCTGACAGTCGAGCCCGCATTCGATCAATAATCCCTTCCCGTCCCGTGAGCATCACCACTGGAATTTCCTTAAGCAGGTCTACCTGTCTGACCATGCGGCATAGCTCATAGCCATCCATCTTGGGCATTTCAATATCCATCAAGATCAAATTGGGTTGTTGCTCAATCAGCACCGTTAAAGCTTGCTTAGGATCCATCAGTTGCAGCACTTCAAAGCCTTCTGCTTCTAGGGATAACTTCACAAATTGTTGAATAGTTTGACTATCATCCACACAAGCGATGACAGGTCGCACCGTTTCTGTAATCACTTCAAAAGGATGCAGGCTGACCGCTCCTGCTTGGACGATAGGAGACAAAGCCTCTGCCAAAGCCAACACATCCATGTCGCCCTGGTTGGCTAGTTCATACAAGCACAGGCTTTGCTCTAACAAATTGGACATATTTTGCAACCGACGACCATGACCGCCGTCTTGCCATGCCAGCTTCAAAAATTGATCTTGGTCTTCTAGGCAGAGTCTCTGAAACGGAGAAGTAATGACAGGTCGCACCCTCACCCATTGATCGATTTGTTCGCGTACCGGTAAAATCAGTTGCCTAAACGGCGCAGACAACAATAACGGATCCAAGCCCACATTGGGTTCAAACTCCAAATAGCCTTGGGGCAGGGCTAAAAATTGAACCAATGCTTCTTGGGTTAAAAAGGCCAACAGTTGGCGGAAGAAATTGAGGGGTAAGTTCTGGGCTTGCCAATACTTGCACAGCAGTGAATACTCAGAGGTATTACTGGGCAAAAATTCCGATAGGCGAAAATCTGGAAGGTGTTTTTGAGTACATAGGCGAGTCGTTCGGTATGACCCATCGTGCTTTCGGCAAAGTGTAGTTGCCCCCCGCCTAAATACACCCGCCAACGAATGGACGGATCTTGGGCATCGGTAATTGTGATCCGGCCAGATCGTTGCTCAGAAATAACTTTTTGCAACACTCTTGCAGGCGAAACTTGGGGTTTATCCTGTTGGGTTGGTGGTGTATGGAGGCTGGGAGTGTAGGTCATAGACTCGCTGATTGTGTAGTTAATAATCAGAGCTTTGGCAGTTACCATCTTGCTGAGCTGGTAACTGCCAAATTTGATCTAAAACTTCGATTTAAAACAACGCTATGGGAGTGTATCCCTTGTTCTCTAGAATGAACCGTTTGCTTTGGAGAATAGATGCGTAAAATCACTTAACTTTGCTGTTTCCATGAATGGAGACGGGTAGAATAAACCATCCGATTGAGCATAGTATTTGATCGTCAGTATGGACAATATAGTCATCAACCTTAACTTCTGTAATTTCTGCATACCCTTTTCCCTTAGAGTTCCCAAATTCTCTAAGATCAAGAACACATTCTTCTCCATCTCCTCTATTGGTAGCTAGATCAACTTCAAAGAGCATTAGGCATTTTCAATGAAGTTATTATCCATGATGAACAATGTTGACATCAGAATGCAAATCCTGGGAATTGAGTAGCAGATATTGATGAAGCAACACCGTTTTCTCTCTCTGCTACTCGATAAAAGGCCATTGGGGAATTACGGCGGGGAAGGGACGTGTTTTCGTAATACCTGTAGTTGTTGTTGAAGGTGGCTGACATTGCCCTTTTGCTGCCCATATCGCCAGCCAACATATGCTTGAGAAATCTCTAAGACGAGGACTACCACTGTTGGCGAATAGATTGGAACAATGCGTTGCACATATTCAAAAGGGGCTTCATGACGGTATTTGGGTGTCCCCCAATTCGCCAGAATTTTCAGCATTTGCTGGTAAAGTCGTTCCATGGGGGGAAGACTCGCAAGTCGTTGGTGATAACGCCAAAATCGCCAGGTCTGCGGACTCAGCCAAACCAGAACGGCCAGTCCGCTGAGAATTAATAACCCCACAATCCAACCTTGCCAACCGCTGGTGAGGAACCCCAAAACCTGGGCTAACCCAGCGCCAAGGGTAGTGAGGATTGCGGTCAATCCGTTCGCCAGGGGCGAGGGTAGCCAGCCCGCCACCCAACTCCAAAAAGACTTCAACACAGAAAAGGTATAGTCGTCCTCCACAGAAGGTGGCACTAAGTCATGGCCAGGAATCGGATCAAAGGTAAACCAGCCCCATTGGGGAATATAGACTTCAGTCAGGGCGTAGGCATCAATATTTTGGACTTCATACATGCCTGTGAAGGCATTAAACTGCCCTGGCCCCAGTCCCGTCACTAGGCGAGCGGGAATGTCAATGGACCGTAACATGATGGTCAACACCGTGGAAAAATGATCGGGATACCCTCCTTTATGTTTGAACAGAAAAGCGTTGACGAGATCTTCTTGGGGGCTAAGGGCAGGCAAATTCGGTTGTAGAGAATAGGTTTGCTTGAGGGCTTGAGCCAGGTAAAGGGCTTTTTCATAGACTGACTTTGGAGGGTGATTGGCCTTGGCTAAGAGGGCTTGCGTCTGTCGCCGCACCTGAGGAGCAATGTTGGCAGGAATTTGTAGATACTGTTGACGAATAAATGGGGGATATCGGCGTGGAGCCTGTCGCAGAGGGATGCGATCGCGATAGGGCACATCGGAAATCACAGAATAGGTGAGACCTTCCTGCAACTGTACGGGCGATCGCAAACCCCCTTCTGGATCTCTGGCGATTTCACGAGTAGGGAAATAGACCTCCCGCGCTTGACTGAGGGCAGGAATCAGGTTAGGAAAGGGAGCGACGATAGAATAAGTTTGAATGACTTCTTTGGTTCGACCTCGCTGGGGATCTTGGGGAATGGCAAACCGATAAGACCAAGCTGGCCGACGCAAGGTTTCAGCCTTTTGGTTGTCAGAGAGTTGCCACCCTTGACCTGTGTACTGATCAAAGGCCAACACGCGCCAGAAACCGGGGGCTTGCGATCTCACGCGCATCACTAGTTGGGGCTTTAAGATCCCGCGCAAATTTTGATTAATCGTTTGGTTAAAACCGTAATAGAACTGATCGTCAAAGGTGATCTGACCTGTCAGATCTTCACCCTCTGGTCCGTTTTCTCCCCAGGTTTTACCATTGCTTTGGCCATAGCCGGGATTGACAATCTTTTGGGCATCAAATTTGCCTTGAAAGTCAATGGCAGCACTAACGGGTAAGGTTCGCAGTTGATACCCCGGTAGACGCGGCAGTAGGGCAAAAATTACTAAGCCTAAGGTGACCACGGCTAAGAGGACCTTGGCGATCTGGGCAGGACCCAGACTTATAAATTGACGCTTAAGCGTGATCAAGCCCAAGCGGGAGCGATAATCCAAGATTAAGACGGGTAAGGCAATAGCTACAAACAGCAGTAGCCACCCCCCAAACATCATGGTTTCACTGACGGTGGCCGCCACCCCCACCAAGATGACCCCAATCACCGCTGAGTAACCTAAATCCTTGCGGCGCGGTAAGTCAAAGGTATGTAGAATCTGTACCTGAATCAGCAGTTCAGCCAGCAAAATCCGAGAGTCCCCCGCTTGACCCACCAGCCGCGTTAAGAACACCGCTAAAACCGCGATCATACCGACGGCAATGACCATTTTGGCAGCGATATTGCGACGGTGTCGTTGCCGCCAACTCCAGATGGCTCCCCCTAAACTTAAGGGAATAGCCCAGACGCTATGCAGGGTAGAAGCGGCAGTATCCATCGCCAGAATACCGACACACACCAAGATCTGTACGCCGAACCGGAGCAGAATCGAGTCTTCGGGTGGCAGGGGTTGAGCCGGAGCAGAGAGCCGCTGAGATAACCGTTGCCACCAGATTTGAGGAGAAGAAAGGATTTGCATTGGCTGGCAAAGGGAGGAAGCTAAGCTTTAGTCTACCCAGAGGAGAGGCTATCAACGACTATTTGCAAAAGGTATACCTATGTCTGGGCTACGTCTTGGATATCGCCTTGCGAAAAGGTCATCGTAACAATTCCAAAGAGCGGCGTCAGTCCTCTTCCCAGGTTTCAACGTCTAGAAAGCTTTGAATGGGATCTTGCATGGAAAACTCAAAATCCAAGAGTTCTTGCTTCCAATAAGACCAGCGATCGGGAAACAATAAACCGACCTTCCATAAACTATCTGTGGGTTTGAGCTTATGCGAATTAACTAATGACTGAACTTGTCGTTGCAGTTTACCCATCGGATGCAAAACCGACTGAGGCATGCTGATATTGGTCATATATAAATTGTAGAAAAACTAGAATGAATTGCTGAAGATGCAAACTTTAGAGAATGGTTACAATACGCTTTGGAAAGGGTGCCGCATCTATAACCTATTTCATACGCTCATCATCCTATCATAAGCTTTTCAATCCAAGGCGCTAGGATTATTGATTTTTCTTTAACAATCGTGTTAAGCCTAATAACCTAATGGTGGGACGCAAAAGATGCAAGTTGGCATTATTGGTGGCGGTGTGATCGGCGCAGCTATTGCCTTTGAACTCAGCCAATACTCACCGTATCAGATTAGCGTCTGGGATGGGCGATCGTCTGTGGCCCATCAGTGGCAAGCTACGGGGGCAGCCTTAGGTGTGTTGATGGCAGCTCTCAATCCCAAACTCAAAGGCAAACACCTGCAATTGCGCTTAGAAAGCTTAGGGCTTTATGAAACGCTCATTCCTCAACTAGAAGCCATTACAGGTACTCCCCTGCCCTATAATCGCCAAGGCATCTTGCAACTTTGTTTTGAAGAGACAGAACTCCAGGGCTGGCACAAAACCCAACAAGTGAGAGCAAAGCAAGGATTTCAGTTAGACCTTCTCAATCGAGACCAACTCCTGGAAACCTATCCCCAGTTGCAAACTGCCCATCTCTTAGGCTCTCAGCAAGGTGCCATTGGTGCCATCTACTCACCTCAAGATCGCCAAATTAATCCCGTGGCCTTGACCCAAGCTTTGCTTCAGGTTGCCCAAATTAACGGAGCCGAGATTCACTTTAAGACGCCTGTGTATGACTTCCAAACTTCTGCTAAGGATGATTTCAAACAAGTTGATCGCGTTCATACTGATAGGGGCGACGTTGCCGTTGACTGGTTAATTATTGCAGCGGGGCTAGGCTCAATGCCCTTAACCACAACCCTCCAGCAGACCATACCCCTCTACCCCGTGTTAGGGCAAGCCCTGCATTTACAACGAAAGACCCCCACCTCAGCGCCGATACCCGTTGTCACTGACGGTGGGATGTATCTGGTACCCATCAGCGCCACCGATGTCTGGATTGGGGCCACTGTGGAATTTCCTACTGCTGTTGGTGGCCAGATTGATCCAGATCCCCATCAACTCCAAGCTCTCTTGGAGCAAGCCATTGCCCTAGATTCAACCCTGGCCGCTGCCGAGATCCTCAGAACTTGGTCGGGTCTGCGTCCCCGCCCCCATGAACGGGCAGCCCCCATCATTGAAACCCTACCGGGTTATCGGAATGTAGTGGTGGCCAGCGGCCACTATCGCAATGGTGTCCTATTAGCCCCCATTACCGCCCAAAAAGTGCGACAGTTGTTATCGAACTCTGCCTAAAGTGAGTCCTGAATTTATGCCCTTTCCCCGAGCCAGCGGTCTACTGTTACATCCCACCTCTTTTCCTAGCCGATTTGGCATCGGTGACCTGGGTCCAGAAGCCCATTTATTTGTCGATTTCATGGCCAAGAGTGGGCAACAGCTCTGGCAAGTCCTACCCCTGGGTCCTACGGGTTTTGGTAACTCGCCCTATATGTGTTACTCGGCGATGGCCGGGAATCCGCTGCTGATCAGTCTAGAGTTGCTGCAAGAGCAAAAACTTTTACAAGCAGAAGATTTGGTTTTAGGGGTGGGGTTCCGGCCTGAAACCATTGCCTATGAGCAAGTTATCCCTTTAAAACTGGGACTTTTGCGACGGGCGTATCAAAATTTCAAGTCCGGTGAATTTCGGGAATTGCAACTGGCATTTCGCGATTTCTGCCAATCTAGAGCGGTTTGGTTGGACGACTTTGCCCTATTTATGGCCCTCAAAGATGCCCATGGGGGAAGAGCCTGGAATACTTGGCCGCCAGAGATTGGCCAACGCCAACCCATCGCCATCAGCCATTGGCGACAGCAACTACAAGCAGAAATTGAAATGCATCAGTTTTGGCAATTTCAATTTTTCCAACAGTGGTCCAGCCTTAAAAAGTATGCCAATGCTCAAGGGATTCAAATTATTGGCGATATTCCAA
The DNA here is from genome assembly GCA_012034865.1 of Acaryochloris sp. CRU_2_0. GTDB lineage: Bacteria > Cyanobacteriota > Cyanobacteriia > Thermosynechococcales > Thermosynechococcaceae > Acaryochloris. The sequence continues at coordinate 2,894 of JAAUOM010000050.1, read as the reverse complement.
TTTATGTGGCCCACAACAGTGCAGATGTCTGGGCTAACCCCGATCAGTTCTATCTGGATCCTGATACGGGGGAACCTGCTCTGATGGCGGGTGTGCCCCCCGATTACTTTAGTGACACCGGACAGCTCTGGGGCAACCCCATTTACCATTGGGAACGGATGCAAGTTCAAGGGTTTCAGTGGTGGATTCAGCGCTTTCAGACCATGTTGAACTATGTGGATCTGATCCGGGTGGATCACTTTCGCGGCTTTCAAGCCTTCTGGCAAGTCAAACAAGGAGAAACCACTGCCATCAATGGCACATGGGTGATAGCTCCCGGTGATGAATTATTTGAGACATTGCGTCAGAAACTGGGGCAGCTACCCATTTTGGCCGAAGATTTGGGCGTGATTACCCCAGAGGTAGAGGCCCTACGCGACAAATTTGAATTTCCTGGCATGAAAATTCTGCATTTCGCCTTTGGCTCTGGACCAGAGAACCCCTATTTGCCCTATAACCATCCCCAGAATTGCTTGGTCTATACGGGCACTCACGATAACAACACGACGGTCGGTTGGTTTGAGAGTCTGCCAGCGCAGGTTCGCACCCTAGTTGCCGAGTACATCGGGGGGCGCTCAGAGGCGGGCATTCATTGGCACTTGATCCGCTTAGCCTTAAGTTCTGTTGCCAATCAAGTGATTATCCCGGTGCAAGACCTGCTGGGTTTGGGCAGTGAAGCGCGCATGAATTTTCCGAGCACCACTGGCGGCAATTGGGCCTGGCGATATGTACCGGGTGTCTTGACTGAGGAGATTGGCGATCGCTTGCGACAACTGACGGCAACCTATGGACGAGCCTGCCTCAAAAAGAACGAGCCTTAGTTATTGCAAATATTAGTAGAGATATTCTTAGATTTTAATGTCTTCTTCCGAGCTATTTTGGGGAGATCACGCTACCCTGAAAATCGAACCGCCTTTGATGGTCTTGCAGAATTGACAGAAAATTATGGCACAGCAAAGCTTTGGTGTAATTGGCCTCGCCGTGATGGGAGAAAATCTGGCGCTGAATGTAGCGGAAAAGGGATTTCCTGTCGCAGTTTACAATCGCACAGAATCTCGAACGCAGGAATTCATGCACAGCGACAAAACGAAAGAGGTATTAGCGAAAGGATGTACGGTTCATCCAACCTCTTCCCTGCAAGAATTTGTTGAGGCTCTAGAGCTACCCCGAAAAATTTTGATTATGGTGAAAGCAGGTGACCCTGTCGATGCCATGATTGAGCAGCTTAAACCTCTACTGGCTGAGGGTGACATCCTGATTGATGGAGGTAACTCTCTATTCAACCACACAGAACGACGGGCTCGCGATCTAGAAGCGGCTAAATTCACTTTTATTGGCATGGGGGTCAGTGGTGGTGAAGAGGGTGCCCGCCATGGTCCTAGCCTAATGCCGGGTGGCACCCCTATTGCTTATGAGGCTCTCGCTCCCATTCTGACCAAGATTGCGGCTCAAGTTGAGGATGAGCCTGATCCTGATAAAAAGCCCTGTGTCACTTACATAGGTCCTGGTGGGGCAGGGCACTACGTAAAAATGGTGCATAACGGCATTGAGTATGGAGACATGCAACTCATTGCTGAAGCTTACGATTTGCTGAGAAGTGTCTTAGGACTTAATCATCAGCAATTGCAGGCCGTCTTTGCCGATTGGAATACCACCGATGAACTCAATTCTTACTTGATTGAGATCACGGCTGATATCTTTAAGAAGATTGACCCTGAGACTGGAAAACCTTTGGTTGATCTGATTTTAGATGCAGCCGGTCAAAAGGGAACGGGGCGTTGGACGGTAACGGATGCCTTAGAAGTTGGCGTTGCAATTCCTACGATTATTGCTGCAGTTAATGCCCGAATCCTATCTTCTTACAAGCAAGAACGGATGGAAGCCGCACAATCGTTGACTGGTCCTACACCAAAAACGTTTGCGGGTGATCCCAAAACGTTCATTTCCCAAGTTCGGGATGCACTGTATTGCTCCAAAATGTGCTCTTATGCTCAGGGAATGGCTCTCTTGAGTAAGGCCTCGAAGACCTACAACTTCAATCTCAACCTGAGTGAATGCGCTCGAATTTGGAGAGGCGGATGTATTATCCGAGCTGGTTTTTTGAATAAGATTACCCATGCCTTTGACAAAAATCCTGATCTTCCCAACCTGTTGCTAGCTCCTGAATTCAAGCAAACAATTCTAGATCGCCAGGATGCTTGGCGAGAAGTCATTGCTCAGGCGGCTAAACTGGGCATTGCAGTTCCTGCCTTTAGTGCTTCTCTAGATTACTTCGATAGCTATCGCCGCGATCGCCTCCCCCAAAACTTGACCCAGGCCCAGCGGGATTTTTTTGGAGCCCATACCTATGAGCGCCTGGATAAGGAGGGAACATTCCACACAGAATGGACACCCATTGATGAATGAGGCCAACGCCTAATTCCCCCAGTGGGCTAAGCTGGACTAATTACAGGACAAAAGTTTTAGAGAGTACAGGAAATTCGTTTGGTTGACCACAGAGGGATTGAGAAAGGGTAGTTTTCCATAGGTAATGACGTATTTCTTGGCAAAGCAACACACACTCTCTTCACGACCTGGTGGGCTAGCTTTAGTAACCTAAACTGGTAAATCTGCTGACGCTTTCCGAGTTAGGGGTGAAGTTGATATTATCAGTAGATCGAAAAGATTGAGAATTGTCCCTATAAGAAGGGTAGTGTCAGACTAAAAGCGTTAAATATCAGCCATGACAACTACCCCAACCCCATTATCCACAACACCGGCCCTGATCGACGAAGGTGTTTTAGCTGCAGCAGTTGATTGCCTTGAAACCCATATCTCCATAGATATGCAGGGCGTGTGTAGTCTCCAGACCTTAT
>JAAUOM010000049.1 GCA_012034865.1 Acaryochloris sp. CRU_2_0 | reverse complement strand
TCTCCTCGTGCAAGCGCAGCCAGGGCTTTGCGCTGGAGGTCATAGCTGTAGGAACCTGCCTTAGAGATTCTTTGAGATATTTCTTGCTCAATTCTATAACGTCTCAGCACATAACCGTAGCGCTATAAATCCAAAATGCAAGTTGTAGGAGCAATTATGCATAAGCTATTGCGCTTTGTCTTTGGCGTCCTTAAGTCGGGTGAACCTTTTGATCTCAATATTGCTGCAAACAAGGCTTGACACTCAAGGAAATACTGTGTATTTCCTTGGAGGGGATGTATGGCACTCCGAGGAAAACTGCTCTAGTGGACGGGTCGGAAACTTTGTGGAGTTCAACCTTTCTAAAAATTTTTGACAGGATACTAATGGAGTTTAGCCCAATAAGGCAAATTCGTGAGGATTTGGGTTTCGCTGATCAAGAGCTGATCTAAGCGAGGCTGAATTGATGCTACTGGGCAATATTGTTCTGCTAGAGCCAGAAATAAGTTGGTATGTCGGGCTTCAGAATGGGCGATCGCGTAATAGAAGCTCTTTAATGATCCAGCAGGCAGAGCCTCGGCAATTTTGGTGAACCGTTCTAGCCCACGGGCTTCGATCACAGCAGCCACCAAGAGACGATCTAGAAAGTAATTTTGCGGTTCTTTGCGAATCAGACCGCGCAGTTGATTGACATAGAGATCCTTGGCATCCGGCGGTATGGTCAGATGCGATCGCGAATGAGTTTGAAGACATCGCGGTAGTGACTGAGTTCTTCAATGGCGAGGTCAATCATCGCCGTGACTAAATCCGGTTTATTAGGGTAATGGGCAGCCAGATTGAGGGCCACCCCGGATGCCTTTTTCTCATTGGCGGCATGATCGAGCAAAAAGGCATCAAAATCTGCCAAAACCACTTTTAGCCAAGTCTCCGAACTGTCACATTTTAGGTTCATGATCACGCTGGAAGAATGCCATTTTGCAGGTTGGAAAGGGTCTGTTTGAGGTTAGTGCGGGCGATCGCATCATACCGCACCTGAAAATAGGGGGTTTGATACACCTGGGGTCGCTGCAAAAATCTGGCTAAGATCTGACTGCGGCGATGACAGTAATCAGCGATGGGCACCCAATGGTATTCTCTGCGAATATTGGCTTCAAAGGCAGCAAAGGTCTTGGCATCCTCGCCCAAGATGGCCAGATCAATATCCACTACTAAAGCAGCATCAATATCCTCGACGTCTCCATGATCCTGCGTTGCCATAATCAGATCATGCACTCGCTGGCATTGAGCCTCTGCCACCCCCGCTTCCTGTAAAAAGCGTCTGGCCCAATCTGCACTATCTTCCTCATTCTGCTGGGATTGGGGTTGATAACAGGCATCGTGAAACCAGAGCGCCATTTCAACTTCAATAAGAGCACGAGCCTCTGTACAAACGAGATCAAACTGTTGAAGACAGGCATTGATATGGTGAGCAGTGTGATAGTAGCGATGCGGTTCAGCATAAGCCTGAACCAACTGTTGATAGGTATCTAGGGATGCCTCTACCCCAAAACAATGCATCAAAGCTTGCCAACGTCCCTCATCCACTGTTTTCTTCACCCACTCATCTATCTCAACCTATATCCAGCACTCCTGACGATCCCTAGTCTCTGAAAGTTGTTGAGACAGCAGAGTTGATGCTACTGTGGTTCATCATAAATAAATTTATTGACCATGATAGAAACTTGTTGGCGGTGACCATGGTAGGAAAGATATCAACATAAAAGATATCGAAATAGCATCAAGTATTCCTTGATTAGGGTCAAATATAGAGTAAGGGTTTTCTGAAATTGTAAAAAACGCATGGATATTGCCGATTGCTATCGCCTACTCCAACTCACTTCTAGAGCTAATATTGACGATCTCAAAGCCTCTTACCGACGGTTAGCTCGGCAATGGCATCCTGATATTAATCCAGGAGATGAACTGGCTCATGAGAAATTTATCCAAGTCACAGAAGCCTACAAAATATTGCAAAAACTAGTTCCTCCTGCACCTAGCAAAAGTAAGGTCACTCCTTCTGCACCTAAATCTACAGCCTATTCCCAGGCCACACCTTCCGTAAAAGTCTCTGTGCGTCCATCAGCGCCATCGGCGGCTGCCTCTGCTCAGCAACAGCACCCACCAGCGCCCAGCCCATCCGCTAATGTCAAACCGCCATCCACCCCTTCCCATCCTCGCCCATCCACCCCTCAACAGACTTCGACCGCTGGACAAGGAGCTACCCCTACGAACCCCGCTGAAGTCAAACTTAAGGTGGATTCCTATCGGCAGTTACAAGCTTTAATCCAAGAACAACGGTTTCCACGCGCCGTAGCCCTGATCGAAGCCTTGGCTCAGCGCCTTCCTGACGATATCGAAGTCAGACAGTGGCAGGCCATTATTTATCAGTCTTGGGGGCGTCAATTGATTCGAGAGCGTAAACTCAATCAGGCCAGAGCTTATTTAAAGAAAGCCCTGAACACCGATCCGCATAATAAGTCTCTTTGGGCTGAAATTGAGCAGGATTTCAAAAAGATAGAAATGGTCTTTAAATAGGACTATCCCTCCAAACTCCGATTGACCGATTGATTAGGTAGGTATAACAATGTGTTAGAACTAATCCATCAAATCGATGATGTGGGTCTTCTAGACTGATGATGCTTGATTCACCTCAACCCAGTATCAACTTGCCGCGACCGAAAAATCGCACCGTTGCGATCGCCTTGGCTTTCGCAGGATTAGTGCTGCCCGGTTTACATAAGTTTTACCTAGGACAGACCCGTTGGGGAATCATTTATGGTCTCCCTGGATTGGTCTGGATCACCTTACCTATTGCTACCTTAATGCGAGTGGCCAGTTTATGTGATGCCTTGATTTATCTATCCCAAGGGGAAGAGCGGTTTCACCAAGCCTTTAATTCAGCTTGGCCTCAGCCTTCGCAGCCCACCCTGGATCCGATGCAAATGCAGGCGATCGCAGCCTCTTTGCGCCAATTAGAAAGCTTGCGTCAAGAGGGCTTGGTAACAGACTATGAGTTTGAGCAACAGCGACGCCAACTCTTGGGATAGGTGTCCAGGGGCATGTTAAATCGAATCGTCACTTGGACCCAAAAACAGCAAGAACAAAGCCAGTTGCAGACGCGGATTCTGACTGACCCCTATTACCGTTTCCAGTCCTTGGCAGAAGTGGCCTTAGCCGCAGCCTTAGGGGTGAGCATTGATGTCAATCAAGCCAGTGTGGATGACTGGCTGCGCCTACCAGGATTATCCATCCATCAAGCCAAACAACTGGTGCAGTTGACCCACAACGGTGTGCAGTTCTATGCCATTGAGGATGTGGCTGTGGCCTTATCCCTGCCCGTGCAACGGTTACAACCCTTGGCAGCAGTGATGCAGTTTTGCTATTACGATCCTGAAAGTTTAGCCCTAGCCCCAGTCATGAGTTTAAATGCTGCTTCTGTCGAGCAGTTGTTGACGATACCCGGCATGATGCCGAGTCTGGCTCACTCGATTATTCGCGATCGCATCACCCGTGGCTCCTTTCAAAACCTTGCAGACTTCCAGGAACGCCTCAATTTATCTGGTGAGTTGACCCAAGACTTTCTCCCCTATCTGCGATGTTAAAGATTACCCACCCACCTGCGAAAAACCGACTAATACTGGGTTTGCCAGCACAGTCGGTTGAGGGAAGTAGGGAATTAACCTATCTTTGAGCATCTCTAGCGTCTCAGCTAGAAATAAAATTGTCTATCGTTAAAGGTGCACCTTGAACCTTCTCTGGGTTACTTGCTCATCCCTTGCCATTGCTCAAGAGCAGCGGGCAAAATTCTAATCAAAGCCCAGCCAGCAGCAATAGCAACAGGTGCTAAAACAATTAATAAACGTACATCCATGCTCAATATCCTCTCAGAAATTTTTTAAAAAGCGCTTTTAAGTTATTGTCCTACAAATAGTCAGATTTTTCTAATCGAAATCCTTGAGGTTTAAGGCTCATTTGTTTTGAAACCCAAATCAGTCCCTCGATTCCCATGAACCAAGGCCAGTTGGTGATAATGACGGGCATGCTCAATCAGCTCTGCCGCTTCCATAGCACTCACTTCCCGCAGGGGTTTAGCTGGGACTCCCACCCATAGAGAGCCTGGTGGCACAGATTTAGAAACAACCGCGCCTGCCCCAATGATGCTACCCGCACCAATATGAACCCCATTGAGAATGATCGCTCCAATCCCAATCAAGCACCCTTTGCCCAAATGAGCAGAATGAATAACGGCACGATGGCCAACAGTGACATAGTCTGCAAAGAGAGTGGGCTGTCCTGGATCGCCATGGACAATGGCACCATCTTGAATATTGCAGTACTCACCAATTTCAATGCGCTCAACATCGCCCCGCACAACCGCACCATACCAAATACTCACCCCTTGTTGAATCTGGACATTGCCAATTACGGTGGCGTTAGGGGCAACGAAAGCTGCTAAGGACAGGTCTGGTGTTGGCCAATACTGGGGAGAGGGTAAACCCACGGACATGGTTCTCTCTTGCATCAAACTGCTTTTAGATCCTACCCTGAAACCAAGTGTTCTCGAACCAAGCTAAGTGAATCACAGTTATAATGAAGCCACTATAGCCACCCGAGCGGCAACCAGAGTTCTTCGGCTCTTTCTGACGTCATGACACCTGTCAGCATGCACTATCCAATTTTTGGGTCTGAAACGCTCTGTCCCCACTGCCGACAGATGATGGCGGCGTTGACCTTAACCGATACCTATCTCTGCCAACGGCATGGTGCGTTTGAAGCTGATCCCAAAACTGAAGACCTCGTGCATTTACAGTCTGGGCGACATTGGCGCTTATGGGAAGGGGAATGGTATCGACAACATACCCATCCTGATGGAATTCGCTTTGAAATTCATGAAGCCCTAGATCGTCTGTATACAGAAGGTTTTCGGGCGACAAAAGTGATTATTGCCCAACGCTATCGCGCCTTAATTAATAGCTATTTAGAACAAGCTGCCCCGTGGTCGGATCCCGTTGGCATTGGCCGACCTCGCTTATATGGACTACCCGTTGAATTTAGCCCTGATGCTCTGGACGATCGGCGCTGGCAGGTGATTAATTTCGATTTAGATAAAGAACCAGGGATTCCTCTTAATTCGCCCCATTCTCGGTTGTTTGATTAGCATCATACCCCCAATTCGCCCTATTCTCGGCTGCTTGATTAGCACCATCCCCCCAATCCACCTAATGCTTGGCTTGGTTTGTAGAGGGCGGTAATGGTATACCTCATAGTCGAGGTGTTCAGGGGTGGCTCTGATGAAAGGACATCATATGTCGATTCGGACGGCAGATATTCACCGTGCGATCGCCTTCTACCAAACTCTAGACTTTGAAGTTATTGAGCGGTTTACAACTGGGTATACTCTTGGGTGTTGGCTAGAGGGTGCGGCTGGGCGATTGGAACTGATTCAGATCCCTGATCCCCATCCTCCCCCGGATGCCTTTAGCGATGAGCATTATGTGGGCTACTACCATCTATCCTTGGATGTTACCGATGACCTCTGTGCTGATCAAACCCTGTCTACTTGGTTAGAACAATGGCGAGAACGGCTAGAATCTGCATCCATGACTTTGAGAGTGCTGCTCTATCCTATGGTTCAAGTGATGGGCAATCATACGTATCACGTTGCGTTTGTGGCGGATGCAGATGGCTTACCCTTAGAACTTCTCCATAATCTTGATCCTATATCTTCCCCTCCTCCAGATAGCCTGAATTAACTATTCACACTTTTTCATCTATGGGCGCATCACTGTCCCAGGAGATTTGACCATGTTGGAAACATGCCCTCGTTGCTCCCATCGTTTGGGTTCTCCCCTCAAATCGGGTCGTCAAGTCTGTGCCAATTGCGGGTGGTCAAGTGCTACGTTGGCCAGCCACAGGACGGCTGCACAAGACGCTTCTTCCCCTCCGGCGGTGGGTAACCTTTTGCAAGTCTGTGGTCGCATCCTCAAGCGCATCTTTCAGTATGTTGGCTCTTTGCTGGGGTTGTTGTGGGGTAAATTCCAACAATCTCAGCGCAATCCCAAGATGAAACCGGGAAATATGGTGAAGGGACTTGCAGAGAAGCTCAGCAGCCTAGAGCAAGCTATTCCGACGGAAGTGGGGGATGCCAAAAGACCCTGGATGACCCTGGAAGAGGCTTTTGTTGATCTAGGCGGTGATATGCGATATCCCAACTCGGTAGTTCATTCCTTAGATGGCCGTGCCCGTGTTCCCTTTGCGCGCTTTCGTGAATTTTATAGTGAGGCAGAATTCAAAGCTTTTGGCCTAGAAATGAGCCTTGAGCGGCGCAGAGCCAAAAAACCCTGGTTGCGGGTAATGGCTGAAAATTGAATGAGGGTGAACCAGGCTCTGCGTTGACCTTAGGTGCTACTTAGGTTGAGTAGCACCCAGCTAAGCACCGACGAATCGGTACACTAAGTAGAGATTGACGCCGATTCCCACAAAAATGACTGAAGTTGTTAATGCTGTTGCTCAGACCTCTGCTGTTTTTCCTGGAGGTATGCTTCGATATGAGGTGGCGATGCCGGATCCGGCCTCCCATTTATTTGAGATTACCCTGCACTGCCAGGAAGCTGCACCGACCCTAGACTTGAAGTTGCCCGTTTGGACCCCCGGTTCCTATTTGGTGCGAGAGTATGCGAAACATTTGCAAGATTTTGCCGCCACGGATGAGCATGACCAGCCTTTAAGCTGGCGGAAAGTCAGTAAAAATCGCTGGCAGGTGCAGACCACTAATAGTGATCAGGTGATCATCCGCTATCGGATGTTTGCCCATGAGCTGACGGTGCGCACCAACCATTTAGATGCCAGTCACGGCTATTTCAATCCGGGGGCGATGTTTTTTTATGTGCCAGATCGAGAAGATCAGGCGATCGCACTGACGATTCACCCCCCCTGATCCAAGCTGGCAGGTGACCACAGCCCTAGACCCTCTCCCCAATGATCCACTGACGTTTCTAGCAGATAACTTTGATACGCTCGTCGATAGTCCCTTTGAGATAGGTCTGCATCAAATCCATGACTTTGCAGCAGGGGGTAAACCTCATCAACTCGCGGTTTGGGGGCAAGGGAACTACGACAGTGCCAAAATCGTGTCAGACATCCAAAAAATCATTGCAGTAGAAGCTGCGATGTTTGGGGGGTTGCCCTATGACCGCTATGTCTTCTTGTTGCATCTGTCGGCCCATGGCTATGGTGGGCTAGAACATCACAATTGTTGCTCGTTGCTGTATTCACGGTTTGGGTTTCGGCAACCGGAGACTTACCATCGCTTCGTCAGCTTAGTCGCCCATGAGTTTTTCCATTTGTGGAATGTCAAACGGATTCGTCCCCAAGCCTTATCTGCCTTTGACTATGATCAAGAAAACTACACAGATCTGCTCTGGTTTTGCGAAGGCGTCACCAGTTTCTATGATTTGGTCATTCCCTATCGAGCCGGCATCTATGACGCCAAATCCTACCTCAAGCTGTTATCTGAATCGATTACCCGTCTGCAAGCCATACCAGGGCGACAGGTGCAATCTTTAAGCGACTCTAGCTTTGATACTTGGATTAAGCTCTACCGACCCGATGCGAATTCCCGCAACTGCCAGGTGTCCTATTATCTGAAGGGAGAAGTCGTCTCTCTGCTCTTGGATTTATGCATTCGCCAACAGCACCACAATCAGCGCTCCCTTGATGATGTGATGGTCAGCCTTTGGCAAACCTATGGTCAGACCCAGCAAGGCTATAGCCGTGAACAACTGCAATCGGTCATTGAATCAGTGGCAGAGCTAGATTTAAGCCACTTTTGGCAGAACTATATTGATGGCACTGTCGAGTTACCCTATGCCGCGTTTCTAGACCCCTTTGGCCTGGAATTGGTGGCCGATGGAGGTGAACAGCCAATTCCCTATCTGGGCCTCACCCTGCACAACCAAACGGAGACAGGGATAGTGCAATTTGTGGATGTAAATTCACCGGCTCAAATTGCAGGATTGCAACCGGGCGATCAGCTCTTAGCCATTGACGGGTTCCGGGTGAGGCCGGATCAGCTCCATCAGCGCTTACCAGACTATCAAGGGGGCGCTCGGATTGCAGTGACCGTTTTTCGTGACGATCAATTAAAAACCTATCCCGTCACTTTGGCGGATCCTATCCCTGCATCCTATACCCTTAAGCCTGTACCACAACCGACGACCTCACAAAAACAGCGCTTTCGCCAGTGGTTGGGGATTGACCTTGACCAGGTCACGTCGCAAAGATCCACATGCCCAAGTTAGACTGCGGCAAAACTGAGGAACCCTAAGAATGTACGAACGAGAACCTGCATCTCCTGAACCCCTAGGTCGCTATGGTGTGGACTTAGGGGTATTTTATAGATGCCCAACAAATAACGGGGTGAAGTTCTGTGCGTTCACAGTATCTTCACCTTTGGCTGTTATGGTTTGCTTCAGAGATAAGCAAACCCTTTAAACCTCACTAGCACGTAGAAGTTTTCACCAACCTATACGTGCATTCCAACAAACTCGCCCCCTATGGGGGCATTTTATTTGGCTATTTATACTGACGCGGTGATATCGATCACACAAGAAGATTCCGTACTCCCACTCAGGTTGTCTCCAGAGTGCAAAAGTTAGGATGAAATTGTCTCAGGGGAACTCCTTGGAGTTATCACCCCCCCTGGGACACAAGCTTTTTTTAAGCCTTAACTCAGTTGAGCCACAATTTGATTTTTAAGCAGGATATCTTGGGTCAATAAATCCTCGACGCTGATCCGGAGGGTGCGCTGTTGATCCACCCAAAATCGAACTTTAATGCGATCGCTACCGGGATAGCCGGGGGGCGTCAGTTGAGCAACCTTGCGAGAGCCATCCCGATCATTTAAAGGTTGTACCTGGGTTTGCAGATCGGCGATTTGGCGGGTGACTAAGCGATCGCCATCAAAAAAGACTTCTGTGCCGCTGGTATTGCCCAACTCTCCTAGAATTAGCTCAATACTGGGCTGAGCTTCGGTGGAAGCTCCCAAGGTCAACTCAATGGGTTCGCCCATGGGATAGGGCAACCCCGCTGGAATAATTGGATGCCAACTGTGGGCATTTTGCCGTCGATCCCAGTAGCGGATGCCGTAGCTATGATACAAGAAATCTTTGACTTCCAGACCCTGAGTGACCTGTAAAGCGCCTTGGGCAATAGCGGCAAAGGGTCGACCGCTGCAAATCCGGCTGGTGTCAAAATACTGCTGCACCCAGGTTTGCACGGCGGGAATTTGACTGGTACCTCCCACTAAGAGGACGGCTTTAATATCTTCAATGGTTAATCCCTGACGGCGGGACTGTTGCAGGACTTGGGTCATGCTCTCATCTAGGCGCTCAAAAAACTGATGAGCCTTGAGAATGCCCTCGAAGGCGTCTCGTTCTAAGCTTAGCTCGTAACTCTCGAAGGTTTCTTCGTTAAAGTAAATCTCGGTGGCCTTGGGTTGCAAAGATAGTTGAATTTTCAGGCGCTCTGCCAAGCGAGTGGTCAGGGGTGTTACCGCTAAATTCTGAGTTTTGGCGAAGTGATCGACCAGCCAATTGTCGATATCGGTGCCCCCTAAGTTTTGCCCAGCTTTGGCCAGCACCCGTGCCGATTGGGGTCGCTGTTTAGAGGTCTCGGCTAAGTTCTTATCCCCCCATTTGAGGATAAATCCCAGGGGTGAAGTCTGAGTCTGCTGCTGGGAAGGATTGAGTTGCACCAGAGATAAATCAAAGGTGCCGCCGCCAAAATCCAGCACCAGAAGCACATCTTGATCGGCTTTTCCATAGCCTAGGGCCGCAGCCGTAGGCTCATCGATCATGCGGACTTGCTCTACCTGCAAATCTTGACAGACTTGGCCTAACCAGTGGCGATAGGTTTCAAAACTATCCACGGGGACGGTTAAAACCAAGCTATCTTGAACATCGGGATAGGTGGTTTGCAGTTGCTGGAGGATGGTTTGCAAAAACCATTTCCCCACCTGCTCAAAATGAATCGTCTGACCATCTAATTCTGGCAGAAATCCCTGGACCCTAGACCCAATTCCGCGTTTAAAGCTGCGGAAAAAACGCGGATCTGATTGGATGTCGAGGCCGCGATCGCGCACCTGTTGCCCGACTAAAACCTTATTTTCCGCTGCCTGCTCGACATACAGCAGACTAGGGATTAAATCAGGGTTTTGAGCAATCTGAAGGCTCAAACCGGGCAGATTAATCATTTCAGGTTGCTCAGTGACAGGGTTCCAACGAGCAATAACGGTATTACTAGTACCAAAATCGATTGCGTAACTCAAGAGACCTCGTTCCCACCAAACGCTTTAGACACTCAATCTTAAACGGATAGTTGCTGTCCTTAATCAACCGTCACCCTATCCTCATTTAGTATACAAAAGAGAGCAGATGACCTCAGCTTCAGCGTCTTGCCCTTATTCATTAAGGACGACTTGCCTTAACCCAGCCATTGAGCTGAGCACGATTGAGATGAGAGTTGCGCGACGTCTTTCACAACTGGCTGATAGAAAACTCATCTGCATGAACTCCCACAACTGAACCCGCTGCATCTAAAATCAATCGCTTCGACTCAGGACTGTCATAGACGACAAGAATGGATTTTGAGTCATTGTACAGGCATAGCCCTTCAGCGCGATCGCACTTGTAGCCATGGGGAATGGTACCTAGATATTCCAATTGCTGGTTTTGTTGCGATGAGAAACTATTATCTTTCAGCGCCAAAGGATCGTGCAAACAAAACAGTTGCAGTGCGCCATCGAGATCCATGGTTGGTCCTGCCAGAATTAATAAACGACTTCCTTGCTCTTGCCAACAGAGTTCTCGAATTCCCAAGCCATCGAGATCCAGAAAGTGACGTTTGTACACCCTGTCCTCGTTGCCCATAGTTTTCAGGTAAAGTTCATGGGATGAGCTATCCTCAACTTCTAGTGCTAATAAGAGGGCAATGCCACGTAAGACAGGTCCCCGTAAGCCAACGAGAACCTTATTACCATCAACGGCTAAACCTTCAATGTCCAGTCCATTTTCTTTACTAGGTAGGTAGAGATATACTTCATTCCCTAACGGAGGGGAGTCCTCCTCATCGGCAATAATTTGAGCCAAATCCAGATACTCATCTTTGGCTAGCGCTTGGGTTAATGCATTACTACTTCCTTGTCTGCTTAGCCATGCCTTTTGAGGTGATTGATATGCTAATTCTCCTTGCTCGTTGATGGGAATTCGAGCGAACAAATAGCGATTTTTCTCTCGCTTTATCTTTTTTAGCTCTTTCTTACCAAGTGTGTATTTGTCGGCCTGAGGTTTAACTTTCTTGCGTTTACTGCTATGGGAGCCAATCATCCACAGATAACCTTCACAGTAGCTTAGCCCTTCGATATCGACTTCTCCTTCCTCTTCGTCAAAATCATCAATGAAGTCTTTAAAATGGAAGCGCTGATGTTCACTAAAGATGGGCTTTTGATCATTAGTTTTTGTAAATCTCTCAATAGATGTAAATTCATCAGTACCTAACCAAAGATACTGGCCTTGATGCGATAAAACTGCTCCTGACAAATTGCTGATAATCTCTTTCCTGATATCGGCATCTAGATCAGCCTGACAGTATATTTCTACAGTTTGAAGCTTGCTTAAGTCTGTTGCCATTAGAGTATTTTGATTGACTTGAGATGAACTGAGCAGTACTGACATCATAAAGTGACATGCTCCAGTTGTGATACTGAGTTTTTCACAACCAGACAGATGTGATTTTTAGACCAATGCTTCAACTTTCTGGAGAAGAGGCTTGTTGACATCCTCCCATCCCTAACGCCTTTGCTGTACTCGGATCAAGGAAGGGGTTGCCCGGAGGTTTCGGTGAGGTCTTAAAGGTGGATCGCGCCTTGACGCAAAACCTGCCAAGACTGGCCTGTCCATTCCACTACTGTTGAGGGTAGAAGAGCGGTTGCCGATGGTGGGAGTTGCCATTGACTCCCTAGGGGTGTCAACACTTGGGGGAATTGTCTATTGATATCCTCTAACACCGTCAACGCAGCTTGACCAGAGCGATTAATGCTTGTCGTTGCTAACGGTCCAGTTTGTTGCAAGATCATTTGCGCTAAAGCAAAATTTGGCACCCGCACCCCAATACTTTTGGGATTCTTGGGATTCATGACAGCGGGAACTCGGCTGCTAGCGGGCAGGACTAAAGTGAGCGCTCCTGGCCAGTACTGATCAGCCATTTGCTGCCAGCATTCCCTTTCCTGGTCCTTGCCCTGGACAAACGGCCATATTGCCCTAGGATGAGCAGCCATTAAAATTAGGGGTTTATCGGCTTGCCGTTGTTTGGCTGCAAAAATTTTGGGAGCCTGATCGGGACGGACTGCCAGAGCTGGAACGGTATCCGTAGGGAAGCTAATTAGTCGCCCAGAACGCGCGGCAGCCACCAAGGCGGCAATAGAAATCTGAGTCATGCCAAACACACATTAGAATGAGACTGGGAGGCGTGTTTTCCTGCTGTTTGATGACAGAAGGTCGGTTGCATTATCTTCTCATCTCCCAATCCCAAAAATTGATGAATTCTAGCCCTGATGTCTTAATTATGGGGGGTGGTGCCATAGGTTTAGCCACCGCTATAGAATTAGCGAGCCACGGTGCTCAAGTTACCCTCCTCAGTCGTAATTTTCAAGAAGCAGCACTCCATGCAGCCGCAGGTATGTTAGCACCGCAAGCGGAGGGCTTAGCCCCTGGCTCAATGCTGGATTTGTGCTTGCAAAGTCGTGCTCTCTATCCAGATTGGACGGCTCAACTCACTGCTTTTACAGGGTTAGAGACGGGATATTGGCCCTGTGGTATTCTTGCTCCCTGTTATGGAAATTCAGTACCAACAGAGACAAGAGTAGAGGAACGGGAGTGGTGCGATCGCACCACTCTCCTACAACATCAGCCGGATCTCAGTCCTGAAGTGGTGGGGGGGTGGTGGTTTCCCCAAGATGCCCAAGTGAATCCCCAACAATTGGCCCAGGTCTTGTGGCAAGCAGCTCAACAACTGGGTATCACTCTGGCAGAAGGGGTTTGTGTCAACGCTCTAGAGTGTCGAGATAACCAGATTCAACAGGTGCAAACGAATGTAGGAACTTGGCAAGCACAAACCTATGTGTTGGCGACGGGGGCTTGGTCTCAACAGCTCTTACCGATTCCGGTAACGCCTCGAAAAGGCCAATTGTTGTCTGTACAAACCACGGCGCAACCACTGCGCCAGATCCTGTTTGGATCGGACGTCTATATTGTGCCCAGACAAGCGGGGCGAATTGTGGTGGGGGCGACCAGTGAGGATGTGGGCTTTGCGGCTTACAATACCCCAGATGGGATTCACGCTCTCTTAACCGCAGCGATGCGACTTTATCCGCCTTTGGCAGATTTTCCCCTGGAAGACTGCTGGTGGGGCTTTCGACCCGCCACGCCAGATGAAGAGCCGATCTTAGGACAAAGCCCCTACAAAAACTTGATCTTAGCAACGGGTCATTATCGCAACGGGATCCTGTTGGCTCCGATCACAGCTCGATTGCTGACAGCACTTATCCTCTCAGGACAAGCGGATCCCTGTTTGGCTGATTTTAGCTGGCAGCGGTTTACTCCTCAGTTCCCCATAACGCCTCACCCTTCTCAGGTTGTTCTATCCTCTATGATTACTCGCTTCTAAGTCTGGGGGACTATAACAACCACAATCCCAAAACAACGGCCACTCCTGTTAAGGTGAGGTTATCAATATCGCGCAGGGGAAGGGCTTCGACTAAGGTGGCAAGGATTGCGATCGCACTCACACGCCCAACTACCACCCCCCAATTGAGCTGAGGTTGCAAGAAATCCAAGGCGTTAAACAAACTCAGAAAACTAACCGCAAACAGAAAACTCCCCAGAAACATTGCGGCTGAGCCTGCCCAGCTTTTATCGGCATTAAAGGGCAGCTTGTGAATGCCCCAACGCCGACCGACAATATCCGCCAAGCCATCCCCGCCACACATCATCATCAAAGCCAGGATACCCACGGGTGAAGATCGCCAAAACCCAATCGTACAGGCAACAAAGACTAAGCCATAATAGAGTGGCCCTTTGAGAACATCTTGGGGGTTACCGGTCCGAGTCATCGCTTGCACCGCGTCGGGATCCTCCACTAGGCCCAGTCCAATCCCGACAAACTGCACTGTAATCGACAGGGGCACCAAGGCCGCTAAATACCTCGCTCCAGGCTCAAAACTAAAAAAGGGCCAGGACAGCAAAAATAAAGGCCCTGTGCCGATATGAATAATCTTGCGGCTGAGTTTTTGCTCTAGCCAACCCCGTGCTGCTAGGGTATCCATGATCCGCAGCCAACTCAGGGCTACCAGCAAGGTGAGCACCGCCACGACACTATCGTGCAGCCAGGGAACATCGTTAATCTCGCTCAGAACAACTGTCAACCCATCACGCTCGACCAAGTGGTGACCACGAATACAATCATCGCGCCTAGAGCCAATAGCCCTTGAATAAGATTGCCAATCAGAGAACTGACGACAACGGCCACAGCCGCCTTCAAGGCTTTCTTGAGATCGCGTCGATAGAGAAATTCACCAATAAACGCCCCCAGCAAGGGGCCAATCAAGAGGCCAATAATTGGCCCGCCAATCACCAGAACAGGTGGCAACAGCCCAAAGAGAACGGCGATTAAACCCACCATCGCTCCAATTTGCCCCCAGCGACTGACGCCTGCTTTTTTCGCACCCCAAAATGTCGCCAGCAGATCAACAACCGTACTGGCCAATAACACCGCAATGGCGACGCCTAAGGCTACCCCAATTTTGCCAAAGCCCACCAGGACTCCCCATAGAATGATAGCCACTAACACTAGGCTAGAACCGGGTAAGGCGGGTACTACCGCACCCACTACCCCTACGGCCATCACGGCTAAGAGTACCCAGTAGAGGATGATTTGGTAATCTTGTAAATTTTTGAACCACTCCACTTGCGTTACCCAGAAACTTGCACAGAACCACAGCCAGATTGACTGAGGGTATTGTCTAGTTTATCTGCGATCGCCCTCACCCAAGCTTCATCTTGGTGGGTATAACTGCGCGGCACATTGGCCCCTAAAATGAGTACGCCTTGATTGCCAATGGGTTGGCAAATCACCCCTTGGGTATTTTCGGGTAAATAATTGAACTCAATTTTACCGGGATAAAGCTTGAGGGCCACGAGATAGACCGCTTTTTCAGTGTTGAGGATCCGCTTAATAATCGCGCCCGGTTGCACCGTTGGCGTGGCTCCTAAAATCCCCCGCCGCAGCAAGACCTGATCTTGATACCAAACCACCACAGACTGGGTAACGGTATTCGTCAACAGAATGTGAGAAGCCCAGGCCAATTCGGTTTTAACGGTTTCTGGTAAATGGGGTGCCAGTTCAAATCCCTCTTCGCCGATCAATTCGACGGCATCGGGCGATCGCGGTTGTACCCGCTGCCACAATAATCCCGTTAGGATCAGCACCGCAGCCATAATTACCCCCAGTACATCTGAGCGGGCTTGGGATGGCGTTAAACTCATTGTCAGCAAGCGGTTGATCAATAGTAACGTTCCACCCAGCCCACCAACGACCAACGGCAACAAACGTACAATTCGATTGGGATCAGACTTGGCCATACACTAGTTGATTCCTGTTAAGCTTTGTAATGCCCGAGGTTTGCGCTTGAGCGGTTCATAGCGCATTTGCATACAATGACCATCTGCCTAACTTCACTTAGTCATTCTAATCCCTATAATTTCCGATAAGGCTTACTAAAACCATGAAACCCGTCCTGTTAGGAGCCATCCTTTCCTCCATTTTTTGGATCAGCCCGATCGCACAAGCCGAAAATCCTGAACATGTCAAACGATTAATCGATTCTCGCTCCTGTCCAGGTTGTCAGTTACAAGGCGCTGACCTCGCGGCGGTGAATTTACAAGGGGCCAATTTACAAGGGGCCAAATTGCAAGGAGCCAATTTAAATCTAGCGGATCTCCGCGATGCCAACCTCACCAATGCAGTGCTGACAGGTGCCAGCTTGGTGTGGACTGATTTTACTAATGCCAACTTGGATGGAGCCAATCTCTCCCAATCTCAATTGCAAGGGGGAGAGCGTTTTGGCCAAGCCTTTAGTTTTAAAAAGGCTACCTTACCCGATGGCACCGCTTCCTATCCATAGTTTTTTGAGAATGGCATCAGCTCAGGTTCTCCCACAGCTCTGGCCGTAGGCGATAGAGCAGCATGGTCGGCTGTAATTGCTTGAGGATTTCTGTGGCGATCGCGCTCGCTCCCAGGGGTTCCCAAGTCCAACCCTTCAATAAATAAGCTTGGGTTTGTTTGCCAATCCCCCTTGCACCATACCATCCCGCACCCGCTTGCAGAATACCTGCACCTACCCACGGCAGCCAGCCGGGATGGGCCAGCTCCAATACACCCTGCCCGCCCACTTCCACCAGCATTAGGCTGAGCCAACTGAGGAACAGCTTGCCCCAAAGCTGATTGACTTGATAGCGATGGGTCGGCAAGCGATAGAGTTTCACCAAGGCACCAATCAAAAGCAAATCTGCTAAAACAGCCACACCCATATCGATCAAGGCCCAAGGGCATAGGGCAATAAAGGTAGCTTTGAGGCCAGCATAGCGACCCAGACAAGCTTGAGCCGCTTGAGATTGCTCCGCGTGCACCTGATCGGCAATCTTGTGGGTGAGAGTGTGAGCCTGTAATAAGGTATTGAGAGTTAAGAGGGTACGTCCTTCTTGGTTTAGCAATTGCAGCAGTCTTGATCTTAGAGATTCAATATCAGCAGGAGGAGCCTCCCAGTCAGTAGTGGTGCGACCATCTGGCCATTCCACCCGAATCTGTACAGGGGCTGGCGCTGCTGAAGTCAGCAAGATTTCTTGAGGAGATAAAACTTGTTGTAAAGCCGGATCATCCAATCGGTCATAAATCTGAGCAGTATCTAAATCGGGATAGAGATCGGCTTTATTCACCACCAAAAGTAAAGGGCGACCCGCTTGCCGTAGATCTTTAAGCGCTGCCAGTTCTAAAGGCGTCGGTGGACCCGCCACAATAAACAGAATGAGATCAGCGGTATGGGCAATTTCCTGAGTCATCTGCGCTCGCGTTTGCCCTTCAATTTCATCCAAACCGGGTGTATCAATCAGTTCTATTTGCAGGCCAAAGGCAGAACTGTCACCCCCTATGCCTAAAGACCAACGGACGGAGCGAGGCCATTGCGTTTCACCATTCAGCGGACCAACAGGAAAAATCGGTTCGGAAAACAAGGCATTGAGGACTGCTGATTTGCCGCGACTGACAAAGCCAAAGGTGGCAATTTGCAGCAGCCCTTGCTGGAGCTTAAGATGCAAACCAGAGAGCAAACTTAACTCATTCTGCAACGCTGTTTGCAGAGGTAGGGAGAAATGCGCCGTTGACTTCAGGAGTTGCTGGATACTGATCTGGGCACGTTGAAGTGGATCTCCCTGATCCGAGCCAAGGGTATCTGTTTCCGGCTTGACGGTGACAACTGTTGAATAGGTCTGAACTACAGAGTTCATTTAAGAAGCTGGGGCAGTGGCGTTTAATAAACCCTTTTGGGGTCGGAAACGACCGATAGATTGTTGAGCAAAGTCTTTGAGGAAGTCGATCTTCTGATGCTCTTGGAAGACTTTAGCGACAATCTGCTTGAGTTTTTCGGGATTCCAGTTCGACTCAGGGGCAGCAATAGCCAGTTCACTTAGCTCTTGGAAATGCTCGACCAAACTTAACCCAGCAACGCGAGTTAGGTGAGCCGTACTCACCCCTTGGATCAAACCACCCGCTACAAACGTAAAATGGTGGCCTTTTAACAGTGAACTGAGAGCCTGGGTAGAGATTTCCACTAATCCCAATTTGAGGATTGCGGTGGCCAAGGTTGCCGCCACGGCTTGGGCTTGCGCCAGGGAAAATTTCAGCTTATACAGGGAACCTAATTCCATCACCATTTTGGCGCTGATGGCAGCGGTGGCCAACATATCCAAGGTGGGGAAGGGATTGGCAAAAGCAGTTGCCCCCGTAATCCACTGATAGCGTTCAATAATCGGTAGGGCCAATTGATGTCGCATCCTATTGAGCTGCCCTTGGACTTGAGCCTGCAAGGCTAAGGTTTGCTGATAAGTTTGGAAGAGTATAAGTTGCTCTTTCTCCGCGGCCATCACCTGATTGAGACGCTTTGTTAAGCCGACGAGATCTGGTTGGGGATGCTCCAGTGCTTCTTGACAAGAGCCATCTTCTTGATAGCGACGGACTTTAATGGCTTGAGGATGAGCAGCAATAGCCAGGATATCTTGTGCAGGTAACCAAGACTGTAAATGCTGCTGTAACTTTTGTTGGAGAATCAAGCGCTGAGTGGGGAGGTATTGATCTTGCTTATTGAAAAGCACTAACACTCGCTTATTTTGATCTCGCAGAAGCTGCAAGGATTGATGCTCTGAATCCGTCAAATCTGCTTGCAGGACAAACAGAACCAGACCAGCAGCCTGTACTACTGGGGGTAAATCGGATGTTGCTGTAGGCAGAAAGCACTCTGTTTCTGCAATTGTGCAAGGATAGTCGAGGTTTGGCATCCATTGACTTTGGAGCAAAGGGATTAGGGTTGATTTACCCACGCCGGGGGCACCCATCACCACAAGCCGAGGTTCTTGTCTCTGCAATTGGGTTCGCACTTCCTGGATCTGTTGCTTAAATTCGGTTGCCTGTGGTGTCGGTTCAGCCAGGGTCTCTAGCTGCTGAATCAAACCTTCAGTCGTTGCTAGGGTCTTTTCCACAATAGGAACTGTGATCTTTGTCGCATCCATCGTGGGCATCCGTCGCTGCCACCCTGGGAAAAACTTCAGGGTAATCGCCAAACTTCCTAGGCTCACAACCATCCCAGCGGTTAGAAATTCAGAAAAATGGTGATGGCCACCAGGGAGCAAGAACCAAAGGACTAAGATCAGGGTGCCAGCACCCCAAAAGATCCGTTGTGATGATTGAGCAGGCATAGACTTGGATCCTCAACAATCTTGACATTCTGCCTCCGTCATTCTCGCAGATTGCTGGGGAAAATGGCAGGGAGTTTAAAAAAAGAATACCCCAGAAAGTAAAGTTTCTGGGGTACCCTCATCACTGGTGGCGGGGCACGGATTTGAACCATGGACCTTCGGGTTATGAGCCCGACGAGCTACCAGACTGCTCTACCCCGCGACGTGAAACCTCAGTATAGACATGAAAGACTGCTGTTGGCAACTTTTATCTAGCAATTAGCAATTTTGTTGGGTTGTCGAGGATGTTAGTACAACTGGAGTTTCTCAAAGCACAGATGGAGGCTCTAAAAATAGCTCCTGTCTTTAAACAGGAGCTATTCAAGTACAGAAAAAATGCCTAGTGAGCCTAGCGAATATATTCTTTTAAGACACTGTTGCGATTGGGATGGCGCAGTTTACGCAGGGCTTTGGCTTCAATTTGGCGAATCCGTTCACGGGTGACATTAAAGATCTGGCCAATTTCCTCCAAGGTCTTCATACGGCCATCATCTAAGCCATAGCGCAGTTTGAGGACATCGCGTTCACGGGGGCTGAGGGTATCCAGGACGGTCTCTAAATCCTCGCGTAGTAAGCTCTTGGAGACTTGATCTTCAGGGGTTTCGCCATCCGATTCGATAAAATCACCCAGACGAGAATCTTCTTCTTTACCGATGGGGGTTTCTAGGGAGATCGGCAGTTGGGCAGACTTGGCGATGAAGCGGAGTTTCTCGATGGTCATTTCCATGCGAGTGGCAATTTCTTCTTCTGTGGGTTTGCGGCCCATTTCTTGGGAGAGTAATTTGGTGGTTTTTTTGATTCGGGAAATGGTTTCGTAGAGGTGAACGGGCAGACGAATGGTGCGAGATTGATCTGCGATCGCCCGCGTAATTGCTTGTCGAATCCACCAAGTAGCATAGGTGGAGAATTTGTAGCCTTTCTCGTGGTCAAATTTTTCAGCAGCCCGGATCAGTCCTAAGCTGCCTTCTTGAATCAAATCTTGGAAGGACAAACCTCGATTCATATACTTTTTGGCGATGGAAACCACCAATCGCAGGTTAGACTGCACCATTTTATCTTTAGCACGCCGACCAGAGTGTAGACGGTGGCGGAAACGATTGAGGGGCATGTCGACAGCTAAAGCCCACTCTTGCAGTTGAGGCTCACGCTCTAAGCGCTCATAGAGAGCCTCATAGATACGCTCCAGTTCTAGTAAATCGGCGATTTTACGAGCCAATTCAATTTCTTCATCAGCCCGTAGCAATCGGATTCTGCCGATTTCTTGCAAATAAAGGCGGATGGAATCTTCTGTGTAATGTTTTTTCTTGGATTGCCCTCGACGACGCGCGGTACGAGCTTTACTAGCCTTGCTACTGTCGTCAACTTGGTTATCCTCACTAGCGTCATCCGCAGCCTCCTCAACGAGATGTTCTAATTCAGCTACAGGGGCTTGGATGGCTTCTAGTACATTATTGGCTTGGGTCATGCCGGATTCCTCATACTCCCTAATGAAAACGATAGGAGAACCATAATTTACTTACTACAACCGAATCTAACAAATTCAGCTAAATCTAGGGTTTAGGTGCCAGTTCAGATCAACCCAGGCACAACCTGCATGGGTCATCTGAAAGCCAAATAGAACGAAACGCAGTTCTATATTGGGCTTCAGCTTTCTGACTATCGCTAAACCTCCACGATTGTAGCCTTTCTTACCAAAATTGGGGGAGTCTACAAAGACTTCCACCGCAATTATGACTTAAACCTTGGCAAACGGCATCTGATACCGCTTTCTTAACTCACATTGTAAGCAAGGGCAACCTCTAGATTCCCACCACCGTTTGCACTTCATATCTTTTAAGTAGAGCATTTTATTGATATGGATCACCATCATTGCGTGATTTCATTCACGGAGGGGAGAATGGCTAGAAGAACCATCTGCACTAGATGTAGCGTATAGGGTTGGGATAAGTTCCCTAGATTTAGAGTAAGTAACCGTTTTTTTATATCGAAACAGAGGGTTTATTTTTTTATAAAACTTAATATTAAAGCTAGCCCTTAGACTCAGCTCAAAGATTTAACCCAAAGCAGCAAAGGTTTAACCGCGAAAACGCCGCAAGCTCAGCGAATTAATGACCACACTTACGGAGCTAAAGGCCATCATCGCTGCCGAAGCGGCAGGGCTTAGGAGAATCCCAAACTTAGGGAGGAGTAGTCCAGCCGCGATCGGTAGACCCAAAAGATTATAAATAAAGGCCCAAAACAGATTCTGCTGGATTTTGCGAAAGGTTGCCTGACTTAAGCGCAGGGCATCGACAATCTTGCTTAAAGGGTTTGCACCCCTGGAACCAGACATAAGAATAATCTGAGCAGTTTCCATGGCCACATCTGTACCTTCGCTTAAGGCAATACCAACATCTGCTTGCGCCAGGGCTGGTGCATCATTGATGCCATCGCCCACCATGCCAATGTGGTGGCCTTGAGCTTGTAACTGGGCAATTGCTGTGGCTTTGTCAGCCGGACTCATTTCTGCTTGCACTTGGCTGAGATCTAAATTTAGGGCTTGGGCGATTGCCGCTGCCGTCACTTGTTGATCGCCTGTTAACATTTTCACCTGCAAACCCATCTGTTTTAACTGGCTGATAGTTTGAGCTGCATCAGGCTTAAGGGTATCTTGAACAGCAATAGCACCGATATAGGCATTGGCAACCGCTAAGTAGATGACACTTTTGCCAGCTTGAGCCAACTGGTGCCCTCGGCTTTGATCCGGGGTAGGAATGTCAATGCTGCAGGTTTGCAACCAAGTTGCTGAACCTAAACGGGCTTCACCCTGCGGTATCTGCCCAACTACGCCACAGCCTGGGACGGTTGACAACTCTGTTGCTGGTAATAGTGGTAAGGACAAGGCTTGGGCTTGTTCGACAATGGCTGTGGCCAAGGGATGTCGGCCACCCACTTCTAGGGTGGCAGCAATTTGGAGGACAGTTGTGGGTGAGAGGGAGGGATCTCCAGTGCCGATCGCAGCCGGGGTCTCTGTCAACCAGTAGTCCGTGACCACTGGATGTCTTGAAGTTAGAGTTCCGGTTTTATCAAACACGATGGTGTCTAAATGGTGAACCCGTTCTAGAATATCGCCCCCTCGAATTAGGAGACCCCGTTCTGCCCCTAAGCTGGTGCCCACCAAAATGGCCGTTGGCGTTGCCAGCCCCAAGGCACAGGGACAAGCAATCACTAAGACGGCAATGGCTAATTTCAACCCCAGTAAAATACTGGCGGATTGCGGGAGGATCTCTGTTGGCAATCGTCCTGGCTCATGGATCATCGGCAGGGTTCCCTGGGCAATGACTTCAGGCCAGAGGCGAACGCCAATTCCCACCCAAAACAGAAACGTGAGGGTTGCGATCGCCAGCACCCCATAGGTAAAGTAACCAGCGATGCGATCGGCAAATTGCTGAATGGGTGCTTTCCGGGTCTGGGCCGTTTCCACCAAAGCAATAATTTGCGCTAAGGTAGTCTGTTGTCCTGTTCGCGTCGCTTCTACCACCACCAGACTCGATTGATTGAGGGTTCCAGCCACTACTGGATCGCCAGGGGCTTTAGCCACAGGCAGCGCTTCTCCCGTCAACATGGCTTCATCCACGAGGGTGTCACCCGTGATGACCTGACCATCCACTGGAAATTTATCCCCCGGTAAGATCTGTAGCCATGCCCCCACCTGCACATCTTCTACGGGAATTTCTACGGTGCGATCGGGTTGAGTGTCGGGAGCGGGTAACCAACGAGCGACCATCGGCTGCAAGGCCAACAACTTTGCCAAGGAGGCTTTTGTCCGACCTCTGGCTTGTTCCTCTAACACTCGTCCTAAGAGAATCAGACCGACAATCATGACGGGGGCGTGAAAAAAACAGTCCCAATGTAATTGCGGCCACAACACAGCCACAACACTGGCCAGATACGCCGTCACACTCCCTAAACTCACCAGAGTATTCATATTGGGTAGATTGCGCCTGAGTCCCTGCCAACCTTCCCATAGGATGGGGCGTCCAGGGCCTAGGAGGGCTACTGTTGCCAGCCCCCAATGAAACGGCATACCCGTTAACCCCAGCAGAGCCAGCCCTGGCAGATGACCCAGATGACCTAAGCCGGACAAGATCACTAAAATTGTGGCGACCATCAGACGTTGGATGGGTTCCTGTCGCAGCGCTACAGAGGATTCTCCTGAAGAGAGTCCTGCACCTGTACGACTGGATTGATCCTGAACCTGACTGGGGAAACCCGCTGTGGTCAAGATCTGGGCGAGGTCTTCTGGGGTTAAATCTTCGGGCATGTATTCCACAGCGGCCTGGGCTGTGACTAAATTAACCACTGCCGTTGACACTCCGGGTTGCTGTTGCAGGCGTTTTTCTACAGCTTGGACACAGCCTGCACATTTCATGCCAGAGATACTGAGAATGGCAGTGGTCGCTGGAGAGACTGGGGGGGACACAGAAAGAGCGTTCATTGTTTTCCAGATTGGCAAGATTGCAGACGGTTCATCGACAACAGCAAGGCATCCATGGCTTGACGCCGTTGACTGCTGGATTGATTGTACTGATTAAACATCAGACTAAAGATCAAAGGTGGGGATGGGGACTGCTGCAAATACCCCGATAGGGTGGAAACCCCCTGCATACTGCCACTTTTACTAAACAGCGTTGATACGTTTTGACCTTTGCCCACTTGCTCCTGCGGTAAGGAAGCTTGAAAAATTGCACTGTGGGGAGAACGCAGCATAGCTTGAAATGTCTGCACCAGTGCACTTGGGCTGATCAGATTATGGCGAGAGAGTCCTGAACCATCGGCCAGGGCATAGGTTGTGGCTTCTACACCCAGTTGAGTTAAGGTTTGTTTGAGAACGTCTAACCCTTGCTGATGGGTGGTTTTCTGCGGGTTCTGTGGGGCTATCATTGTGCCCAAAGTCCGTAACAGAGCCTCGGCATAGAGGTTATTGCTCTGTTGATTCGTCGTAGTAATTAGGGCAGAGAGGGGTGGCGATTGAATTTGGGTTAAGCGTCGTTCTGGCTGGCTGCTCTTTAAGGCTGCGCTGAGATCGTGATCATTGTCTAGGAGGGAGATCTGAGCAACCTTGATCTGATGCTGGGCCAGGATGGCCTGAAGACGATTGAGCAAAAACCAACCGGGATTGATCACTGCCACCGCTGAGCGATCTGGATCAGCGCCAACCCGCAATTGTCCTGTTAGTTCAATTTCCAGGGTTGAACCCTGTAGCCGCCGCTTAATCTCTACAGATTCAGGGGCATCTGTAGCCACGGTACGGGTGTGATTAATTTGCCGCCAAGCCCTAGGGGTTGAGGAGACAGCCACTCCACGCGCAGGGGTTGCCCCAAGGCTTGCGGCCAGAGTTGCAGTTCATAGGCATTTTGATTGAGGATCAAGCTATTGGCTGGGGCACCATACCCTGCTTGGATATCTTCCCAGGCCCAAGACGGCACTACCCCCGCTCGTCGAAAGAAAGTATCGTCTCCTAAAAGACTGTTGATCCGCCGAACCCCCTGACGCTGTAATTGGACAGCCACCTGTTGCAACTGCTGATCGGATAAGCTGGGATCACCATGACCCACGATCCGCAGATGCTCTAAAGTAGAACCTTGACCTGCGCCATAGATATCCGTCTGGATGCGAAATTGCGGTCCCAGGCGCATCAGAGCTGCGGCAGTTGTCAGGACTTTGGTGGTTGAAGCGGGCAGAAAATAGTACTGGGCATCCCGTTCATAAACAGGCTGGGCTGCATCTAGGGGCTGGATGGCAATCCCCAAGCGGGCTTGGTTGAAGCTGGGTTGATGGGCGATCGCATCCACATCCCGTCTCAACTGAGCCAAGCAGTGGGGTGGCAGGGCTGGTAAAGCTTGTACCCCCGTTAGTGCAGCGCTCCAGAACCCAATAGCTGCAATTCCTCCACACTTGATTATTTTCTGAACAGACATATCTCCTGTGTCCCAGCAATTGGCTCTCGGATGGATGTTTGACCTCAGTTAATTTATGGTTACATCTTGTCGATAAACGGTACCGTTGTCACCCTCAATCTGGCGAGGGAGTTGTTGTTGATGAATGACTTGTAGAGTCTTCATGTCGTAGGTGGTGTAAGTGGTGGTTGCTGAGTCTAGATTAATATCCACGATGGTTAAAGTTTTCTGAGGCGGACGATCGCTCCCTACTAACTGGCGAGGCCCGCTGCCCAACGCCCCTGCATGTAAAAGCTGGAGTTGACCTCGGTGACCGGGATAATAGGCATGTTGATGCCCACTAATATAAGTATGAATGTGGTATTGCTCCATGAGCGATCGCAACTGTTCGGCATTCTCCAAATACTCCCCCGGTTGGTTGCGACCCACAGCAATCCCATAGAGGGGAAGATGCCCAATCATGATCCGCAATTTGGCCGCTTGCGCTGGAGGACTCCCTAGACTTTTCTCCACCCACGCCAGTTGCTGTGCAGAAAGTTTTGCCGTCGAGGCATCCCACACTAAATAGAAAATATCCTTCTGAGTAAAGGTATAGTAAAACGGAAACTTGGCTCGATCAATAAACGATAATCCCGGTTTTTGCTGATTCCAGTAGGCTGAGGCCAGTTGGCGATCTTGGTTAAAGATATAGCTACCCGTAGGTGATAATGCACCGGAAGCATCATGATTGCCCAAGGTAAATCCTAAGGGCAGTTGAGCCTGTCTTAAGGGCGCTGCAATAGTGCGATCAAACGCCATCCACATGGCTTGAATTTGAACCCGACTCAAGGCGCGAGACTGACCCGCCACCATGTCTCCACCACTTAAAACTAGATCGGGTTGCCAGCCTGGAATGAGGGCAATCGCCTTTGTAACTTCTGGATCGTAACTTGTTGACCCATATTGACTATTCAAATCACTAATCACTACCAGGCGCACATCGCCCCTTGGCGGCGCAAAGAGACCTTGCGGCGCGATCTCCTGACCAGAACGAGAGGGACGGGCAGGTGGATTTAAGTCTGCTGAGCGTCGACTAGTGGAGTTAGAACTCAGGGGATGCGGCCCTAACTGTTGGATTGCCAAGGCAACCCCTAGTAGACTAACTATGCTGCTCGTCAGCATCCATAAGCGAAGAGATTTTGGCATTGTTCTACGGTCATTTCTTACCACTAAGTTATTGGATCCACGGTGCCATGCACAATGTTTGAAATTGACTTCACACCAACAGCCGCTGCTCATGTCCGCACCTACAGAAAATTTGAGCAACTTATTCTTGACGCAATTGAAGAGCAGTTGACCTACGAGCCAATTACTGAAACCCGAAACCGGAAACCAATTGGGGAAAACGATGTATCTGATTGGGAACTTCGAGTAGAGAAATATCGTGTGTTCTAGGATGTAGTTATTGAATTAGTAGCGCTAAAAAGGTAATGATCGAAGACTGAAAGAAGCGGAATATCGATTTTAAGTATTGCGAATCTATTCTATTATGACGGCTCCTCCTGACTGGTTTTATCAACAATCGGCTGCGCTCCCCTACCTTTTGGGGGCGGATGGGTTGAAAATTGTTTTAGTGACGTCGCGGAAACAGCGTCGCTGGATTATTCCCAAAGGGGTTGTTGAGCCGAATATGACGGCTTGGGACTCTGCAGCTAAAGAAGCCTGGGAAGAAGCGGGAATTGAAGGGGTAATTGCCACGGAGTCTTTAGGAACTTATCAACATCAGAAATGGAATGGCACCTGCACGGTGCAGGTCTTTCCCTTGGCTGTGACAAAGCTGCATCACCAATGGCTAGAAGATCAGGAACGACAAAGGCAGGTCGTCTCGATTGACAGAGCACTTAAACTGATAGAGATGAAGGCTCTGCGACAGGTTCTAGGCCAATTTGAAGCTTGGTTGAATTTGTATCCTCACTCCTCGTTGCGTTAGCCTTGGAGAAATCATTCAATGATTTTATTCATTTTAGCTAAGCGCTCTGCCAGAATTTTCATCACATAAACGGCAAAGTAAGGGGTTTCTTGAACTAAAAGGTAAACCGTTTCTGATCGATGGGCACAAGGGTCACCTCGGTACGGGCGATCGCAGTGGCGCTGCGCGCACCTTGACCCACTAAGGCCATCTCGCCAAGAATATCCCCTGGGACAGCGGTTTCCATGACTTGGCCATGCACTTGGATTTCCACATTGCCTGCAATAACCACATACATGACATCCCCGGGATCGCCTACGGTGAAAATGGTGTCTCCAGGAGCAAAGGTTTTGGTATTGGTTTCGTTCTGGAAAAGCTGTTCAAGATTCATAGTTTGCGTTGATGCTGTCGTCTTTATCCTTAGCAAACCACAGCAACGTTAAGATTACCCTAAGAAAAGATCCTAGGGCGGGTTATCCCTACTGGGAAGGGGATCTTCTCCCTACTTGCGATCGCACGTTCCTAGAGTATCCTCGAAATTGAGGACGAGTCAAGTCCGATGAAGATGAGCCTGCTCATCTAGTGTATTTCCCCATGTCATTACCATCAGTTCTTAAAGAACGAGGAGGATACATTTATGAGATCTGTGCATTGGCAACCTTTCCGCGAACTAGAAGAAGTGCAACGGGATATGAACCGCATGTTTGAAAACCTCTCTACACTCGGACGACCAGGGATTGACCTGGGTTTTTTCCCTGCTGTGGAAATAGAAGAAACAGCAGACCACTACCTCTTACACCTAGAGCTTCCCGGACTCAAACCAGAAGATTTGAATCTAGAGGTAAGTGCAGAGTCCGTTTCCATTAGCGGAGAGCGTCGAGCCGAAAGCCGCACTGAAGATCACGGTACAACCCGTAGTGAATTTCACTATGGCAAATTCGAGCGGGTGATACCCCTACCAGGCCGTGTTAATAATCAAGGCGTTAAAGCAGACTATCAGCAAGGTGTACTAACTGTAACCCTGCCCAAAGCAGAAGCAGAAAAGCAGAAAGTGGTTAAAGTGCAAGTGAACTCATAGTTACTCAGAGGTAGACCTAGTAGGGGGTAGCGCTCACCCTCTGAGCCGAATGGTTGTAGAGAACGATTTTGGCTAATTGGCTAGAGTCGTTCTTCCTCTGTGACCAAAGAATCGCTTGTCTAAAGCCTCTGACAGCACAATCGCTTCCAGTAAGTTAATTACCCAGTCTTAGGGTTTAACGGTTAAGTATCCGTTGAGCAGAGGAAGAGGTCGGGAGTTGCGGTGGGGATTTGGGTTTAACTTGATGGAAGAGAACCATGAATAAGGGAATAGCCAATATCATCACCACACCAACGGCCGCCCACTGAAAAATCGCAGGGCGGCGGCGGCCTTTGGTTGGAAACTCGCAACTCAGACAAATTTCTGATTCTGTACTATTCAATGTACCACAAACTCGGCAGGGTTCTAAGGCCATGATTCAACTTTCCGTGGCTGCTGCTTTTATCTTAATCTAGACAAACATCAACCGAGTACTCGCATTTTTATCCAAGCGAAGCTACATCAGTCGTCAAGATTGGCGGTGTGCCGATAGCTGACGCAAACTTTGGCGATCAGGGCGACTAGAGGAGATCAGGGCAGCGTACAATAGTTCAGTTGAAATCTAGGCAATACATTGATCGAGCGGTATACCTTGCCCGAAATGGGCGATCTGTGGACAGATGCCCATAAATTTAAAACCTGGTTACAGGTGGAAATTGCGGTTTGTGAGGCGCAGGCAGAACTTGGCAAAATACCAGGAGAGGCCGTGGAGACGATTAAAGCCAAAGCTCGTTTTGACGTTAACCGTATTCTGGAGATTGAGGCTGAGGTTAAGCATGATGTGATTGCTTTCCTCACGAATGTGAATGAATCTGTAGGGGAAGCAGGGCGCTATATCCATTTGGGGATGACCAGCTCGGACGTGCTGGATACAGCCCTTGCCCTGCAACTGGTAGCGAGTCTAGATATTCTGCTCACTCAGCTCGAACATCTGATTCAAGCCCTTCGCTATCAAGCCCAGCAGCATCGGCAAACGGTGATGGTGGGTCGC
This sequence comes from Acaryochloris sp. CRU_2_0, assembly GCA_012034865.1. GTDB lineage: Bacteria > Cyanobacteriota > Cyanobacteriia > Thermosynechococcales > Thermosynechococcaceae > Acaryochloris. The sequence goes on along the minus strand of JAAUOM010000049.1, from coordinate 1,023 downwards.
AGTCACGGTATTCATGCAGAGCCGATCACCCTAGGGTTTAAGTTAGCAGGCTGGTTGGCGGAAATGATGCGCCATCGAGATCGCCTAGTGGCGGCTCACAAAGAAGTAGCCGTCGGTCAAATTTCAGGAGCTGTCGGCACCTATGCCAATATTGACCCTCAGATTGAATGTCTGACTTGCCAAAAATTAGGGCTTCAACCTGAAGCTGCATCGACCCAGGTGATTTCTCGCGATCGCCATGCCTATTTTTGAATGCCTTGGCTTTGGTTGGTGCCTCCATTGAGCGATTTGCTGTAGAAATCCGCAACTTGCAACGCACCGATGTCTTGGAAGTGGAAGAATTTTTGCCAAGGGTCAAAAAGGGTCATCAGCGATGCCCCATAAACGCAACCCCATCCGCTCCGAGCGCTTGACGGGGCTAGCTCGTGTTCTGCGTGGCTATGCAATGACCGGACTCGAAAATGTAGCCCTTTGGCATGAACGGGATATCTCTCATAGTTCTGCTGAGCGGATCATTCTCCCCGATGCGGCCATCCTAACCCATTTTATGCTGGTAGAAATCACCGACCTCGTTAAACATTTACAGGTTTATCCCGACAATATGCAGCGGAATATGAACCTTTACGGTGGGGTCATTTTCAGTCAAAGTGTATTGCTGGCGCTTGTAAATAAAGGGATGAATCGGGAAGCTGCCTATGCCATTGTCCAAACCCATGCTCACCAAGCCTGGAATCAAGAAGGGGGCAATTTTAGACAAACCCTCTGCCAAGATCCACAGGTGCAACAGCTTTTATCCGCAGCAGAAATTGATCAGTGTTTTGACCCCAGCCGCCATTTGCAAAATTTAGACCAGATCTATCAGCGGCTGGATATCTAGCCATAAACCCATACGTTACAACCCACATTCCGCTCTTCTGGAAGGCAAAAAATAATTAGTACGAATGAATGACGATCCTAGCGATCAACGTTCACTTGATTCTCAATCATTTCATCTTATTGAGAATATGGATTGATTATCTCAAA
>JAAUOM010000172.1 GCA_012034865.1 Acaryochloris sp. CRU_2_0 | reverse complement strand
CTGTCTTAGCCTGCTACGAAGATAGCCCCAGTGTTTGCGATCCTGTCATCACTCAGGCGATTCCCCTGACTGATTTCCCACTACCAGAAATCAAGCTCTACGTGGAATATGGCGTATTGCTACTGCCATCTGAGCATTAATCTTCCTGGTTTGGCGGTTGCCACAAAAACCGCCTATTCGATACATAGTCGCATGAGGCAATCACCATGACACAGACAAACCTTTCCCTCCCTCGTCAGGGGAAACAGCCATCTGAAAACTATCTGACGACTGAAGAACAATTAGCTTTAGTCTCCCAAATCCAAGAACGTACCAAACTTCTAAAGAAGAAAAAAGCGGGTCTAACCCTAGAAGAGATGCGGATTCGCCTTCGAGGTGAACGCGCTCTCAAGACACTGGTTCATAATTGTCACCGCTTGATTTGGTCACTCATTAATCGCTTCAACTTTTCAGATCGACTCTCCAATGATGAGCTTTATCAGATCGGCATCATCACGGTTGAACGGGCAGCAAATAGCTACAACCCCAATTGGCCAGGAAAGCCAAGAAACTTCACGGCATGGGTCTTTTTCCTCCTTAGACAGAAGTTCCGTAATCTCTTCAAACGTGAACTGGGGCTTGAGCGCAAGAGAGCAACACTGCACGAGCAGATCAGGGCTAATGCTCGTTTATGCAACGACGACACCTCGCTAGAGTTTGCCATTTTTGAGGAGTTAAAACAATTGCTCAAGCCCATCCTCAAGACTTTAACCTTCCACAAGCAAGGCCAAGCGTTTCGAGCTTTTTACCTCCAGGGTGAGACAAAACATCAGATTGCGATCAGCCTGGGCATGACAGATAACAGCGTCAGGACATACCTCTACGAAGCACGTAAGCAGCTCAGGGGCAACCCACAAATCAGAGAACTGGCTGGACTCTGCTGAGCCTTGGCCGGAGCGGGGTCATATCCGCCCATCCATTTCAGTTTCCATAGAGATTTTGAAAACTTAGGGGGCAATCATGGACGGCTACATAATTCTCATCTACAAAATCCTTTTGTTTCTAATTTGGCAAACCCTTTACTTCGGCCTTTTTCTCTATTTCTTTATTCCATTCGCAATAGAACAAGGACAAGACCAATGAAACCTATCACCAAAAACCAACTAATTCCGCAAATCGTTTTCACCACAGCCATTGAGCTTGATCATCAACAAATCGCTCAACTCAATCGCCTGGTGCTGACCAACAGAGATCTGGCCGATGATGAAGCGCTAGATCTGTGGCGATCGCTCAATCCTTTTGTCCAGCAATTCCAACACTCCAACCCCAGAGATGTCTTTTCGAGTCTGCGGGTTGTCGCCTTGGCCAAGTCAGCCACGGGTGAGCCAGAGCCACCATATCCAGTTGAGATGCTCAACGATGTGCGATCAGATATCGAAGCCGACGGCTGGGGCTACATTTGCTGCTGACTAGGAATCTGCCTATCTCTATGTAGTCCTCCCACTACCCAATATCAACTAACTCAATTTTTGGAGAAAAATCATGACCACTACTCTGGACAACAATGCCACACGCAACGCCTTGATCAACGCCATCAAAGAACACATCGACCCAGATAAGCCTCAGAGCGTCAATATCAAGCGCTACATCATCAGGCAGTATAAACCCGATGATCCCACGGGGCAAGACAAACTGGCCAAGTTTGCCTGGGAGCTGCACCACGGCAATCGCAATATTCGCAACCGCGACCATGTGCTTGAGCTATTCCAACTGCTGACCCTTGAAGCGACAGGACTAGAACAGCGCAAGACCAATCAGGCCAAAGGTTCTCCACTCAAAGAAGCAGCGTTCAAAGTCTTCAAGCTGATTGCTGGCCAAGACATTCTGATGGTGGTTGTCTTGAACCAACTCAAGGACGAAGTGAGTTTGAAGACAATCGCCAACTGGGACCGTTTTCTAGAACAGCTCACCGAGAAACGGACCGAACTAGAAGCGATCGCAGACACTGTTTACGAGCTGGCGGGTGTTTCCCTTGGTGCGTTAGATGACCTCAGTGCGGTGATTGTCCCGCTCTACAACGAAGTGAGAGGTCAAGACATCAAAGCTATCAACTGGGAAAGCCGCTCTTGGTGGGACTGGGCACACAAGTTTCTGCTTGAAAGAGTCAGCGCTCAAGCCGCTGCCTAGCAAGCATTCTGCTTTGGCCAGTCCTGTGTGATACCCCCCAACCATCGGGACTGGCCTTTCCTCATCGTGATTCTTCTGGAGAAAGCCATGCACACTCATCCCAAATTGCCTAAATTCCCCAACTTGCCTACTGACACTATGTTCTCAACCGTGTCAGTGGTGACAGTGGCCACCGCCCAGAATCTCATTCACTCAGGTGACTTGACACCTAATGGAGCCAAGAAGTTGTTTGATCCAGAGGTCTGGCCACAACTTGAGCCAGACATCAGACGAATTCCCTTTGATCGTCACAAGGCTGAATGTTTCAGGGACTGTGTTGCTTATTTGATGCAAGAGGCCACGGCGCTTAGATCCGAACATCGACCTTTTGATGCGCTCAAACATATCGATGTGGCCCTAACTCTGGAAGCCTTGATTTATGGCGGCTATGACGATGCGTAACACAGTCCCAAACAGTAAAAAGGCATCGCTAAAACTTTGCTGAATCAAGCGATGCCTCCCATTAGAAAACTCATGAGGCTATTACCATGTATTCTAAAACATTGCCTAGACAAGTTCTTGATGACATTGACGAGCTGCAACCCAACAGGTTGAACTGGGTGCGATTCAAAGACAGCCCTCTCAATTACCAAGTCTTCTACAACACCGAATTTCTCGGCACAGTCAATACTGTCGATATCGGTGACCTGCGCTCCTATCAACCACTTCGAGGTAATAAAGCCATCGGGTTCTTGCGTGGTTCCCTGGAAGAAGCGGCACTGGATGTCTTCGACCACTGGGATGGACATCTGACCCCAGAACAGCGATATCTGCACTGCCTGATGGGGCAGTACAACGAACTCCTGAGCGCCGTGGCAGCTTAGCCCGATAGCCGATTCAACCCCCTACACCCACCGGAGTATTCACCATGCCAACTATCCACATTGCCAATCTGCGGAAGTCTCGCCATCAATTACCCGGTGTTCGATGCGATGGTCTCCGACCGGCCTTCGGCCATCGCGGGACGCCCTTGGGCAATCCCTTTCATATGTTTGATGAATCTGAGCGCGATCTCTGCATCGCCGCCTTCGATGAATTCCTGCATGAGGTCACCGACCAAGGAGCGGAACCCAGTAAGGAATTGATTCACCAGATTGCTCAGAAGCATAAGGTTATGCCAAACAGCAATTACAAGTCTTTTTGCCGGGATGAGATCATGGCTACTCTGGAAGTCTTGGGACACAAGAGTGAAGTAACACTGCTGTGTTGGTGCCATCCGAAGCCCTGTCACTGCCAGGTTCTCAAGGCTTATCTAGAATCACAATCCCCAGCCCCAGAGCAATTAAGTCTGGAGGTGCCGTAATGCCGATGATCAAAGCACGATACCCAGCCGATTGGGATGAGATCGCGTTGGAGGTCAAGAACGCGGCTGAGTGGACCTGCACTCAATGCGGCAAACCCTGTCGCAAGCCCGGTGTAGAGTGGGTGCATTTTGCCTATTGGATTCTGATTACTCACCCTCACTGGTTCCCACTCACACAGGAGGACGGGGAAGAAAAAATCCAAAGGTTCACCCTCACGGTTGCCCACTTGGATCAAGACCCCCAGAACAATCACCCAAGCAACTTGAAGGCTCTGTGTGCGCCGTGCCACTTGAGGTTTGATAATCCGTTTCGACAGCACAATACTTACACCAAGCGGGAATGGCTTGGTCAGATGACTTTGGAGGAATTGTAATGATGAGTGCAACTAACGTGACCTCAATTCTGCGATGCCCGAAGGGCGGTCTTCGACCATCGCAACCAACGACAAAACAACGTAACCCACACCCACAGCAAGCCGAAGCCAAGGCCACACAAGCCAAGCCAGCATATAAGCGACCATTGGCAGAGATTCTTGACGACCTGCAAAAACCCATCCCCAATCGGTTCATCAAGACCAAACGCAAGGGCGGGCAAACCATCAGATTTGTAAGCTGGTATGACTACATCCGAATCCTGGAAGTGAGGGCACCGGGCTTTGAGTATGATTGCACTCCTCACTATCACCAAGAGAAAACAGTAGTCAAAGCCACCCTCACTATTCATGCAGCAGAGGGTAGCGTGTCTCGCTCCGGTCTGGGTATCGCTGATTCAGACCTCGATGGCTGGGGCGATCCGACTTCCAACGCTAGCTCGATGGCTTTGCGGAGGGCTGCTAGTGCCTTCGGACTGGGGTTGCATTTGTACTGGGAGAAGTGACATGCAAGCACCCGCAAAATTAGCCCATTCCTTCCAAAAGCGTGACTCTACGTCACGAATAAAGCTCAAATCAGCTACTATTTTGCCGTTAATTCGTGACAAAATGTCACGTTTCAGATGACACCTCAAGAACTCATTGCGATCGGGGAACGCCTCTACGGAGCAAGATGGAAAACACCCTTTGCTCAATCAATTGGAGTCAGCAGGGAAACCATTTCCCGCATGACGAACGGGCACCGACCCATTGCTCGACAGGTCGAAACTGCGGCGCGGTTGCTCGACCAAGCACCCAATACCGTGAAGTATAAAGAGCGGCGGTTTTCTGCCAAAGGCGAATCCGTTACTCTTCGGAAGGGTGAGAACTGGGCACATCTCATTCATTGCAGTTGCGTGGATCATATTGCATCCATTAGCCAACCTGTTCATGCTATTGTCACTGATCCGATATGGCCCAAAGCCCTAGACTGTCTGGCGGGTAGCGACAACCCCTATCAACTGCTAGCGGACGTACTTCGACGGTTGCCAGAATCCTTGGACACCAGGCAAATCGTCATTCAACTGCGCTGTGATGGTGACCCCAGAATCCTGTGTGCCATCCCCCACCGCTTTCCGTTTCTCCGGTTTGCGTGGCTCCCCTACGCAGTTCCCTCACCCCAAGGGCGGTTACTCATTTCTGGGGATGTGGGGTATGTCTTCGGCACTCCGCCAAAGGCGACATCTGGCAAGCGGCTATTGCCCGGTCAACCCCATCCTGACTACTGCCCCCTGCAATGCCCTCCAAAGGCTCAACCAATCATCCCTGCTCCAGAAGCCTTGAGCATGTTGAATGGCTGATCGAGAAGTTCACTGAGCCAGGATCAACTGTGCTTGACCCGTTTATGGGCAGTGGCACGACTGGGATTGCTGCTCTAAGGAGAGGGCGCAACTTCATCGGCATGGAGATAGAACCCAATTTCTATCGAGAAGCTGTTATTCGTCTTAGGGAGGGCTAATTATGGACTCATGCCCCCACTATCGAATTGTCGATGGCTCAGAGATGCTTAAGAGACTTCGGGCCAGACGCGAGAAGGCCAAGCAATCCAAAGAGTCAAAGAAACAATGGCAAGCCGTTCTAGAGCAATACGCTGAGCCTGAACCCACTAAGCCACAGCCCAAAACCCTATGGGCAAAGTTGGGGCTTGTCACTGGCTACAGTTTTCAGGATATCGTCTGGTTTGCCAGAGCCGAGGGATTTGATCGTAGCCCCAATGCGATGCTGCCGATACAGAAGGTCTGGCTCAGGAATATCATATTGTGCAACTGGGCGGTGAGAGAGGGGTATTTCAGTCTGTGGAGTGAAGCAGATCAGGAATTCTGTAATCTGTGGGGAGAAGTTGAGGAGAGCGAATTGATTGATGAGTGGATCGAATATTGTCAGGAGAAATCATGAAAAAGTACGCACTGTTAACAACTATAGCGATGATTTTTGCCACTGCTCAGCCTGTGATGGCATCTACACCAACCCCTGACCAACTAGATCAATTGTTCCTCAGCGTCGGCTTGCCGATTGCCTAGATCAGCTCCTCTGCGATCGCAGTAGGGATCTGTGCTTCCGGTGAATTTCGCTATCTCCGAGGCGATAGGCAAGCCAAGGACTGGAAAACTTTGGCGATTGCCTCTGCCGCCTCCATTGCGGCTTGCACCCTTCCTTCCCTCGGCTGGGGGCAATTCGGGGTAGGGAACGCAGTACTACTAGTGTTCAATTGCATACTCATTGTCATCGGACTGGCTCTGCCGTAGCGTCAGTTCTTCACTCGAAAGGACTTTGCCAATCAGAACCAGGAATCAAAGACTCCACTTGCTTTGATTCAGATTATCCCTAAGAGGGGTTAGAGAGATTAGATAGAGCCTAAAGAGGCGCTTGCACCACTAGGGGCAGGTATACTTGCTTCAATCCCTGTTGGGTTTGGATTCACCATACACCAATGAATCAAAAAACGCTAGACTTCATCAAAAATCATTGGCAGATCCTCATCGATCCAGCGGCAGAACGCTTTGCTGCTGTCATTGATGCGAGTCCGTTGGCTTCGGTAGCTGCGATCACTACGGAATTACAGCACCAGGGAACACTCTCAATAGAGGATCTGGCGGAACGGACGGGGCTGAACCGCAACTCTATTGCTCAAATCACCCGATTGCTGGAGGGGAAACTCTTCGAGCGAAGTGTGAAAACCCAGACCTATATTAGCTGGATCGCCAGGGTGCAAGAGTCGGCACCCACTCAGCCTGCAATCCCCGAAAAACGATCCATGAAATTCCTCTGCCACTTGCCCGATCACAAGTTTTATCGGGCGATTCAATCAACAAAGGCAGATCGATGGATTTTCGAGGATGCCCAGGCACAAGCCTTTCAGATTATCTCGCCCGTGCCTAACCCGTGGGGGCAAGAGTGGAAAATAGTTTTCAGTAAGCAATTCCAAAAGAGCGACAACAGCAAGTGGCCTTATCGATTGCAATTAAAGCTGTTTGAGCCGGATCAAGAGCAAGTTCCTACTGCCAAGATTCTGCGGGAGGATTACAAGGGAATTTTTGGATACACAGAGGAAATTACTGCTGCTTTCTATTCCTATCCCTACTCAGAGAAGAACAAAATTTGGATCTCCTATAGTGTTGTTCTCAAGCACTCCGAACGCTAACACTGCTTTAGATCCAAAGCTGTCGATCATTACTTGTTCCGTAAGGCTTTCAAGATATGGTAGTCCACCAGATGTAAGGATAGGGGTGATTCAACTTTCCAGGATCCCCCATGTCCAAGTTAACTTGTCCTAGCTGTGGTACTCAAGCCATCGTTAAAAACGGTCGCATCCATAATGGCAAACAA
>JAAUOM010000048.1 GCA_012034865.1 Acaryochloris sp. CRU_2_0 | reverse complement strand
ATACTTGAGTGAACTGAATCAGCAACTTTCCTCTGCAACAATTACTTCACCAGTTGATCTGCCACTGCAGTCGGTCACATTAGGGGATGAGGGGGCTACGCCTACTCTGATATTGCCGAATCAACTGATCTATTTAGATGCGGCGGGCCAAACCGATGATGGCCGCGATCGCCATCATAATGAAGACTTTTTTGTAATTGAGCAGCAGTTACAACACTCCATTAGTCCCCATCAGCACCAAGTCTCAGGGCGGGGACTCTACATTCTCTGTGATGGCATGGGCGGTCATGCCAGTGGCGAAATCGCCAGCTCTCTAGCCGCAACAACGCTCTCACAATACTTTAAGACCCACTGGCAAGATCATCTCCCGGATGCAGACCGCTTGAAGCAAGCCATCTATGCTGCCAATCAGGCCATCTTTCAACTGAATGAAGAAAAAGCAGGGGCAGGCAGTAATCGGATGGGAACCACGGCTATTGTGGCCTTGGTTCAAGATACCCATATTCAGGTGGCTCATGTGGGGGATAGCCGTTTATATCGCCTCACCCACCAGCAGGGCTTAGAACAACTGACGATTGACCATGAGGTCGGTCAACGAGAGATCAAACGAGGGGCTAAACCTGAGGTGGCCTATGCTCGTCCAGATGCCTATCAGTTGACCCAAGCCTTGGGTCCTAGAGAGGATGGTGCCCTTAGACCCGATGTTCAACTGTTCAGCGTATCGGAAGATACCCTCTGGTTGATTTGCTCCGATGGCTTAACCGATAATCAATTGTTGGAAACCTATTGCGATCGCTATCTATTGCCCATGCTCAATGCTCAAGTGACGTTGCAGCAGGGGGTTAATGAGTTGGTAGCGCTGGCCAATACGCACAATGGCCATGACAATATTACCGTTATTGCTATTTTAATGAAAGTACAACCCCAAATCATGCCATCTCATGAATGACGGTCTTTGTTGCCTAAAATTTCTTCGATTCACTTCTATTGCAATGTGGTTACCTTAACCCTTCTCGATCCTAAAAACAAAGCTCCTATTCGCCAATGGTTATTCACCACACCTCAACAGATCAATGTGGGTCGCTCTGCGGATAACCACATTGTCTTGCAGGATATATTGGTATCCCGCTATCACCTAGAATTACATTTAATCCATAAAGAAGAAGCGTCTAGGATCTGGCAACTCAATAGTCTGGGCAGTAATGGTACTTTTTAGATGGTCAACGGACAAATCAAGCCGAATTAACCCATGACCATATCATTCAACTGGGACTGACGGGGCCGATTCTCCACTGGCAACAAAAGTTGCCCAATCAGCACCAACCTAAGCAGCCTCAAGTCGACAAAACAGCCCTAGCTCAGGGTAAATCTTGTCAACATATCGGCAATTCCCCAGATAATCTCTTTTGTATTCACTGTGGTCAACCTTTACGCGTTTTACAGACCCTCGGTTCCTACCAGGTCTTAAAGGTATTGGGTATAGGAGGAATGGGAACAACATTTCTCGTACAACCCAAAGGCAGTCGCGATCGCCAGCCTCCGTTGCAAGTCCTCAAGGAAATGAATGCTGATATGCAGGCTATTCCTAAGGCTCAGGAATTGTTTAAACGAGAAGCCCGCATGTTGCGATCCCTCAACCATCCTGGTATTCCTCATTTGTACGATTATTTTACAGAAAACACCAAGCAATACTTAGTCATGGAACTGATTCATGGCCAAGACCTGGATCAGTGGGTCAATCAACGGGGTCCCCTTCCTCCGGTTCAAGCAATTCGCTGGATGATTCAAGCTTGTGACATTTTGAGTTACATCCATTGTCACAATCCACCCATTATTCATCGAGATCTTAAACCCAGTAACATTTTAGTTCGCCATCGAGATAGTCAAGTGTTCATTATCGACTTTGGTGCGGTCAAAGAAGCCAGCCTAGTTCCAGGCACCCGCATCGCCGTTGAGGGGTATAGTGCGCCGGAGCAAAGCTTGGGACGCCCTACCATCCAATCCGATCTCTATGGACTGGGGGCAACACTGGTCTTTTTGTTAACAGGTCGAAGCCCACAGCAATTCTACAAAAATTTAGGCCATGGGCACCGCATTCAACTCACAAATATCCTCAGTATCCCGACAGATGTGAAAGCTGTAATAGAGCGCGCCACGGATCCTCAAGCCGATCATCGGTTTGCAAGTGCATCTGCCTTGGCTAAGGCGCTTCAAAGTTGCCTTTAGATGGGAATCTTTAATTCAGCTCTGCCACAATCATCGGATCAAACGGCATAAGGTCTTCAAGGGAATAGCGGCCAGAGGAAAGACTTCAAATGCGACAGTTTCTGACCAGGGTTCAGTACTTGCTGGAGGTAAAGACCGAACCCATTTTTGTACGGAAAACCCTTGTGTTATTTTTATGCGATTAAGGAAGTTCGGAGATCCTCATTTTTTAAGTCATAAAAGCCGAATTTACACCCTCAATTGAAATAGCTATTATGAGTTCATCAACAAGCAACACTAGTTAAAACTCAACACAAAGAACTACACGGAGACAGAATGATGACTATAGTAAACTGGAGTCCTTGGCAAGAAATTGACCTCTTTAATCATCAGCTTAATCAATTATTCGATGATGCTTTAACCCCTAAAAAATGGCATCGTTTACATAATTTTGTAACGGTACCTGCGGCTGAAATCTCTGAAACAGAGGATGCCCTCTACTTAAAACTAGAACTTCCAGGCATCCATGCAGAGGATTTAGATATTCAAGCTTCGGAAAAATCCATTGCCATCCGTGGCGAACGTAAAGCGAAAACTCAGTCCGATGCAGATGGACTCACCCGATCTGAGTTTCGCTATGGTCAATTCCGGCGCGTCATTCCTTTGCCAGCTCGTATCGAGCATACAGCGATCAAAGCGGATTACCAAGATGGCATTTTGCAATTGACCCTTCCCAAAAGCGTTAGTGAGCAAAATAAAGTTGTAAAAGTCAGCTTAGACTCAGCCGCTGCCTAATCCTGGCGTCCGCACTGTTTTTGCTTCACTTGCCTTGTAATGGTTATGAACCTAGCTGCTGTCATAGCAGCTAGGTTTTTGCTCTTGCTGACTTTGCAGAAGTAATACAAGGGATTTGTTAGGCTGAAGCGAGATGGATTTATGCGGGCCTATGCGCGATCGCTACCTTGAACTCATTGATCAAATCGTTACCGACACCTTAAAAGGTAATATTCGCTCTAAAGAGCAGATCTATCACACCTTATCTGAAAAGATCGATGCTGGTACGGGTGAGCTATTCGAGCGCTGCTTGCAAACCTATGCTGAGGATCTCCAAACTCAGTTAACTTCTGATATAGATGAACTCCAGCAAGCCAAAGCCACACGCAAACAACGCGCCTTAACCACCATTCAAGGGGAATGGGAACGGTGGCAAAAGCAAAACCAGGCCAATACCTTACTAGCTAGTGTCGTCCGGTCTTTGCGTTCAGCAGCCCCCGATCAACAACTACAGGAACTCATCAATATTCTGGATGTTAATCAGAATAGTCCTTTAAGCCTAGAGCAGCTCCAGCAGCTCAGTCAGCTCCTCCAACAGCCGGAGGAGCTGTCTTCAGGATCAGATTCTTCATCTCGACAGACACTAGAATTGGCTCAGGGTCTGCAAAGTGGCCTGCGATCTTGGCAACAGTTAGAAACGCAAGTCATCGGTTGGATGTATAAGCAAAGCCAAAGATCCCTAGGATTTGGCAAGGTCACCGAACAGCGCGGTCCCTGGAGCCACTGGGCAAAAGCGGTAGAAAGTGATTTGCTCCGACATGTCTTTACAGATTTAGCGCAGCATCAGAGCATTACTACGGCGGGCTTACCCATCCCCTTGCCGACCAGTTCCTGGGTGGAACTCGTGGTGGTTCTGCAGCGATTGCAATTGGGACTGGTGCGCTGGTTTGATCAGCAACCCTACGACCCTCGAGCGGGGAAGCGCCTTTCTATTGCCACCTTTCTAACCTTCACCATTGTTTGGGGACAGCTCTCCCATCGGTTTCATCAACTGGGGCAGACAGCACTCACGGAAGGGTGCTTTCAAATGGCCTTGCAGATTTTAGCCCAATTTGCTCAACAAGCCTATTTCCCGCTTTATGGGGGATTGTTTACGGCTCTTTCCGGAGAATCCCTGCAAACCATGCTGGACTATTTAGATCGTCCTTTGCGCCAAACCCCCAATACAGGGATAAAAGCCCGCATTCTCATCCTCGCAGGCTATACACAGCAGGCATTAGGCCATTATGAGCAAGCGTTACAATTCCATGAGCAAGCCCTAGACATTGCCCGCACCGCTGAGGATCGCACCTGCGAGGTGGCTAGCCTCAATCATCTGAGTCGTACCTATATCGCCCAACAGAACTATGACGATGCGATCGCAAACAGTCAACGGGCTTTAATTTTGGCTCGTCAAATCGGGGATCGGATCGGCGAAGCCAACGCCCTAGCCAATTTTGGCTACAGCGAAGTGCTACAAATTCAAGCAGAAAACCCTCTAGATTCAGACCGATATGAAAACATCCTGGTTTATTTAGAGCAAGGATTACACTTGTCAGAACAGGTGGGAGATCGTCCCAGTCAGGCGCTGTGTACCAATAGTCTGGGCATTGTGTTGGTGGTGACGGGTAACCTGCCAGCCGCTATTGAGGTGCTCAAGCAGGGCGTTCATATTGCCGAAGGGATTGGCGATCGCGCCTTAGTGAGCTTGAATTATCATTACTTAGCCGAGGCGCATCGGGGTTTAGGACAAATCGAGGCGGCAATTTACACGGGCAGCTTAGCCATGTATTTGCTGTATCAAATCGAATCCCTCAAGTGGCGGCAATCGGCAGGGTTATTAAGCATCCTCTATGGGCAGATTGGCCCTGATGTCTTTCAAGAACATCTGGTGCGGCTACGCCCTGCCCTGATCGCCCAAATTGGTGTGGATGGTTATGATTATTTACCCAAGCTGTTAACGGACTATCGTCAATCCCTAGCCTAATTGAAGGTGAAACTTGCTTCACAAGTTCATCAACTTTTAGCCCTAAGCTCAAAATAGAACGAGGTTACACCTTAACCCTTGCTAACCCAGCAGGATGACACGCCATTGTTGTTGGCAAGGCGGTAACCCCGGAGTGTTGTTAATTCCTAGGAGAAGAGATGATGACTATTGTTCGTCGTGATCCTTTCCGTAGTCTTGAGCGTTCGCGTCCTTTAGGCTGGGAACCTTTCCAGGAACTGGAAAATTTGCGGCGGGAGATGGATCGGATGTTTGAGCGTTGGGTTCCCTTTTCTAATGGTGGGCAAGACGACCTCGCCTTTATGCCCTTAGTAGAAATGGATGAAACTGATCAAGAAGTTCATCTGAAGCTGGAACTCCCTGGTCTAGAAGCCAAGGATCTCAATATTGAAGTGACAGAGGATGCCGTTTCGATTCGGGGAGAACGGAAATCAGAATCCAAAACCGAGTCAGAAGGCATGGTTCGCTCCGAATTTTACTATGGTAAATTTGAGCGCGTCATTCCCATCCCCAGCCACATTCAAACCGATCGCGTCACAGCCGAATATAACAAGGGTGTGCTCGATCTCACCTTGCCTAAATCCGTAGAGGAGGCGAAAAAGTCTGTCAAGGTTACGGTCGGTTAGCCGTTCTGGTGGTGTTCAACCCTTAACTTTATCTAGCACACAGATGCTGACCTTGGCATGGTTTGCTCAGAGATACCGCGATCGCATCTTCCCTTCGATGACTGCGATCGCGGTATTGTCATGGAAGCATAGTAATCTAGCCCATAAATCAAAGCCGATCAGGGTCTTCACCTAATTCCCGGAGTCGGTCAGCCAGCCGTTCTGCCCGTTGTTGCTCGACCTTCAACTGCTGCTGCATTTGTTGCACAATTGTATCGGGTGCAGGATAGACATTGCTCTGGGAGTCATACCAGCTCAGAATTTCTTGCTCAATTGCCCTAATAACCTGCTGCGCGCGTCCAATACCCATCCCCACTTCTGGCATCCAATAGGGTTCACCAATTTGGAGTTGATAGTGTTTTTCTGTCAGTTTGTAGACCTCAAACGGTTGATGTCCATCGTGTCGCCAAAACTCAGGATTGTAGATGGCATAACGAAAGATTAGCTTTCTCGCTTCTGCAACCGATCCAATCGCAGTTGATGGTCAGGACTAAACAAAACGACAAAAGCTAAGAGCACAATCCCCATGCAAGCTAGAGCCGTCCCTGCTGAGATCGTGAAAAAGATGACGATTTGATAGCGAACCGCATCCGTCGGGTTTACCCCACCCAAAATTTGCCCCGTCATCATCCCTGGTAGACTGACTAATCCCACTACCATCATGGAGATTGTGGGAATCATCCCCGTTCTCAGGGCCTCTTTGACCGTCTCGTGAGCCGCTTCCCAACGGGTTGCCCCTAAAGCCAAGAGGGATTCAATTTGAGATCGCCGCCCCACCAGATCCTCCATAAATCGATCCAAAGCCAGAGATGTGCCCGTCAATGTGTTCCCCAGTACCATGCCCAGCAAGGGAATCACATACTGGGGGTCATACCAGGGATCGATACGAAGCACCCCTTCCACCAACAAACCCGTAACTAGGGCGCTGGAGGCCAGAATCGAGAGCAGACTGTGCCAGTAGATATGCAAAAAGCGCCGTCGGGTAAGACTCACGGAGGCGTTGCCTGCGATCGCACTCATCACCAAGGCCACCAATAAGACGAGCCAGGGGTTGTCTAGGGCAAACACCCAGCCCAAAATATACCCGACCAGCAATAACTGTACTACCATTCGCAAGGTAGCCAGCCCTAAGCTTTTGACTAAGCCCAATTGCAATGTTACCGACAGACCCAGATTGATCAAAATCAAGGTTGAAGCTAGAGCCAGCTGAATATTATCGATGGGAATATAATTTTGATCCATAGATTATGGTGTTGCTTTCAAGATGAGCTGGTGTTCAGTGACCCGCTGGAGTTGGCTAGCATTGTGGCTAGTCCAAATGCAACTTCGCAATGAATCTGCCTGCTGCCATTGCACAATTAAGGCTTCTATTTGTTGAGCTGTTGCCTCATCCATGGAGGCGGTCGGTTCATCTAGAAGTAATACTTGAGGTGCAAGCTGCAACGCCCGCAAGCAAGCTACAATTTGAACTTCACCACCGGATAAATCCTCAACCGAGCGAGACAGAAACTCCACATCCCGCTGAAGGGAAGACAGATAGCTCAGGATTTGCGCCTGATTGTAGGCTTTCTGGTTATGGAGGGTCAATCGATAAACCTGCTGCAAATTAAATTCTACCGTCCCTTCCAACAGTGCAGGTTGCTGATGCAGATAAAACACTTGTGCCCGATACCTAGGCATAGAGAGACTGGAGAGAGACTGCCTCTGAAAGATAATTTCTCCAGCTTGGATCGGATCAAGCCCAGCAATGGCTCGTAAAAGCAGAGTTTTGCCGACCCCTGAAGGATCGACAATCGCCAAGCGATCGCCGGGGAACAGTTCAAAATTGATATTTTGCCAAATCCATTGATGGGTGAGTTGGCGGCCAATTTGAACGGCAGCAACAAGGGCAGCGTCATTCTTTAGAAAAAAATATTAAGATGAATACCAATCTTGCTTAATTTTATATGTACGACGATATCCCAGAAGCCCGTCGGCAACAAGTTCCTCAAGCTTCCCCCCCTCGGTTTAACCCTACTATCCTCATCGGTAGTGGTTTAGGACTGGTGGGTCTGGCCTTGGGTGTTGGGCTTGCAGTGGGGGTGTTCAAGACTCAGTCTTCTCAAAGGAAGGGGGAAGGGGAGCCAGCGGCTACCAAGACTTCTCCGGACTTAAGCAAAGCCTCTTCAGTCAATGCTGAGTCCAAACCGAATACAACCTTGGGACATTTTGCTTATGAGGTTGCTCCTGAAAATGAATTAGAAGCCATTACTACCGACGGTCGGATTAGACTGCGGGGGGCTGCGGCTCAAGCCTATCAACAAATGTCTGCGGCGGCGGCTAAGGAAGGTGTGACGTTACTGCCCTTATCAGGGTTTAGAACCGTAGAGGATCAAGATTACTTGTTCTTTAAGGTGAAAGAAGAACGGGTGCAAGGGACGCAACAGCGAGCCAAGGTGAGTGCGCCGCCCCGTCATAGTGAGCATCATACGGGCTATGCCATAGATATTGGTGATGCCAGCCAGCCTAATACTTATCTGAGTACAGATTTTGAGAAAACCGCCGCCTTTGCTTGGCTCACTCAAAATGCCCCTCGGTATAGCTTTGAGTTGTCTTTTCCTAAAGGTAATTCCCAAGGGGTGAGCTATGAGCCTTGGCATTGGCGATATGTTGGCGACCAGGATAGTTTGGAGACGTTTTACAATGCCCGCAATCAAGGCTCTTAAATAGCGCTATGAATCCGATTTCCTTAAATGCGATCGCCCTCTTCGTCGCCCTCCTCAGCGGATCCTATTGGATTGGATCCTTATTCAATATTGCCCTGGAATTTTCCGTCATCCCAACCCTAGGGCTACTGGGTTTAGTCACCCTCGATACTTTAGGATTTCAGGGGCGGGGTCTGACTATTTTTTTAGATAGTTGGGCACGATTATCGCCTCGATATCGGCAACGGGTGGTGCATCATGAGGCGGGACATTTTCTGACGGCCTATCACTGCGCCATCCAACCCTGTGCGGTAGATCCTGCTTAGTGCCAATGGTTGGTTTAGCCGCTCGTGTTCAAGCTGTGCAAAGCCCCATTATTCCCATTGTCGGGAATTGGATTCGGCAATACCCAGGAACCCTGTCCTTGGGGCAAGGTGTGGTCTCCTACGGTCCACCGCCAGAAGCCATTGCCCAGTTAGCCCAATTTCACCAAGCAACGGATGTCCATGAATATAAAGCGGTTCAGGGTATTCCCGCTTTAGTAGAGACCATTGCTCAAAAAGTACAAGCCGAGAATCATCTCATCCTCCAAAGTAGGGATCAGATTTTGGTGACGGCGGGGGGCAATATGGCCTTTATGAATGCGATCCTGGCAATTCTCGATCCGGGGGATGAAATCATTCTGCCCATCCCCTATTACTTCAACCATGAAATGGCGATTACCCTAGCCAATGGTCGCCCTATTGGTGTGCCGACGGATCGCCATTATCAGTTGCAACTCGACCAAATTGCAGCAGCAATCACCGATAAAACCCGGGCAATTGTCACCGTCTCACCCAATAACCCGTCCGGGGCAGTGTATGCACCAGCGGATTTGCAAGCAGTCAATCAATTGTGTCGCGATCGCAATCTCTACCACATCACGGACGAAGCCTACGAATACTTCACCTATGCTGGGGCAGAACATATCTCCCCTGGCTGCTTTGATCCCCAGCAAACCCACACAATTTCCCTATTTACCCTCTCCAAAGCCTATGGATTTGCCAGTTGGCGGATTGGCTATATGGTGATTCCGCTCCACCTGCGCGAAGCAATTCAAAAAATTCAAGATACCTTGCTGATTTGCCCCCCCGTAATCTCACAATATGCAGCACTAGGGGCTTTACAAGCCGGACGCCACTATTGTCAACAACATTTAGTCGCCCTTGACCACAAGCGACAAATGATCCAACAAGCCCTGCATCCCCTGGAAACCCTTTGTACCGTGCCCACCAGTTCAGGTGCTTTTTATCTGCTGATCAAAGTCAACACCCCCATCCCTGATATGACCTTGGTAGAGCAATTAATCCGCAACTATGGGGTAGCCGTGATTCCAGGCAGTGCCTTTGGTATGCAAAAAGGCCGTTATCTGCGTATCGCTTACGGTGCATTGAATACAGCAACAATGGCTCAAGGGCTGGATCGCCTGGTTCAGGGTCTGGAGAACATCGTCTTGGATCTGTAAGCTGTTAGCACCCACTCTCCGAAATTGAGCGAGACGCCCTCCCTTATCTTCTCCACCTTCCCTACCCTGATCTGTAGTCTGATTATCGAGAAATACCCAAGTTTTTTGCTGAATTTGATCCTTCATGGAATACCATGGTGGTTCAGCCTATTTGGGTGCAGACATATCTGGGAAGGGAGGCACTTGCGGTAGAATAAGCTGCATAATCGCTACATCTTGCCAACGGTCTGCAACATGACCGATCTCCTTTTGAATCCCCACTCGTTCAAAGCCAAACTTTTGGTGGAACGCAATACTGCTGTGATTGGTAGCGGTAATTTTGACCACAACATGGTGATATCCCAGAGCAGCAACCTTCTCAAGGAGGGTCGTTTGTAGTAAGCGACCATATCCTTTGCCTCTGGCTGCCAAGGTAAGGTAGATCGAGGTTTCGCAACAGACTCGATAGCCCGGTCGATCGCTGTATTGTTTGATAAGACCCCAGCCGAGGATACGATGATCGCGTTCAGCTACCAGGAGACCTTCGCGATCGCAAAATTTATCCACCCAAGCTTGAATATCCTCAGCCGCAAAGGGCTGTGTATCAAAGGTAATGCTACCCGTGGAGATCGCTTCATTATAGATGGCTGCGATCGCACCGTAATCTGCTGGCAAAGAAGGTCTGATATTGGCCTGTGTTATCTCCCTTGGCATCTGTTTGTTTACCGATCTTCTTCTAGAATAATCCGGTTGCAATAAAAAGTGGCCATGCAGTCCTTGTTCCTCAATGGGTTGAAAACATATCCTAGGGGATCAGGATATAGATGGATATGCCTCAGAATCTTATTCAGATTTATTGATATTAATTTACAATTATTTGAGAGATATGCGACGATAATTGAATCTATAAAATCCTAATTCCTGATAGACAGAAAGTCTTTTTAGGATTATCTCTAGAAAATAATTTAAGAATATTCTTATAAACGCCTAATATTGGTAGCCAACTGGGTTAAATCACTAATCTGGAAGTAAACCCTATGTATGTTTTGTTTCTCTATTGATGGATCCACGCTTTTCTATTGTTCTCGCTCCGCTTGTGGTAGCAACCTATGCCACCTTATTCATTTTGGAGATTTTTTAGATCGGCAAACGGCTCGTAAGGTTCTATTACCACTACATGGAAGTAACAAGGTAAAAAGCAAAAACCTTGAAGAATAATCTTTTTAGGGGTTAAAAAGGGTGCTGTATTTATACCGCAATGCAATAGAACAAATATCGCAAAGAAAGACACTCCCTATCAACAAAGAGAGTGTCAAGCTAGCGTCGTTTTGCCTAATACACTGGAACTTATTGCCGTTGCAAGACCTCTTGGATTTCTTGCAAGTTAGGCCTACCAAAGAAAATGACATTCCAGGCAATAGAAAACAGAATGGGGGCGAAGACTAGAGCAAGTCGTAGATCAACGCCAGCAATCACCTGAGGAGCAACAACCTCATATAAATCGCTAATGATTATTTTTATTGAGAATTACTGTAAACTTTGATCAAGATCGATGTTAACAGGGCAGTGTATGTATACATCTCACTCACTTAAAGCAGAATTAAATGAGAGAGGTTGGCGACTAACACCACAACGAGAAATCATTCTGACTGCCTTCCGAAATTTGCCAAAGGGTCAACATCTTAGCGCGGAAGATCTGCGTGAACTGCTCTCCCAGCAAGGGAATCCCATCAGCCTTTCAACCATCTATCGCAACATCAAGTTGATGTCACACATGGGTATTTTACGTGAGCTAGAGTTCGCAGAGGGTCATAAACATTATGAGCTGAACCAGCCCTACCCCAATCATCATCATCACCTCATTTGTGTCAAGTGTAATCAAACGATTGAGTTTAAAAGTGACTCTGTTCTAAAAATTGGCAAAACGGAGGCACAACAAGCCGGATTCCACCTGCTAGATTGCCAACTCACCATTCATGCCCTTTGCCCGCCCTGTCATGGACTTGCATAGAAATGTCGTAAGCATAAAGACAGTCCTGGAAATAATTCTAGATTTTATAGCGGCACGCTCAATGGCTGTCCTTTAGTTTACTCAGTAGGAAGGCTCGCGCGTTCTTGAAAGAGCGCGTTGGCATGAAAGCAGGCTAGTGCCAATCTTGGGTATTTGTCAATGCCTTAGTGGGCAAGATTTTTGAGCGTTTGACTAAAACATGATGCCATACTGGATGTTGATGGACTATTCTATGGCATTTGTCTTGAGTACTGTTTCTAAATCTTTTCTCAGATTCTCTCGCAAGCTCGCTCCTTTAGGGCTTCGTCAATGGAATGTTTGGACTGTTGGGGTCGTAGGGATTGCTGGATTGATTGCCACTCCCGTCTTCGTGGTCTTCAGCAGCATTTTTACCAACCAGCGGGATGCTTGGGAGCATCTGGCGGCTTATGTTTTGCAGCAGTACATCACCAATTCTCTCTTGCTGATGTTGGGGGTAAGTGGGGGGGTTCTGGGGATCGGGGTAGGTACGGCTTGGCTGGTGACCATGTGTGCGTTCCCAGGTAGGCGCATCTTTGAATGGGCGTTGCTATTGCCGTTGGCCGCACCTGCCTATTTACTGGCTTATACCTATACAGATGTACTCGATTATTTTGGCCCCATACAAACCACTCTGCGCGATATTTTTGGGTGGCAGAGTGCGACGGACTACTGGTTTCCAAATAGTCGCTCTTTAGGGGGGGCGATCGCTATGCTCACCCTAGTCCTATATCCCTACGTCTATCTTCTGACCAGAGTCACATTCCTAGAACAAGCCCTCTGCACTCAAGAAGCCAGTCGTTCCCTAGGTTGTAATCCCTGGCAAAGCTTTTTCAAAGTGGCTCTGCCCTTGGCTCGTCCAGCGATTACCGCTGGCCTATCCTTGGCGTTGATGGAAACCCTCAATGATTTTGGCACTGTTGAATACTTTGGGGTTCCCACCTTTACCACAGGGATCTATCGCACCTGGATCGGGAGTGGGGAACGCGTCGCCGCCACCCAACTGGCGGCGGTCTTGATGATGTTCATCTTGAGTTTAATTTTGCTAGAGCATTGGTCCCGACGACAGGCACGTTATTACCAAACCAGTAGCCCCTTTCAGCAATTAGCAGCCTACTCTTTGCAAGGGGGACGGGCGTTTTTGGCCTGGTGGATCTGTTTCTTACCCATTGCTTTGGGATTATTAATTCCTGGTGGACTGTTGTTGTCAATGACAATTACCCATGCCGCTGAAACCTTGAATCAACGCTTTTGGTCTCTTGCGCTCAACAGTTTGGCCTTAGCCTTCTTGACGGGGGGACTTGCCATTCTTCTCTCTCTGTTTCTGGTGTATGGCTTACGGCTATGTGGGACACCCGTGATGCGGTTTGGGGTGCAGATAGCAGCAATGGGATATGCAATTCCAGGATCCGTTATTGCGGTGGGAATTTTAATTCCGCTGGCTCAAGGGGAGGGTGCGATCGCACCCCTACTCCAAAATTGGTTTCATCTCCCTCCCGGATCTGTACTTCAGGGAACAATTACCGCCCTCATCTTTGCCTATTTAGTCCGGTTCCTGGCTGTCTCCCTTAGTACTTTAGAGTCTGGCTTAACTAAAATTCGCCCTAGCTTCGATGATACTGCCCATAGCTTGGGTCATTCTGCCCGCAGCACCTTGATCAAGTTCATGCCCCCTTAATGGGGGGAAGTTTGCTCACCGCCCTGATGTTAGTCTTTGTGGACGTGATGAAAGAACTGCCTGCAACCATCGTCATCCAACCCTCCAATTTTGACACTTTAGCTGTTCGGGTTTATCGCTATGCCTCCGACGAGCGGCTAGTGGAGGCCTCAGCTCCCGCTTTAGCAATTGTTTTAGTGGGGTTACTCCCCGTAATTTTTCTCAGTTGGCAGATTGCCCAGTCTCGCCTGCGTTCAACCAAGGTAAAAAGAAGCTAAGACCCATGCTGAGAGAGAAGTCCTAACCGAAAATATCGTCGTGGGGAGTGAGTTGGGACATCGCTCTCATCATAAATTTCACCCACCAACTCTTCTAAAATATCCTCTAAGGTGATCAAGCCCACTGTTCCCCCATATTCATCCACAGCAATGGCTAAATGCAGATGCTGATGCAGCATCTCTTTCATCAAATCTGCTACCCGTTTGGTTTCTGGGACATAGACGGGAGGATCCATCGCTAAGGTTACTGGATTATTTCCTTGGGTTTTGAGATGTTGCACCGCACTTTTTAAGTGAATCACACCGACAATGGCATCTTTTGAATCTTCTTGTACGGGAATCCGCGAATAACCACTCTCTAAGCAAACATCAATCAGATCTTGCATCGTAGCCTCATGGGCAATGGTTTGCATCTGCACACGAGGTTTGACAACTTGGCGTACAGTCAGTTGATCCAACATCAGCGCCTTACTCAGTAATTGTCGCTTTTGAAAATCAAGCTGCCCCCGTCCACCTAACACCTCAATCAACAGTTGTAAATCTTGTACAGACTCACGCTGTTGAACCAAATCACCTTGAAGCAGACGCAGGAGAAATTGAACAATTCCCTCAAACAGTTGAATAATGGGTGAAAGCAATACCGATAACCAATAAACCGGGCGCACAATCCACGGGAAGATGGAGGTCGCATAATTGATGGCTAAAGATTTGGGTGTAATCTCACCAAACAATAACAACAAAAATGTGACAACTGCCGTGGCAATTCCCACCCCTGCTCCCCCAAACCAGATCACAAACAAATTGCTTGTTAAAATTGCCGCAAAATTATTAACAAGATTATTGCCAACTAATAGCGTTGTGATAAAGCGGGTTCGTTTTTCTAAAGCCAGTCGATAAATCCCCTGGGGATCGCCTTCTTCTTTCATGAAGGCTCGCAATTTCAGATTGTCCAGCGCTGTAATCGCTGTTTCCGAACCTGAGAAGAAGGCCGATAAAAGAATTAAGATCACCAAAGTGACCAGATCAATTCTGACATCCCCTAGTAATGGAGTCGTCATGCTAACCAAGGTCGTCCAAGACAAAAATGGTAGGGAAATCACAAGAACGAGAGTGGGTCAATTTGAAGTGGTAGCAATTTAGATAAACTAGTATTGAGATAAATCATATCGCTGCCTTCCCCAGAAAGGGTAAAAAGCGCTCCTCCTTCTTCACTCCATCTCCAGTTTTGTAAAGTTTTAAGATCATTGTATTACCTGTAACAGACCCTTCTCTAATTGTCAGTAGGGCATGAGGAAGTGGTTTAAAAATGGTTTATTAAGAAGTATCAAGGAATCAATCCGCTATCTCCCGGTAGGGTTCGCAACCCACAACAGAGGAGACAGAGAATTGGTTGCCTGGGTGAATTGTTGTGGATCACTCATGGGGATTGATTCAACAAGTGCAATCTCAATGACCTGGATCATTTTCTCCATGCTCTCAAGGACTCTACACTGAGAATGAAGTGATCCTATGGCTGAAGGTATGAGTTTGTAAGGAGCGATCGCACAAAACACAGGAGAAACTGGGTACCCTGCTGGTAGATTCTCCTAAGCTGTGCGTAAAACTCTCTACAAAGGTTGACGTCTTATTGGGGGTATCTAAAGAAAATAGCGTGTTGGATTTTAACAAGTTTCAATCACCAGGATCAGCTTGTGCATCCTGGATTCTGGGGTTTTAAACCAAAAAATTTATTCCCTAGAGTAAAGATGCCTGCCCTCAACATCCTACAAACGCCATTGAACTCCCACTGAACGCCAGTTGAGTTATGCCATAACCAGCCCTAGCCTTCTTTGCCCACAATCGTTCTGTCCAATTCTTTCCCATGAGCCTCTGCATCAATCCTAGTTGCGCCAATCCCCAAAGTTCAGATGAACATCTGTTCTGCGCTAGCTGTGGATCAGAACTGTTGATAGAGGGTCGCTACCGTGTTCTCAGTCTTCGAGGTCAAGGTGGATTTGGGAAAACCTATGAAGTCAGCGATCTCGATAGCGGCCCCAAAATTCTCAAAATTCTAACGGATAACTATCCCAAGCATGTCGAGTTATTTCAACGGGAAGCCAACCTGCTCAGCCAACTGAATCATCCCGGCATCCCCAAGGTCGAACCCAATTCTTACTTCACCTTCTATCCTCGAAATTGGAAAGAACCCCTGCACTGTTTCGTCATGGAAAAAATTGTGGGGTTAGATTTACAAGACTATTTACGGCAACGGGGACACCCTATTGAAGAGAAATTAGCAGTGCAGTGGCTAAAGCAGGTACTCAAAATCCTGCAAGTCGTTCATCATCAGCACGTCCTCCATCGAGATATTAAGCCCTCTAACATCATGTTGAAGGCAAATGGCAATCTCTGTCTGGTCGATTTCGGTACAGCCCGTTCAGTGACCAATGTCACCCATAATACCCAACAAGGGGGAACGCGGGTTGTTTCTTCTTTTTATACTCCCCGAGAACAAATCCATGGTCAGGCAGTGCCTCAGTCGGACTTTTTTGCCCTAGGGCGAACCTTTGTATATTTGGTAACCGGAAAAGAACTGAGTCAATTCTATGACGGTGGCACAGATGAATTTAACTGGCGCTCTACGGCCATCAATATCTCCCCTAAATTTGCTAATCTCTTAGATTGGCTGATGGCTCCGATTGCCAGTCAACGCCCTGTTAATGCTGAAGCAGTTTTACAACAGGTTGCCATTTTAGAAACGAGTGGACAGCCCATTTCTAACTCTGTACTCAACGCCCCCCAGCCTTTAGAATCTGCCCCTTCTCCTACCTCTACCCCAGTGGTCAACTCCCCTAGCCCTGCCAAACCAGAGATGGGGCAACCTGTATCGGGAGCAGCACATTCTGAACCCCCGCAGATCCCTATAGCAATGCCATCAGTTCCCAGTGCCGCCACTTCTAGTGCTGATTCAGCGACGACACCGATTCCTACTCAGTCGTCCACTTCCTCGATTCGTCCAGAGTTTGCTCAACGGTGCCGGCAGATTTTAGCAGAGTTTATTGGTCCGATCTCCGCCATCATTTATCAACGCACCATTACTCAATATCCCAATGTGACGGAAGCAGAGCTGGTTCAGTTACTCTCCCGACAAATTCCTAAGCCAGAACAAGTCATGGAATTTCAGCAAAGATTACGTTCCTAGGGGAGTTCTAAGACGTTTTGAGGGGTGTTAACCCCTCAAAACAGTCTGAACAAAGAGCTAGCAGAAACCGAAAAAAGTCATCTTGAGTGATTCGAACAGTATTGGCATTAATATTGATGAATGTTCGGATGAGAGTGAGTTGGATCCTAAGGTGAGTACTCTGTTGCTTAGATCACGATCAACCCATTGCGAGCTAATTTCATCCATGCTGCCGCGAACCTGACGATGCCTAATCCTGCTGCCAAATTTGATATTCGCAAAAACCAGATGTTGACCCGGGAATTTTCTCTCACTCAAAATGAAGTGAATTTAGGTCGAGCCCCGGATAACAATTTGGTTTTGAGTGATGATTTATCTGTTTCTCGGCACCACGCCCAAGTTAAATTTTCTGGCAATGCTTATACCGTTACCGATCTCAACAGCTCCGATGGCACCTATGTCAACGGGATTCAATTATCTCCCCATACGCCTCGGACACTGGTTACAGGGGATCAAGTCCGTATTGGTTTCTATGAACTGATTTTTTCTTTGACAGTGCCGACTCCCGTGCAACCTACTATTTCCGCAGCTACCCAAAAAACAACCATTTCGGGTATGCCGGATCTTGGGTTGGCAGGGACACCAACCCAAGCGCGACATTTGGACTTAAAGGGACGCGAAACCTTTACCTTGGGTCGTGATCCCCTCAATGACATGGCTATCAATCATCCCTCAGTCTCGCGTTTCCATGCTCAAATTAAAAAACAAGAAGGGTCTTATATTGTCTTGGATCTCAACTCCACCAATGGCACCTTTCTCAATGGCAAGCAAATTGTTGGCCATCATCCCCTGCGCGTCGGGGATACCATCCGCGTTGGTTCGACGAGCCTGCTGTTTAATCTCAATGAGACGCTGTTACATAGCAACGAAGAAGGCAATTTACGCATTGATGCGATCGGTCTCAATAAGGTTATCCATAAAACTCTCAACCTTTTACAAGATATTTCCTTATCCGTCCAAGCAAGGGAGTTTGTGGTCATTGCTGGGGTCAGCGGCGGGGGTAAATCAACCCTATTAGATGCCCTCAATGGGTTTCGGCCGGCTACTAGCGGCAACGTCTTAGTCAATGGCACTGATCTTTACCGCAATTTCAATGCCTACCGCAGTGAAATTGGCTATGTGCCGCAGCGGGATATTGTTCATATGGAGCTAACGGTTGAACAAGCCCTTGATTTTGCAGCGCAATTGCGGATGCCGGCGGATACCACCCGTGCTGAGCGCAAAATGCGGGTGAATGAGGTTCTCCAAGATTTAGGGTTGGTGCATCGCCGTTCTGTGCCGATTAAGTCCTTAAGCGGTGGCCAAATTAAGCGGGTCTCGATTGGGGTGGAACTGCTCACTAAGCCCAGTTTGTTCTATTTAGATGAAGCGACCTCAGGCTTGGATCCAGGGACCGAAGCGGAGTTGATGCAACTACTCCGGGAGTTAGCTGACCAAGGTCGGACTATTTTGTTGATCACCCATGCTACGGATAATGTCACCCTCTGTGATCAGGTGGTGTTTATGGCCAGAGGCGGATATTTAGCCTATTACGGTCCACCCAAGGAAGCCCCTCAATATTTTGGCGTGGAGAAATTTAACCAAATCTATACCAAGGTTGAACATGAGTTATCTCCCCAAGAGTGGCAACAGCGCTATCTAAAATCCCCTCTGTATCAAAAATATGTGACTCAACGCCAGCACTCCTTGGGAGGCTCTGCGGTGCAGCGAGGATCCAAACGACTGCGTCAGCCGTTGCCGGGGGCACAAGTTAAGAGCATTTCTAGTTGGCGACAGTTCTTGATTTTATCGAAACGCAATATTGCGATTTTGATGCGCGATCGCATCAGTCTTCTACTCATGCTGGCCGTCGCCCCTCTTCTAGGACTCCTAGATTTGGTCACTTGGAGTAAACCCCTTTTCAACACCAAAGATGGCGATGCCAGTCTAGCTCTGACTATGCTGTTTACGACGATTCTGTTTGCCGTCATGGTGGGCGCACTGCCGACTATGCGGGAAATCGTCAAAGAAATTGACATTTATCGACGCGAACGGATTATTGGCTTACAAATTACCCCCTATGTATTGTCGAAAGTCTGGGTGAGTGTGCTAATTGCCCTCTACCAAGGGGGGATTTTCTTATTATTCAAGATCATTGCCGTCAAAGATTTACCCAATGAACCGGGAATTCTTTTGGGCATGTATACGACCATTACCCTATCGGTGATTGCCGGGATGCTCTTGGGGCTATTAGGCTCTGCTGCTGCCCCTAATCAAAGTGTCGCGCCCATTTTAGTCTTGGTTTTCTTAATCCCCCAAATTATCTTTGGGGGTGGGGTCTTACCCATTGAAACCTTTGGCCCTCCAGGGAAGGTTCTCAATCAACTCTCGCTGACAAAATGGCCCTTTGAAGCTTTAGTTACCCTTTCAGAAGCAGGCATTGATGTGGCTAAAGACCCCTGTTGGCAAGATGTCACCTCTGGTAAAGTCAAGAAATACGATGAAATTAGCGATAAGCGCAAAAAAGATTGTCAGTGTATGGGAGAAAAGGTCTTCAAGCAATGTCAGTTTCCGGGCATTCTCCAAGAATATGATCCCATTGTCGATCAACCCAAGCCCAAGCAACCCAAACAGCCCACAGTTGCAGATGCTCAATCTCCAGAAGTCTCGGAGAAATTTAATAAAGATCAAGAAAAGTACCAAACCGATTTAACCGAGTGGACCTTAAAACGCGATGGTGCCATTGGCGCAGCAGAAGGTTTGATCAACGGTATCAACGAACAATTTAGCAATACCTTCAACGTCAACGTCAACAAACACCTAGGGATTTTTGGGATATTCATAGTTGCCCTATTTGGCTTAACCTTGTTGGTGCAAAAAATCAAAGACTTTGTTTAAATTAGGGCTTCTCAGGATTTTGGCCAAGCATATTCATGGCCATCTCTAAACTGACTTTCAGACGATTCACAGAAGCGGCCAGCACCCCAATCTCATCGTTGGGTTTATGTTCAAAATCAGCATCTAAGGTGCCTGTACTGACGTCTTTAGACCATTTTGACATTTTTTTCAAGGGGGAAATAATCGAAAACTTCAAGAATAGATTCAGAATAATGGCAGCAACAACAAACCCTGCTACCAAAATGCCAATCACCAAGAGCTGCAAACGGCGTGCCTCGTCAAAAACCTTGCTGGCGGGGACGATAATAATCTGGGCACCAACAATTTCGTTGAGTTTCCAGCCAAAGCCTCCCTTATCACCATAGGTCTTGATCTGGCTGGCGGGGGCTTGCTCAGGGGTAGTATGGCAGACTAAACAACTTTCACTCTTAATTTGCAGGGGTCGGGCAATATAGAATAAGTTCCCTGCGGATACAGTTCGAAAACCCACTTGCTCTTTTAAGTTGGGCTGGCTGCGAAATTTTTCAACGATCTTTGCTTCTTCTTTGTCGGCTTTGTCAGGTGCATAGGTGGGATTAAGGGTAGCCTCTTTATAGAAAAAATCACTGTATAGCTCATTTTTCTGCAAGTTTCTGAAGACCTCACGTGCAGAATAGCCCGGTATACTTGGCTTAATAAATTGACCATCGATCTCTAAATTGGGGGATAGTTTTTGATGGTGCCTTCGTTCACTTGCTTAGAGGTGTATTCACGCACAGATAGCATCGTTTCCATGAGAATTGAGGCTTTATCTTGAACCTCTTGCTCCGCGTTTTTTTGCAAAACATTAGATAAAACTAAGCCATTGATCAAAATAATGATTAAAAACACCGAAAGCAAAATGAGATTTAACTTGAGACCCAACTTGAGATTTTGAAGCATTTTAGAATTCCTTAATTATTGCCAGTATCACCTTCAAGATCATCAAGATTGATTACAAATAATACATTCAAAACAACCTTGAGAAATCTTCTTTGGAAGAAAATTACCGAATATTGTGTCAGGTCGGATTGATCGGGAAGTGGACGGGTGATATGCTATGCTACGGTTTGATGTTTCTTGATATTGTGATAGTTTGAAATAACTGATTCTGCTGGTTTGCAGCCAACTTTTAGCTTAGCCCAGCTAGAGGAATCACGACAAGATCAAACATCAATAACTTAGATGAAGTTTTTTGATGCTCTTGAAAATGCATTCACGTCGTTTTTTCTTATTCTTATTACCCGTTCTCTGGTTGTTGATAGCCTGCAATCCAACTGAAAATTCAACCCTAAAGAAACTGCTGGTGGGCGTTATTAGTTATGGCGAAGAGGCTCGCTCTCTTGAGCAATATGCCGACCTCAAAGATCATCTGAGTGTGGAACTCAAAAGCCTAGTTGAACTCGAACCCGCCCTCAATGAAATTCAAGCGATTGACCAAATTGAGCGGCAGCGATGGGATTTGGTGTTTGCCCCTCCTGGTTTAGCTGCGATCGCCATCTCCCAATCCGAATATGTGCCCCTACTCCCCCGCGAAGGAGGCGATCAAGAGCGCTCCGTCATCGTTGTCCGCGAAGATAGTCCCGCCCAAAGTATTAAGGACTTAGCCAACCAGAAAATCGCCTTGGGACAAAAGGGGTCAGCCACAGGATATTATTTTCCTGTGTTTAACCTCTATGGTCTCACCCTGGCAGAAATTCGCTTTGGATCGACGCCCAAACAGGTGTTGGAGTGGATTGACAAAGGGGAGGTCATGGCAGGGGCGTTGTCTTTAGCGGAATTGGAGCAATATCGTCCTGATTTCCAAAACACAAAGTTTCGCGTGTTATTCCGCGACTCCCATGTGGTGCCATCCGGTGCGGTTTTAGCGGGTCCTGAAGTAGATCAGGAACTGCAAGAGCGGATTGTCAACGCCTTAGAGTCTGCTTCTCCGGTGACTAAGCGCTCCGTCGGCTACGTTTCCAATGCCGAACCCCCCGACTATGAATATTTGATCAAAGTTGTCCAACGGGTACAACCGATTGCCCAACGCATCACCGCCAAACCCGCCCCTCTCTATGAGGAAAAAGTCTCAGTCCCCACTCCTCAATAGATAAAGGTCCGCTCTGATTTCCCTTTGGGTAAATCTGAATCTTGGGTTAGCCGCGATCGCTATACTCAAAATAATCACCCTACCGGACTATAAAACATGGTTATGCTTGAACTCCGGCAAATCGTTGTTCAACCTGGGCAACGCCTCCAACTTCAAGGGGTCAACTGGGATGAATTTGAAGCCATTCTTGCTGAATTAGGAGATAAACGCACATCTCGGATTGCC
The DNA here is from genome assembly GCA_012034865.1 of Acaryochloris sp. CRU_2_0. Taxonomy (GTDB): domain Bacteria; phylum Cyanobacteriota; class Cyanobacteriia; order Thermosynechococcales; family Thermosynechococcaceae; genus Acaryochloris. The sequence goes on along the minus strand of JAAUOM010000048.1, from coordinate 8,081 downwards.
TATAGCAATGGAACTTTGGAGATTCGGATGCCCCTACCAGAACACGAGAAAGCCAAAGTTTTAGTTGGAGATATGGTTAAAATTCTGCTAGAAGAACTTGATGTTGATAATGAGTGTTTTGGTTCCAGTACATTTAAGCGGCTAGATATGGCAACAGGCATTGAACCCGATGATTGTTTCTATATTGAGAACGCGACTCGCATGATTGGCAAAAATCGAGTCGATCTGACGGTTGACCCGCCCCCAGACTTAGCAATTGAAGTGGATGTCACCTCTAAAACCGGACTCGACGCATATCAAAGACTGGGCGTACCTGAACTATGGTGCATTGAAGACGGGAAACTAAGCATCAGCCTTCTAGAAAATGGGCAGTATAGAGATGCTACTTTTAGTCCTCATTTTCCTGATTGGCCGCTCATTGAAACCATTCCTCAGTTTCTAAATCAGGCACAAACTGAAGGGCGTAGCCAGATGCTAAAAGCGTTTCGTCGCTGGGTACAGCAGCAAACATTACCACCGCTTAAATGATAACCCACGCCACTCCCGGTCTAATCTGATTGCCCCCTAGCTTTGGGTCTGATCACAGAAACTGGCCAGTTACCAATCCCTTGCCAAGCTTGACTAAGATTGGCTTGATCAAAGGCTGGAATTAGCCACTCCAGGACGTGATGCATTAATCGTATCCCTCCCAGATGGTAGAGGATCTGACCGCAATGTTGTGCGATCGCCCGATTCGGTTCGCGCAAATAGGTGAAGCGTTGCTCTCCCACCGCACAATTGTGATCTTCAGCCAAACTCAAGCGCAGCAGTTGCAGAATCGCCCGACTGACTGTCAGAGAATCAAAGGCGGAGAGGCGAATATCTTGGACTAAATTAGGGGTAAAGCCATTTTCGTAGCGCTGTAAAATTTGCTGAGCCCGCGATCGCGCCCTCTTGTCTTGCTCAGCAGTTTGCCTGTGTTGCGCTAAGGTCTGTTGATACTCGCGATCACTGACCACCTCAACATCCACCACCGCCTCCAGTTCCCTAGATTCTTTCGGGGAAGCCGTTGACATCCCTTAATTCCCTCCTGTGCATTCTGGATTGAGTTAAACCATCTCCCTTCCGGCTGGTGCTGATCAGCACCCACCCTGCCAAACCTCATCTTCTAGCTTTTTTTATCCTCCACTATAGCTTGGTCACCTTCCCCTTGCAGGCAGTGCTGATACCTCTGGCTAGGTATATCCATGAATCGCCACAAAACTCTACTGATGCGCACAATCACCTTAACAGTGGACTAAAATTGAGGCATTATCATCGTCTTTGTGGAGGAGACGCTATGCATGTCTTGGTCTCGTTATTGCTAGCCATCATCTATGTGGGTGGGGGTTGGCGCTTTTGGTCTGGCTTCAGACAAACCAATTTCAGCCAAAACCGTTTGCTGCTGACGCTCCTTTGGCCGGCGTTGTTAGCCAACAAATCCTACCGCCAGAATTTTAGGAAGGCCCTTAAAGGTTGAACCTGCCCTTGTGTCGATATCTTGGTCTGTTATGGATTACAGGACTAGAAGGTGAGCAAATGGCTAAAAAACAGCCCCAGTCTGATCTGTATAGCAGTTTACCAAAGCCATTCGATCCTGATGAACGCTGGCATCAGCCATTACAAGCGGTGACCCAGCGGTTCAATCGAGAGTATCAACAGGCTGCCTTTGATCTGCCACCAGAAGTAGAGGCCATGCCCGTCTTTCAGGAATGGAATGCAGGCCGTCTGCAAGCCCGGATCGCCTCTGAATTTTGGCAACTCCATCAACCTCAAAAAAATCAACATTGGCTAGATATAGGTTGCGGCCTCAGCTTTTTGGTCTATCCTTGGCATGATTGGGGAGCCTATTTCTATGGTCAAGACCTCAGTGCGGTGGCTCAAGAAGCGGTCAATAGTCGCGGGCCGCAGTTAAATTCCAAACTCTTCCGGGGAGTAGAACGGGGGTCCGCGAATCAGTTAAAGTACGAAGCATCCCAATTTGATGGTGTAGTGGCCACGGGGATAAGCTGCTATTTCCCCCAGGAATATTGGCAAGCGGTGCTGTTAGAGGTGAAACGAGTCCTCAAACCGGAGGGGATTTTCTTATTTGATGTCATTGATCCAGACAGTGAGATGGCTGACAATTGGGCTATTTTAGAAACTTATCTGGGTGCAGAGGTCTTTCTAAATCCTGTAGATACCTGGAAATCCATGATTCAAGACGCGGGTGGCAAAGTCATGAAAGTGAAGACGGGTGAGTTATTTCAGCTATTCAAAGTCAAATTTTAAAAGTGATTCATCGGTTGACCTCAACCCCTGATGTGACCCAGACTAGGGGATGTTCAGTTGTGGGTTGAGTGAGCGAAGGCTGTGAAAATTTTAGTAATTGGTAGTGGGGGGCGCGAACATGCTTTGGCTTGGAAACTATTGCAGTCCCCCTCGGTGAGCCAAGTCTTTTGTGCGCCTGGGAATGGGGGTACTGCGGCCTTGGTCAATGGCCAGAATGTGCCGTTAGCGGAGACTGATTTTGCTGCGATCGCCCGCTTTGCCCTCGAAAAAGAGATTGCCTTAGTGGTGGTTGGTCCAGAGATGCCGCTGGCGATGGGCATCACCGATGTCTTAACCCCCCAGGGGATTGCTGTATTTGGTCCCAGCCAAGCCGGTGCCCAAATCGAATCCAGTAAAACCTGGGCTAAAACCTTAATGATCGCAGCGGGGGTGCCCACAGCTCAATCACAGACCTTCTCAAATCTAGATCAAGCCAAAGCTTATGTCCAAGAGCAAGGGGTGCCGATTGTGATCAAAGCAGATGGGCTAGCAGCAGGCAAGGGCGTCACCGTAGCCATGACCCTGGAGGCGGCATGGATTGCCCTAGAAGAGGCATTTCAAGGCAAATTCGGCTTAGCAGGCAGCCAAGTGTTGATTGAAGAATACTTAACGGGCCAAGAGGTTTCCGTCTTAGCCTTAACCGATGGCCGTACCCTGCGATCTTTTTTACCCGCCCAGGATCATAAACCGATTGGGGAAGGCGATACTGGCCCTAATACAGGCGGCATGGGTGCCTATGCCCCCATCCCCTGGGTGACCCCAGCGTTGATGGAGCGCATTGACCAGGAGATTCTCATCCCTGTACTTCAAGAACTACAAGCCAGACAGATTGATTACCGAGGGGTCTTATATGCGGGGCTGATGATTACACCTGAAGGCAACCCCAAGGTAATCGAATTTAACTGTCGATTTGGCGATCCTGAAATTGAAGCTATCTTGCCCTTGTTAGACACTCCCTTAGACCAACTGCTACTCGCTTGTACTCAGCAACGATTAGCAGAAGTGAAACTGGCCTGGAAGCCAGGATTTTCAGCCTGTGTAGTCATGGCTGCTGGCGGATATCCTGGTCATTACACCAAAGGACATGCAATTATCGGTCTAGAAGCTGCTGCCGCCACGGGAGCAGTGGTCTTCCATGCCGGGACCCAAGCTCAAAATCAGAACCTGGTCAGCAGTGGTGGCCGGGTTTTAAGTGTGACAGGTACAGGTGCGACCTTTGTAGAGGCTCTAGAGCAGGCGTATGGAGCTGTTTCCCACATTCAGTTTTCAGACTGCTATTATCGCCGGGATATTGGCTATCGAGTTCAGTAAATCTGAAAATTAAAATTGTTTAGGATGACCATAGCGCTGGAACCTTTGAACCTTTGTGGGCAATGGTCAGTTAATTCATTACCTCAAGTTTGGTGATGTCCCTAACCCATCAAGATTCATTCCCTCATTCAGCAACGCCAGAATAGCTGAACTAGCGGGCGGGATAGACCCGTCCTTTCCACGCGCCACCTTGACCTTGCCAATGTCGCCTAGCCGAATCAAGGGTCATAAGGTTATAGAGAAAGGCAATCAACGGTAGCAAGATCGCCCACAGGGGCGGAAGGGAGTAAAGTCTGATTGTGGGCAGATAGGCTAGGGTCATTAAAACCCAAGCCCATAGACCTGCAAGTATCATCCCCCTACTCCCTATCATTAGCCCCAACAAGACACTCAAAGGCGGGACGATATATACCCAGACCATTCCCAGCACTGCTCCCATCAGTAGCCAAGGAGAATAGTGGAGCTGAGTAAAGGCCGTGCGAGCCACCATCGACCAAATACTATCGAGGGTATCATAGGCTCGGAGACTGTGAGTGGTTGTACTTAGCCCTAGCCAGATCTTCCGATTCGGTTGGGACGCTGGGGTGAGTTTGATGGCAGCAGCCAGAGCGCAGTCATCGATTAGGGCTTCTCGGATAGCCTCAATCCCTCCCGCAGCCATCAGGGCTGGGCGATGGACGAAAATACACCCCCCTGCTGCTGCTGCGAGGTGTTTCTGGGGTTGATTCACCCAGGGAAAGGGGTAGAGCTTTTGAAAAAAGAAGACAAAAGCCGGGATCAGGAGTCGTTCCCAAACACTTTGACAACGCAGCAAAACCATCAAAGACACTAGCTCTAAATCATCCTGTTGGGCTTTGGCTACTAGGTGACAAAGGTTGTCGGCATCGTGGCAAATATCAGCATCCGTCAACCAGAAATAGGCTGGTTGGGGGGATGTCTCTAAGACGGCGGTAATGCCTTGATGGATCGCCCAAAGTTTACCAGACCAGCCCGGGGGTAGAGGAGATGAGGTTAAGACTTGAAGGGTATCGCTTTTACCGAGATCTGTGGCAATTTGTTGGGCAATCTCTGTGGTGCCATCAGTACTTTGATCGTCTACCAAGAGGATTTTAAAAGAACCGGGATAGGTCTGTTGGAGGAGCGATCGCAAACTCAAGGGCAACACATCTGCTTCATTGCGAGCGGGGACAATGACCCAAACGACAGGCCAGGACTGATTATCCAAAAAACTCACAGCCGGATCTAAGATTTGATCTGAACGCCAGAATTGGCCGCGAAACAAAAGTAATCCCACCCAAATAAGATCGCAAAGGAGGGTGATACCCAATCCCAGACTTGTGAAATTCATACCTACCTCATCCTTCATCACCTTGCAGAGGATTCAGCTTTCCATCTGAGCGATCGCCTAGATCAATAACCGGGAGGATTAAATTGACCCAATTCTCTAAGATTATGAACTAGCAGCAGAAGAAGCCAGGTACTGTTGCATGACTTTAATCTGATTACTATCAGGAGAGGCGTAGTGGTGCTGTTCCTTGACGAAGGCGATCGCTTCTTCTAGAGAAATCCTCTGTTGCTGGGCAATATACAAACAGCAGACCGAGGCAGACCGCCCCACCCCTGCTAAGCAATGCACGTAAATCACATGACCTTTGCGCTGCCAACGGTTGAGAATGCTTAAGGCTTGGGCAAATTGTTCAGCAGAGGGCACGCCGCCGGTAAAGCCATCGGGAATGGGTACCCGTTGCCACAGAAAACTATGTTGAATGTCATCGGGAATCGGCTGTTCGCCTTCTTCATTTAAGCAGAGCACAGCCGTAATACCCTCTCGCCGCAGTTGAGAGGCAGATGTAGTTTCGTGGGGGAAGGAACCCACAGCAAGTTGATTCGGCAAAATCCAGGAGAAACGTTTAGGCATGAAAACTAAGTCTGGCCAAGACAGAAATAATGAAAACAAAATAGGTCAAGATCAAAGCTAACCCATCACTGAGTGAGTTGTACTGTTCGCAAAAGAGATGGATCATGACCTTTACCAAAGCAATGACCTACTCTTGCTAAAGATACTCAACTTTACTATTGTTACCCATTGCTGGATAGAAATGTAATCTCTCAAACGGGTGTAACCACAATTTGCAGCCTCTCAATCAGGTGTGAACAAAGGTGACCCCTGAGTTGATGGGTAAATGTTAAAACAAGGCTTGAGCAGAGTGCCGACCTTGTTCTCAATCAAGCAATACTCCCAAATGCCTCTACCAAAGTTTGAACCAAAAACCGAGCCATTACAGGTTAAGTTATTCTTTGGATGTCCAGTCCTAGTGTCGATCCTAGCTGAGTTTATGCAAAATCTCCATTTTTATGCAGATCAGGTAAATCACCAGTAAACTGTTTTTGTGATCCACCCTTTATTGTCATTACCTTGTTAGGAAGCCCCATTGTGAAAAATCTAGTTCGTGGTCTACAGGAGTTTAAGCAAAATTATGTCGCTGGGCACCAGCAATTATTTGAAGAACTGTCCCATGGCCAAAAACCACGTGTACTGTTCATTACCTGTTCCGATTCGCGTATCAATCCCAACTTGATTACCCAAACAGATGTGGGGGAACTATTTGTAATTCGCAATGCTGGCAACATTATCCCCCCTTATGGAGCGGCCAATGGTGGTGAAGGGGGTACGATTGAATATGCCATTGGTGCTTTAGGAATTGAACAAGTGGTGGTCTGTGGCCATTCCCATTGCGGAGCAATGAAAGGGTTAATGAAGCTCAATCAACTACAAGCGGATATGCCCCTAGTGTATAACTGGTTGCAGCATGCAGAAACAACTCGTCGGATTGTGGTAGACAACTATCCTCATGCTGAAGGAGAAGAGCAGGTTGAAATTTTGGTAGCTGAAAATGTTTTAGTGCAAATTGACAATCTGCAAACCTATCCCATTATTCGTTCTCGCTTGATGCAAGGCAAGTTACACATTTACGCTTGGGTCTATTATATTGAAACAGGAGAAGTGCTAGCTTACGACAAGCAAACCCATACCTATGTGCCTCCTCAGAGCCAAATTTTAGAGGCTGAACCAACCTCGTCACCTGAGGGTAAGCAACCCTTGATCAGCACCCATGCCCCCCCCATAGCCTGTGAGATCCCAGCGCTGCGCTTACAGTCGGCCTCTGCGAATCATAAGCCTTCTTCTGTCGCTGCTGAAGTCAATGCAGTCGATCGCATTAGAACCCAACTCAATACCCTGTTAGCAAATTCTCCCGATTCATGGACAGATGTTGACACATCCATACGGTTTATGAGTCAGCTCTTGGAAGATGCGCGCGCAGTGGGAATGAGTGCCAATGAGGCTCAAAAATATCACTATCGGTTTTCAGAACAAATTCCCCTATGGCTGAAGCATATGGGGTAGTCTTTATGTCAAAGAGAGTATGTTTCCTGCATGAAAGAACTTGATACTAAATCCACTATTACCTTGCTCAATCGCATTATGGAATTTGAGTTAGCAGGGGTGGTGCGCTATACCCACTATGGGTTGATGGTAACCGGACCCAATCGCCTGCCGATTGTTGGCTTTTTCAAATCTCAAGCCAGTGAGTCTTTACTCCATGCCCAAGAAGCTGGGGAAATTATTACGGGCTTGGAAGGACACCCTAGCCAACGGATTGCTCCCATTGAAGAAACCAACCAACATGCTGTACGCAACTTGCTGCAAGAGAGCCTCAATCACGAGCAAATGGCCTTGAATCTATACAAGCAGCTTTTGGATGTCGTTGAAAATGCCAGTATTTACCTAGAAGAGTATACTCGCACCAAAATTGGGCAAGAGGAAATGCATAACCTGGAAATTAAAAAAATGCTCCGTGACTTCGGTTAATAGAGCAAATGAGCTTTTTTGTAGCTTTAGAGATTTTTTATGCATCCTTTCATTGTTGCATCAAGGCCTTTATTTATCAATAGACCCTTTTTGGTCGCCAAGGCTGAAACGCCCTTCCAGTATAGATTTATTTGCTAAGTATATATGCTTAAATCTTGTCTGATGGAGTCAAAACTCTGCAAATTCATGAAAACAGTACTGTCCCATTTATGATGCCTGGGTAGTTTTGAACAAATTCCTAAAAGCATTATAAATAAACGATTCTTTAACTTTAGTGTCTCAGTTATGGCCAATCCAGGGACAGTTTACCTTTAGAAAGCGTTCAGTAATCTGAACACCTTAGCGACCATTTTCGTTCCATTGTTAACTCAACTACTCTGGACTTGCAGTCCAGAGATTGGAGAGGGGACTGAAAGTCCCAATCCATAGCTGCGTTGCCAGTTGATCCCACATTCCGCTCTTCTGGGAGGGCAAAAAATAATTACGGGTCAGGTACATGGAGGAGGTAGTATCTCTGAGAGTTATTGCTAAAGAATTTGAGAATATGCCGTCGCTCAGGCGTCAGATTCAC
>JAAUOM010000047.1 GCA_012034865.1 Acaryochloris sp. CRU_2_0 | reverse complement strand
AGCCTGCTCTTTTTGTGTTAAGAACTCCATAGAAGTGCTGCAGGATCGGACGGTGGGTTTGGCTTTTCAAAATGGACAACCAGACTAGGCCTAGCAGAGCATAATGGCCCTTACAAGTTAAGCCAGCATCGACCCCTAAGGTTTCGCGGTCTTCAAGGCTATACAAGAACATTGGCCCCCCCATGCCTTTCCAGGTTTGCTGGCGTCCGCAACCCCAAAATGGAATGTAATCTACCAAATAAAATCGGCCTTGGGGCTGCAAAACCCGGCTCACTTCCTGGAATACGGGTTGCGGCTGTGGATAATGCAAAAAACTAATCGTACTAAAGGCCGCTTGAAACTGATCCTGCGCAAATGGCATGGCTTGACTCGTGCCTTGGACAAAGATTAAGCGGGGGCGGTATTGATTCTTGCGACGGGCTTGCCGGAGCATTTGTGTGGATAAATCTAGGCCCGTTCCTTGCAAGGCTGGAAATTGGGCAGCTAAGCGATTGAGTAATTTCCCGGTGCCACAGCCAATATCCAAAACGGATTGGGGTTCATCCCCTGCAAACTGCACATAGGTCAATAGTCGTTGATGGACTGCCTGATAAAACACAGACGTGAACAACCCATCATAACTAGGTGCCCAGCAATCAAAAACACGGGCCTTAGCTGTAAAAATATCCGAAGTCATGGTTTCATCGGTCTAGGGTTAGGGCTATCCTAGCAAGGAGGACGCGGATGCAGGTATATTTTTGAATCAAAGTCCTTGATCAAGGTTGACAGCCTGGGGAATTAAACTGCTAAGATATTCGAGCCTGAAAAAAGTATCACCCTGTTGGGGCGTCGCCAAGCGGTAAGGCAGCTGGTTTTGGTCCAGCCATCCGGAGGTTCGAATCCTTCCGCCCCAGTTTTATCGAGACCACACCTCATCGGGGGATCAGCCACCGCTTTGCCTAAGTTACAGATGCTGATTGCATGTCTGATTGTAAGGTCTTGAGCCTACCCCTGCCCCAAACCCTGGCCTTTGATTTTGACGGTGTTCTGTGCAACGGCTTGCGGGAATATTTTCTGACCACCTGGCGCACGTACCGACGGGTATGGTCAACTTCCACGTCTGAACCCCTGCCAGGGTTAGCTGATGCTTTCTATCGTCTTCGTCCTGTGATTGAAACGGGCTGGGAAATGCCTGTGTTATTGCGGGCTATGCTCAAGGGGTTTTCAGCGCAACAAGTGTTGACGGATTGGCAATCGATTCGCGATCGCATCGTCGCTGAGGAAGATCTCAGCAGCAAAGATTTGGGACAACAGGTGGATCGGGTTCGAGATTACTGGATCGCAGAAAAACTCGACCAATGGCTAGCTCTACATGAGTTTTATCCTGGAGTGATTGGCCAATTGCAAGGCCTCTTAGGACAGTCTCTGGAGATCGTGATTATCAGCACCAAAGAAAGTCGGTTTATCCAGACGTTATTGGCCGATGCCGGGGTTGATTTAGGGCGAGATCGCATCTATGGCAAAGATTGTCGTCGCCCTAAATATGAAACCCTGAGATTGCTCAAGGCTCAGCTCCCTGCTCCCATTTGGTTTGTCGAAGATCGTCTAGAGGCGCTAGAGCAGGTGAAACAATACGCTGATTTAGACGATATCGGCTTATTTCTGGGGGAGTGGGGATACAATACAGAGCGCGATCGCCAACTCGCAGCCCAAGATCCCCGCATTCATCGACTGAAGTTGGATCAATTCTGCCAATCCTTATCCACTTGGATACCTTAACCTTGAGCTGGAACTAAGGCCAAGATCACCCCGACTAGCCCGCCCAGCAGCAAAACTAGACTACTCAAAGAAGCTAGCGCAAAACCAGTTCCGCGCTGCTCCGCAGCTCGGTAATATCCCCAAGCATAGAGGATACGCCCGACCACCCATAGCGATCCTAAACCAGCTCCCCACAAAGGATTGAGGTACCAACAAAATATCCATAGCGCGGGCAAGAAAAAAATCAGTTGCTCCAGCATATTTTGTTGCACTCGCAGAACCCTCTCAAAGTCGGGATTCCCAGACATTTGCGGAGCCGGAATACCATATTTAGCTCGCGCCCGACCCACATTGATCGTGACGATAAAATACAACAACAAAGCTAAAAGGCTTACTAGCGTTGGCCAAGGGGACATAGACAAAGTTCCGTTTCCAAAATAGATTAACTAATTTTAAAGTAAAGGCTTAGGCGGTTGGTTGCTCAGTCTGGGCAATAAACCCCGGTTAGGTTGAGGCCCGTAGTTTTTCCACCTCTTCTGGCAGGCTATACAGGCAGGCTTAGTGACTCGTTTTCAGTAAATTGTGACTAAATCCACATATTGAGAAATAATTCTTTACAATACAAGGGTAATGCCATTCGATTCTCGTCATCATGCCCCTCTTTTCTTTTCCTGGGCAACAGCCCAACAGCTTAGGCGTCAAGAACAATAAACTGACTCCTTGTCCCAACACTCCCAACTGCGTTTGTAGCCAAGATCCTGATCCAGGGCATCAGGTTGAACCTTTAGCCTTTGAGGGATCCTCTCAAAAAGCCTTTGCCAAGCTGAAATCCATCCTTGATGAGCTAGGCAATGCTCAGATCATCACTGCAACCCGCAATTACATTTATGCTGAATTCACAAGCAACCTTATGGGGTTTGTAGATGACGTGGAATTTTATCTAGATTCTAAAGCCAAGGTTATTCAAGTTCGTTCAGCTTCCCGTTTGGGTCGATCGGATCTGGGAGCTAATCGATCTCGCATCAATTCAATTCGTAAGCGGTTGAAGGCTTAGCAGCCAAGAGCCTCTGCAAAACACTAATTGGAAAAGGCATCAGGGAAGGTTTGCCAGATGTGTTGAGTCAATTGTCGAAGGGCTTGATGAGCCTTGCGATCGCGCTCAGATACTACAACCGGATCTTCCTGTTGCTGTTTGTTTAACTGCATTTGCATGAGCAAGGGCAATACTTCCTCATCTAAGGCAGGTCGAAAGAATTGGGAAGGCCAGACTAGATCTGAGCAATTGTGCAGGTGATAGGCAAATAGACCTTGAGTCATTTCGGTTTGCTCCCCAGAGCTTTGAGTCGTCAATTGTAAAAACAAAGGACGCACCCAAGATCGCTGGCGATCGGCAACGATCTGAATGACTTCGGCATACAAGTAGTTACCTTGGTGCTCTAAGCAGACAATTTCACAGGGGGTTGATGGTGAAGGGGATCGATCAATCATGAAACAGTTAGAAAGGGGCGATCGCACAAGTCTTTATTGCTAGTCTAACGCCGAGATTGAGCTACCGACTAGGGTAATACCCTCTATCAACAGACAATCTCTGATCGACTTCTATCGGCTTGATCTCTGGGGTGGTAATGGCATTAACGGCTATTCTAGAAAAGAACCGTCTAGAGACATTGACCTATGGTTGCCCTCCCTGATCGGATCACCATGACCGCCGCCGCCTACCTCGACTGGGAACCCATCCAACCCGAACGCTATGAGTATTGGGATGGCGAAGTGGTGGCCATGACGGGCACTACTCGAACCCATAATCGAGTTTCCCTCAACGCTTCCAAGCTCTTAGACGATGCTCTTGTGGATCGTCCCTGCGATGTTTATATCGCTGATGTTAAAGTCCAGGTTGAGCCAGGGCGAAAATTCTTTTATCCCGATGTCGTGGTCACCTGCGATCAGCGAGAGGACGATCCAAACCTCGTTCAGTTTCCTTGCTTAATTGTTGAAGTCCTGTCCCCTTCGACGGAGGCCATTGATCGCGGCATCAAGTTTGCCCATTACCGCAAATTTACGACCCTTCAAGAATATGTTTTGGTACAGGTTGAGCAGCCCGGAGTGGAGGTGTTTCGACTCAATGACCAGGGTCAATGGGTGCTGTCGGAATATGGGTTAACGGATCGACTGCACCTAGACTCTGTGAATGTGAAGCTTGCGATCGCCGATCTATACCGACAAGTCTCCTTTGTCAACAGCAATCTATAGTGATGAGATTATTCGCCCCTCTTATCGGGATTCCGCTCTCAAGTGGACTGCTTTTTTAAGAAATACCGCGATTGCTCATAACCCAATTAAACCACCGCAGATATCCCTTACGTTGGTAACAGACAATACATAAAAAGAGCAAATAATCAATACCATCAAAATAAACATTGTTTTTTATTTATATTTTCGTTACACTCATGGGCATAAGGCATTTGCCTAGTAGTTACGGAGTCAGTCACCATGAGTACACACAATCAAACCTTTGGATTTACCAGCTTTGCCGAGACCCTTGGGGGTCGATTGGCAATGGTTGGTCTTCCCTTGGCCGTCATCACCGAAGTTCTCTCTGGACAAGGGATTGTTGGTCAACTGAGCGCTTTATTGAGCTTCTAGTCTCTGACTAAAGCAACTGAGTTAGTGAGTAGAATAGTTCGCGCTCGTTCGACCCCAGCTTTGCTGGGGTTTTTCATAGCTTTGCTCTAGTAACACTACGCGGAAGTAAAAAGGCAAAAGCTAATCTTTTGGGAAATTTTTAAGGATTGCGGCATTCATGCCGCAATGTACTGTGAGCCTCGGCTCTTCAGGGTGGGAATTAGTGCAAAAGCTGTTGATAGAGCTGGCTTAACTGTTGCGCCACCCCTCGCCAACTAAAGGTTGTTTCTACACGCTTGCGAGCCGCTAAACCCCATTGCTGCTTTAGTTGTGGATCTGCCAGAATCCGGTCAATGGCCTGCGCAAATCCAGCCACATCCTTGGGGGGAACCAGTAATCCGGTTTCTTCAGGCAAAACCGTAAATTGCAAACCGCCCACATCGCTGGCAACAACAGGCGTAAGGCTGGCCATGGCTTCAATGGCCACCAGTCCAAAGGGTTCATAGTGGCTAGGAACAACGCTGACATCGGCAGCCGCGTAGTAGAAGGGTAGATCCTCTGTGCTGATCCGGCCTGGAAACTGAGTGATGTCCGCCAATCCTAACTCCCGGACAATGCCCTCAATGCGATTGCGCTCTTGACCATCTAGGTTCCCAGGACGACTGCCACCAGCAATCATCAACTGCAAGTTGTCTGTGGTCTTAAACTGAGATTGAGCGATCGCTCTAACTAGGGTTTCAATGCCCTTGCGCGGATCAAAGCGGCCAATATAAAACACCACTTTGGCATCTAGGGGAATTCCTAATTTTTGGCGAGCCTCGGCTCGGGAGATGCCCCCGTAGTGTTTAATATCTGTGCCACAGGGAATAATCTGAACGTTACCCAGAGTAGAGAGATGCGATCGCATATGCTCCTCCTCCTGAGGACTGGTGGCGACAACACATTCCGCGGTTTCCAAACAGGCTTTTTCAACGGCAAGACGCGTCGCACCAATATCAGGAATATGGGGCACATTGTCATACTTCACCGCTCCTAGAGAATGATAGGTATGCACTTGGGCAAGGGGTTGGTGTTTTTTGAGTTCCATCCCCACCCAACTGGAGAGCCAATAGTTGGTATGCACCAAGGGATATTGAATACCTTCTTGGGCTTGGAAGCCTAAGAGCTGGTCTACAAATTTAGGTAAATACTCAAAGATCTCATCCCGACTGATAAACTCAGTGGGGCCAGCCCTCAATCGAATGGTTCGACAATTTGCTTGATGTTGAACCCGCTCAGGCTTATGCAGATCGGCTTGGCGGGTAAACATATCCACCTGCCAACCTAATTGGGCTAGGGCTTCCCCAACTTGTCGAACATAGACATTTTGGCCACCCGCTTCTTCAGCGCCAATTTCAATGGCCGGATCGCCATGCACAGAGACTAAGGCGATTCTTTCTGGCCTCCCCTGATCAGAGGATATGCTTTGTAATCCCATAGTTGTATGCAGAACTAATCAGTACTAGTTTCTAAAAATGCCCCAGAAAGGAATAATAATTTATACAAAGCATAGCTTAAAACCATCCATTACAACCTCAGGCCAGTTTCTCGATCCATTTTTCTGGGGCAGATGCAGATCATTTCCCAGAGCAACTTAATCGCAAGTGATTTGCCTAAGGATGGTTCATGATGATAGAAAATCCCAATGCTGCCGATTTCTCAAGCAATCCTGGGTAAAGTTCTTCCCCAGCAAAGGTCATGAGAGGTTGAGCAATTGCTGACTCCAACAAACCAATATCTCGGATACCGAATGCTCCACCAGATTGCTCAATAACTCTGCGATGCAGTTCTAGCACCTCAATCAGCGTCAAAAAGCGCATTATGCTAAACGTGATATAGTTCAGCATTCTTCATCAGCACATAATCGGCTGCATTGACAAACTCACTCTTTTGAGAATTGAGCTAATTCTCCAGGCTCACTCTTAATAAGGCTTCAAGCGCAATTCCATGCACTGTTGCTAAATCTTGCAGCTTTTGAAATTGGCTATCTGCAAAGATTAATGGTGATATGAAGTCACAGCGATCGCTCTCCTTGTCTTCCCGAGTAAAGTTTAGCACTCACGACTGACTGACAATCGGTTCAAAAATGCTAGACAAGAAAGAAGAGCAGACAACATAAGGAAGGAGAAAACAAGAGAGCGTAGCAAAGGAAAGAATTATGGTATAGCGCTACGAATATGTGCTATACAATCGACAGAGGATACACTCGACGATTGGATGCCTAACCCCTGTTCAATTTGAAGAAAATTACTGGAGCACTCTAGATCACCTGATGGCAGCTTAACTTACCTGTCCACTTTTTTGGGGGAAGGTCACACCAGACACTTCGTCAAGTCCAAACATTGTTAAGGGTATTCCTCTTCTTCAGATGCTGACAAAAAATTGTGTAAGTTTTTGCCAAGCGTCTTCTGCTGCCAGGGGATTGTAGTCAGATCGTTCATGACAGAAAAATCCATGACCTGCATCAGGATAGATTTTCAATGTATAGTCTTTACCCAGTTCTTGAAATCGAGTGTTGATCTGTTGGATGCGATCGCCCGGAATAAACCGATCTTGCCTCCCAAAAAACAAGTAGACAGGCACTGTAATATCTTTAATTGCTTCAACCCACTCGTCCAAAACCATGCCGTAGAAAGGGGCTGCTGCTGCAATTTCAGCCGAAAACTTGCAAGCAGTGAAAAAGGTTAATCCACCCCCTAAACAAAATCCAGTGATACCAACCCTTTCGGAATTCACACCCGCTTGTGATTTAAGGTAAGTTAATGCTGCCTGCAGATCTGTCTCCATCGACTGGCCAAAATCAAGACGCCACATCATCGCCATTGCTTCCTCTACTGCATCGTATCCAAACTTGTTGTTGGGCAATTCACGATAGTACAAATCCGGTACTAAAACGACATACCCTTCATTTGCGATCCGGTTTGCTACGTCTCGGATATGCGATGTTACACCGAAAGCTTCCATCAGCAATAAGACGGCAGGTTCAGCGTTGGGATTGGTCGGCATATTTAAAACAGCAGGCATCTGTCCATCGGGTGTGGGTATCAGCACCTCAGTTTGTTCAATTTGCATCTTCTTTTCCCATCAATTAATTGCTCAAACCATTTTCAGCGGAATGTACTTCGGTAGTTGTTGAAATCGACTGACCCAACGCATCACACGGGGATAGTCTTCCAGTGAGATCTTACCTTCATGGGCTAGGAAAATGTAGGTGATTTCTGTTCCTGTTCCCGTAAATTAACCACTACAGACTCATAACGCAATTCTAGAAACGACAACATTAGTCGTACTTTATAGCAGTTGCCAGAAAGAGGAAAGTCATAGAGTTTCATGATTCAGTCTCCTTGATGGAAAATATCTTCAAAGCATTGTTCATTCTGGCTCGTCGAAGTGGAGGTGACCATAAGCATCGAGAGCTAGCGAATCCTAGTAACGCCGCATCTCCTCAGCCGTTGTGCCGGAAGCTTGATTGTTGGCGTACTGGGCGTAGTCCTGAAGGTAAAATTCGGGAGATTGAGCTGTTGCTTGCACAGCAGGATGTTGTCGCATAATCTCCAACCATGCTTTTAAGCGAGTGCATTCTGCTGGTAACGTGAGACCTCGGTAGTGTTCTAGTGCTATCCAGCGCTCAAACCAAGGATAGAAGGACAGGTCGATTAAGCTGATGGCATCACCTAACCAGTAGGAATCAGTTCCTGATAGCTTACGAAATCCTTCATTTTCTATGAACAACAAATGCTGATGGAGTTCATTCCTCCAAGTCTTCTGCTGTTGAGTATCCTGGCTCAAGAGCAGTTTATAAAAGGCAGGCGTAAATTTGGTATTGGCAAAGTCAATCCAGATACGGGTGATCGCTTTCAATCCAGGATTCTGTGGCATTAAGGGCGGGTCTGGAAAGACTTCCTCCAGATATTCGTTGATAATGCCCGATTCCCAGATCCGATTTTCGCCATGCTGAATGACGGGCACTTTGCCGTAGGGAGAGACTTCAGCAAACCAATCTGGTTTATTGTGCAGATCGATCTCAATTGACTCGAATTCTATTTCTTTCGTTAGGAGTACCATACGCACTCGCTGAGCATAGGGACAAACTTTGGCGCTATAAATTTTGACTTGAGCCATAATAATCCTTCTTTCTCCTAAATTCCTAAGCTGCTGCGAGGAGTGGATAATCCAGATAGCCTTTTTCACCACGGGTATAGAACGTAGCTGGGTCAGGCGGGTTGAGGGATGCTCCCAAACGGAACCGTTGCACGAGGTCAGGATTAGCGATAAACGGAACACCGTAGGCAATTAAATCAGCTTCACCATTGGCGATCGCGGCTTCCCCTAATTCGGCATCATAGCCACCACCAAGCATAAACGCTCCCTTAAAGGCCGCTCGCATGGCAGGTGAACAGGGATCGCTCTCAGCCGCAAGCAGGTGCCCCGGCAGTGGTTCTTGCACGTTAAGGTAGGCGAGATTAAAGGTGTTCAGTGCCTGAGCTGCATAGGTAAAGGTTGCCTGCGGATCGCTGTCTCGCATGTCGTTGAACACATTACTACCGGGCGAAAGCTTGATGCCAACGAGATCGCCACTCCAGGCATTAACAACAGCTTCTGTGACTTCCAACAAAAACCGGGTTCGATTGGCAATGCTCCCGCCATAAGCATCCGTCCGATGGTTAACCCCATCTCTGAGAAATTGATCAATGAGATAACCATTGGCAGCATGAATTTCGACCCCATCAAAGCCCGCTTCCTGGGCGCGCAGGGTAGCCGTGGCATATTGCTGCACCACCCCTGGAATTTCATCAATCTCTAGTGAGCGAGGCGCAACGTAAGGTTTTTTGCCCTTGGGGGTGTGGCTATACCCATTAATGGCGATCGCCGAAGCAGATACAGGCAACACACCTCCCGGCTGAAAGTCAGGATGGGAGGCTCGTCCCGTGTGCCAAAGCTGCAAGAGAATACGTCCACCTCGACGATGAACGGCTTCCGTAATTTTCTGCCAGCCCTTGACTTGAGTATCGGTGTGAATGCCGGGTGACTCATCCCAACCCGCACCCTGTTCAGAAATTTGGGTGGCTTCGGTAATAATCAGGCCAGCTTCAGCCCGTAATGCATAGTAATCCGTCATCAGGCCATTCGGAATTCGCTCGACCCCAGCCCGCCCACGGGTGAGGGGAGCCATGACAATCCGATTGGGAAGCTGAAGTGTACCAACCTGAAGAGGCGAGAAGAGCTGTTCGAGAAGCATTGTGACCTCCGTAGTCATAAATAATTAAATCTTAAACGACTTAATTTTTGATGATTTAATTTTCAACTAAAATAACAATAGCACCCTATAGTTGAAATTTCAACTATTTTTTGAGATAATTTAAAGAGGCTGTTAAGCTTAAAATTGCTGACCTTTGCGACTCAGTCTGGCAACTGCTCGTGACTGCCCACATCAAATTGTCCGATTTGATAATCTGTAAAGGTAAGGCATTGCTCCGACTCGACTATGACATTACCAGAGCTACAGCGAGCCATTTACCAACAATCGGTTGAAGAACAATTGTTTTTGCTCGAAACCTTAGTTCAAGCGCTAAAAGTCGCACAGCAAACTAAATTGGAACGTCGTGCCATTGTTGCTCGACTCTGGGGTTGTCTGAAAAAAAACGGTCAGCCTGCGTTAACCGATCACGATATTGGGCCAATGCAAGAAGAACGCTTAGTGGAGAAATACCTCAAGTGAGAGTTCTTCGCTCAATTCAGCTTTGCCAGACTTTGAGGATGCTGTCCAAATTGCCTGTGCTGTTGCACAACAGATTGATGCGATCATCACCCGCAATTCTCAGAATTTTCAAACAACAGCAGTATCGATATTTATGGTGAGCCAGTTGTTAGGGCATTTAGATCATGGCTAAGAGTAGCGCTGATTTGGTATGACTGCAAAACCCACATTGGACAATCAATGGAACGCTGTCTGGCGACTTTTTGTCACTGCCAATGTCAAGCTGTTGGATCGCATTGGGGAAAAATTTTCTCAGGCGGGGCTACCGAATATGGATTGGTATGATGTGCTGCTGACGCTGAAAGAAGCCCCAGAGCATCATCTGCGATTGAGCGATCTGGCTGAGAAAACGCTCTTGAGTCGCAGTAATCTCACCCATCTAGTGGATCGCCTAGAAAAAGCTGGACTGCTCTATCGAAAACGTTGTCCAAAGGATCGGCGAGGCACCTATGCAGTGCTGACAGATGCTGGATTGGCAATGCAGCAGAAAATGTGGGCTGTTTACTCTGAGGGAATTGCAGAATATTTTGGCGCTCACCTGAATGAGAAAGAACTTCAAGTAATGCAGGAAGTATTAGAACGCATGCTGACGAACAGTCTGTAGGGGTGTTAGACGAGACCTAAGTGCTATCGACCAGCAATCCCAATTGCTCATCTGGGGGCTGATAGCCGAGATGTCTCCAAGCTGCGGGGGTGGCCACCCGACCTCTAGGGGTGCGGTTGAGATATCCAATCTGCATCAAATAAGGTTCATAGACCTCTTCAATGGTCTGAGCATCTTCTCCCGTCGCTGCGGCAATGGCATCTAATCCCACCGGTCCACCATTGTAATGCTCAATCATCACCGTCAGTAGGCGGCGATCCGTCCAGTCCAGCCCACAAGGATCGACATTAAACAGTTCCAGGGCTTCCTTGGCAATCCTTTGGGTAATCTCTCCCCTTGCCTTTACCTCTGCATAGTCTCGCACACGTTTGAGGAGGCGATTGGCGATCCGTGGCGTTCCCCTGGCTCGACGGGCCACCTCCTCCGCAGCCTCTTGGGTAATCTGGGTTTTGAGAATCTCTGCCGTCCGCCAGACAATTCGTCCCAGTTCCTCTGGTTCGTAAAATCGTAACCGTTGGACAAACCCAAAGCGATCTCTCAGGGGCGAGGTAAGTGCCCCTACCCGCGTCGTTGCCCCCACCAAAGTAAAGGGCTGCAAGGCTAGACTGCGAATCCGAGCCGACTGCCCCTTGCCAATTGTGATATCCAACCGGAAATCTTCCATGGCCGGATATAGCAATTCTTCGGTCATCCGTGAGAGTCGATGAATCTCATCAATAAATAAAATATCTCGCGGTTGTAGATTCACCAGCAAACCGACAATATCGCGGGGTCGCTCTAGGGCTGGGGCACTGGTGACTTTACAGTTTACGCCTAATTCCGCCGCTAAAATTAGGGAAATTGTGGTTTTTCCCAATCCGGGCGGTCCATAGAGCAGTAGATGATCGAGGGCTTCTTGGCGAGATTTAGTGGCTTGAATGGCAATATTCAGAACCTCTTTAAGTTCTCGTTGCCCAATATAGTCATGAAATCTTTGAGGTCTAAGTTTGTCATCAGATTTTTCTAGGCGCTCTTCGTCCACCGCTACGGGTTGTAACAAAGAAGCAACTTCTTGGCTATTCGCTTGGGAGAGAGGTCTAGCCACTGGAGCAGTTTGGGAGTGAGATTGCCCCTTTGACCCTTCAGGTTTAGAGGATTCCTGAGAGGAGACGATAGCCATAATAGTCTCTATACCCTTGGTGCCATCAAATATCTATGCCCACTCATCATTGCTTCTCAGTTTGCCAGATTCCCATAAGGATGGGGGTAACCTAAAGAGTAGTGATCCCTTGCTATCTGGCGTTCATCTTTGCCCCTATTGTATTACTCCTATTATTGCGTTTACCGATGAAGGTTTCTATTCCCGTTCTGTTTTTCAGTCTTCTCCTCACCCTAACACCTTTGCCAACCATGGCCCAATCTAATGTCGTTGCTCTCAATCAACAGCTTCAGGAAGCGGTGAATCGCCAAAATTGGTCTCAGGCGATTCAGGTGATTGATCAACTGATGCGAGTCGCCCCTGATCAGGCCGCGCAACTAAGGCAGTACCGAACCCAGCTTCAGCAATTGCAACGGTCAGGGTATCAGCCCCCTGCTTCTAGTGCTTCTTCCTCCAATACCTCAAAAGTCGGTCATGTGCTGATCAAACGTCGCTCTGCTGGGGTAGCAATTGTCGATGTCAAATTTAATGGCCGCCGCACCTTTGAAATGATGGTGGATTCTGGAGCCAGCAAGACCGTGATTACCCGATCCATGGCCAAAGCCCTCGGCATCAATACCTCCCACGTGGTGGGGACATTGGGGGCATCCACAGCCAATGGCTATGTCGAATTTCCCATTGTTTATGTCAGTGCCATGGAAGTAGGTGGACTGAAGAACTATCAAGTTCCCGTTGCGGTTGCCGGTCCTGATATGGATATGGGATTATTGGGACAAGATTTCCTCCAGAAGTACGATTTCACCTTCCGGGGCAATCGGATTGAGTTTCACAAGCGCTAGTAGCGCTACGCGGAGATAAAAAGGCAAAAGGTAAAAAGCAACAGCTCGGAACCATAGTCTTGTTGGGAATTTTAAAGGGTTGCTACATTAATGCTGCAATGGACTAGGCAATGCTGAAGGAGGTGTGCCAGGATTGAAGATGCATTCTCTAAACTTCTCAACTTCATGGCAGATGCCCTCAGTATTACCCAGCACTACCATCAACGCACTAAGTATGATCCAGAGACCCTTGCTCAACGGGGTCGCCCTTTAGATTTTAGCCAACAGCCTATTCCCTATAAGGACTACAAGTTTGGTACTCCCATCCCCCTTAAAGACTATTTAGAGCTAGAGAATCAGACGGATCCCATTCTCGTCCAGTGGCAAAAACTGTCGCGGTTGCTGTATTGCAGCTACGGGATTACCGCGGTCATTCCTTATCCCCATCAGCCGCTGTATTTGAGAGCAGCCCCCTCTGCTGGCGGCCTGTACCCAGCGGAACTCTATGTAATTGCTGGCAGCGGTACCTTTTTACCCGCAGGGTTGTATAACTATCAAGTTAGAACCCATTCTTTAATCCATTTTTGGAATAGTCATGTTTGGTCTGCCCTAGAAGCGGCCTGTCTCTGGCATCCTGCTTTAGCTACAACCCAGTTGGCTCTAGTGGTGAGTGTGGTATTTCAGCGATCGGCTTGGCGCTACGAGGATCGCGCCTATCGCCGTATCTGCTTAGATACTGGCCATTTACTGGGCAATATTGAGCTAGCGGCTTCAATGTGTGATTTCAAGGCTCACTTGATAGGGGGCTTTGTGGATCACCAATGCAATCAATTGCTTTATCTAGAATCCGATCAAGAGGCCGTGATAGCGATGGTGGCCTTGGCCGATTTGCTAGATGTAGAGCAAAATTTACCGCCGACCCCCACCCTGTTACCGTCACCCACCCTAGAGGACTATCCACCCCTTGCTGATGGGGCGCTGTTGTTATACACCCATACTGCGACCAGCATTGAAACTGAGGAGATCACTTATAGCAGCAAAATACCCGCTTTCCTGAAGGAAGACAAATATAACTTTCCCTTTGGCCTGAAAGTGCCCCTCACCAACACGCCCATTCCTTGGGGAGAACATTTAATCCATCTGAAAGAAACGATCCTCAAACGGCGCTCTACCCGTCAATTTACGGGGGCTCCGCTGAGCTTGGCAGACTTGAGTTATCTCCTTAGCTTTACCTATTGTCCGCAGCAGTATCGCCAACAAGGTCTTGATGGCAATCCTGATTTCTTTGATTTGGATCTGATTCAAACCTTTATTGCGGTTCTCGATGTCACAGACTTGGAAACAGGCTGCTATTACTATGCAGTGCAAGCCCAAGAGCTGCGTCAAATCCGCTTCAAGAACTTCCGGCGGGAGCTGCATTATCTTTGTTTGAGCCAGGATCTAGGGCGGGATGCGGCAGTTATTCTCTTCCATACGGCAGATTTGCAGCAGGCGATCGCGCGCTATGGCGATCGCGCCTATCGGTACTTGCATATGGATGCAGGTCACTTGGGTCAACGCCTGAATTTAGCAGCGATTCACTTAAATTTAGGGGTAAGTGGGATTGGTGGCTTTTTTGACGATCAGGTAAATGAAGTCTTGGGTATCCCCGCTGAGGAGGCCGTTCTGTACATCACGACCCTGGGCCAACCGCCGCAGCGATCGGCACCAGCCGCTAGGGATTAAACATCGCCTGAATCCGATCTAGCTCAATTTGGTGAAGGTAATCCACACACCAGTTGGCCTGCCGTTGCAGCATGTGAAAGGGAAAGGTATGGGCAACCCCTACCACAGAGATTTGAGCCTGTTTGGCCGCTTGAATTCCGGCAAAACTGTCTTCAATCGCCAAGCACTCATCAGCAAAAAGATTCAAGCTGGCAAACTGGCGATTAAGACGTTTGATGGCTAGTTCATAGCCTCCTGGATCGGGCTTACTCTTTTTGACATCCTCTGAGGTGACCGTGACGCTAAAGGCTCGATCGAGTCCAGTGCGTTGCAGCACCATTTGAACTTCTGCGCGTCGAGCCCCACTGACAATCGCCAGTTTAAGCTGTGCCCTCAGCAATTCTTCCACTAGTTCCTGCACATCGGCAAAGAGGGGCAGCGTTTCTAGCGCCCCCAGATATTGCTGATAGGCTTTGGCTTTGAGCGTCAACAAGCGACGAAGCTGAAAGGCATTCAGGGGTTGGCCTTGGCTAGCAAAGATATCCTGAAAACAAGCGCGATCACTGCGACCTAAACAGTGATGCTGAAATTCTTCTAGGGACAGATGCAGATCTTCTTGGGCGATCATTTCCGCAACGATTTGTTGATGAATCCGCTCATCATCTAAGATCACACCATTGAAATCGAATAAAACTGCTTTAAGGGACATGGGGCTACTTAATCACCAGGATTGCTGCTACACTCATGTCAATTTAACGACAGGTTAGTAGACCTGCAAAGGCGGAGCGATGGCCGTTGATTGATGTCCGTAGGACATAGGCCGGTGCTCTAGAGAAGCCACCTCGTGAACGGACACCATCGCTAGTCTATTGTCTGAGGATCTACTCAGGCGTAATCCAGGTTAATAGATTAAACTGGATTGAAAAGTAAAACAATACTCAGGAGAGGAACTGATAGATCAATCCCAATGCAACATCCTCCCCTGTTGCAACCTCCATCCTTGCAACATCCTTTTAGTCCATCGTTTTGAACGTTATTTTACAGAGGCTCACCATGTTAGATCGTAAGCTCTACCAACTCTACAATGACGCTCAAGAAGTCTGGATTTATTTGCGGGATCAACAAAGATGGCTAGACAGAGCCCGCATCACTGCCTTAGAAGGCAATTTTGTGACAATTCGCTATGAAACAGAAGAAGAAGATGAAATTTGTTCCTGGGAAGAGCTGGTTCGCATAGAAAGCATCGGAGCCGTAACCTTGCGCCTTGCCGCAGTCCCGAAACATAATGTTGAACCCATGGTGTCTGATGATTGCCCTGAAGCCGAGCAGATTCCTAATCCTCATCCTGAGAATAATCTAGATTAATCCTTCAGCAGCGATCGCTTCCTGCTCCAACATCGTCACCCATGTGGGTTAGGGCAGAATAAATCTTGCCAAGGGCAACATGGAGAACTCATTGCTGAACGTCGAACTGAAGCTGCAAATGAGTAATTATGTGTTTATGCATCTCCTGCTTCAGCAAGAACAAGGGGCAGAGATCATCGCTATTGTTCTACTCAAACAGCCTCTGAAGAGTATTGTTTACCCATTATGTCTATCTGTGTTCTCAATCAACCACAGACCCATATTTGGCAATGGCAGGGGTTCCCCATTTATTACCAAGTTGCAGGAACTGCTGGACCAGCGGTTGTCCTTATTCATGGGTTTGGGGCATCCAGTGGCCACTGGCGGAAGAATATTGCCGAATTGGCCCAGGATCATCGCGTGTATGCCCTCGATTTAATTGGCTTTGGTCGATCTGCTAAGCCTAAGCCAGGATCCTTACAAGCGGGTCAGAGTGTCCCCTACGAATTTGAGACCTGGGGTCAACAAATCGTTGATTTCTGCCAAAACGTGATTGGTGAAGCCGCTTGCTTGATCGGGAACTCCATTGGTTGTATTGTCGCCCTGCAAGCCGCTGTTCTAAATCCTAAAGGGATCACCAGTGTCGTTATGCTCAATTGCTCCTTGCGGTTATTGCACACGCGCAAACGAGCCAGCCTACCTTGGTATCGCCAGTTGTCAGCACCTATTTTTCAAAAGGTTCTGTCCGTTCGACCCATTGGTTATTTCTTTTTCCGCCGTTTGGCCCAACCCAAAGCCGTTCGTCAAATTTTGCAGCAAGCCTATAACAATCCTGAAGCCGTCACCGATGAATTAGTGAACATGCTCATCGATCCTGCTCTAGATAAAGGTGCTGCCGATGTGTTTTTGGCCTTTATTAACTATTCTCAAGGGCCATTACCCGAAGATTTATTGGCTTTAGTGACTTGTCCGGTTTTATGTATCTGGGGAGGCGATGATCCCTGGGAGCCTGTAGAGTTAGCCCGCGCTTTTACTCAGTTCCCAGTGGTTCAAGACTTTATTGTTCTAGAGGGGGTAGGCCATTGTCCTCAAGATGAGGCTCCTGAGCAAGTCAATGAGATTGTGAAAACCTGGATTGCTAATCTAAAGCAAATCCTAAATTATGGTGCTTAGAGGGTTGTTCTAGTGCTGCCCAGCACAAACATGCTTACGATTGAGTGATAATAATCTGAACATAGGTCTCGTCCAGTGTGATTGAGGCTGACCTTTTACCTCTGGTACTCTCAGAATTAACGCCCATGACCAGCAATCCTTCCACCCAAGTTCAAAGTTCTTCTAGCGAACTCTTGCTCCATGCGATCGACCTCCAAGATCGCTGCGAGTTAAGTAATCGCACTGGCATGGACAGTGAAACCCTAAAAGGGGCTTTCCTCAACAATCTTTTTTATGTGCAAGGCAAATTCCCGGCCTTAGCCACTCAATATGATTACTATATGGCTTTGGCCTACACCGTTAGGGACAGACTCTTGCAGCGGTGGATCAATACGGCTGCAACTTATACTGAGCTAGGCTCTCGTACCGTTGCTTATTTTTCTGCTGAGTTTCTGATGGGCCCCCACTTAGGCAACAACCTGATTAATTTGGGTATCTACGATCAAGTTGAACAGGGAATGGCTGAGTTAGGACTCAATTTAGATGAATTGCAAGGGCAAGAAGAAGAACCTGGTTTAGGCAATGGCGGTTTAGGCCGTCTAGCGGCTTGCTATTTAGATTCTTTAGCCACCTTAGACATTCCCTCTTTGGGGTATGGGATTCGGTATGAATTTGGTATTTTTGATCAAGATATTCGGGATGGTTGGCAAGTGGAGCGCACTGACAAATGGTTAAGTGCGGGTAACCCTTGGGAAATTGCTCGGCCTGAGTGGTCTGTGGCCATTAAGTTGGGAGGGCACACCGAACCTTACAAAGATGATCAGGGGCAGTTTCGCTGTCGATGGGTTCCCGATCAAGTGGTAAAAGGGATTCCCTATGATACCCCCATCTTAGGCTACCAAACGAATACAGCCACTACCCTGCGCCTATGGACAGCAGAAGCACCGGAATCCTTTGACTTTAAAGCCTTTAATTCTGGGGATTATTTGGGGGCTGTCTACGAAAAAATGATCTCAGAAAATATTTCTAAGGTTCTCTATCCCAATGATGATTCTTCCCAAGGGAAGAAACTACGCCTGACCCAGCAGTTCTTTTTTGTCTCCTGTTCATTGCAGGATATGATTCGGATCCTGTTTGGCCAGCATCTGCAATTGGAGAACTTTCACAAAAAGTTTGCAGTGCAGTTGAATGATACCCATCCTGCTATTTCCGTTGTAGAGTTGATGCGCCTGTTGGTGGATGAGCATCATATGAATTGGGATCAGGCTTGGTCCATCACCCAACAGACCTTTGCCTATACAAACCATACCCTCTTGCCAGAGGCTCTAGAACGCTGGCCTATTGAGTTGTTTGGCACCTTGCTCCCTCGCCATTTGGAGTTGATTTATGAAATCAATCAGCGATTTCTAGATGAAATCCGAATTAAGTTCCCGGATGATGAAGCGCGCATGATCCGCATGTCCTTGATTGATGAAACAGGTGAACGGTATGTGCGGATGGCACACTTGGCCTGTGTGGGCAGTCATGCCATCAATGGGGTTGCCGCCCTGCATACAGAATTGTTGCAAAAGGATGTGCTTCGAGATTTCTATGAGATGTATCCCCATAAGTTCACCAATAAAACCAATGGGGTTACCCCCCGCCGCTTTATGGTGCTGAGTAATCCCCAATTGAGCAGACTGATTACGAGTAAGATTGGCGATCGCTGGATTAAAAAGCTAGATGAACTGCAACAACTGGAAGCCTTTGTAGAAGATCCAGGATTTCAGTTGGAATGGCGACGGATTAAGCAGCATAGCAAAACGGAGTTAGCAACCTATATCCAAACCCATAACAACATTACCGTTGATCCAGATTCGCTATTTGATATCCAGGCCAAGCGATTCCATGAATATAAACGCCAGCATCTCAACTTGTTACATATTGTCACCCTCTATAACCGGATTAAGGCCAACCCTAATATTGACATCACCCCCCGCACCTTTATCTTTGGCGGTAAAGCAGCTCCTGGCTATTTCATAGCCAAATTGATTATTAAGCTAATTAATTCAGTGGGCAATGTGGTTAATCGAGATCCCGATGTTCGGGGGCGTCTGAAGGTTGTCTTTTTGAAAGACTACAACGTCAAGTTGGCTCAGCGAATTTATCCAGCCGCAGACTTGTCAGAGCAAATTTCCACGGCAGGCAAGGAAGCTTCGGGAACGGGCAATATGAAGTTTGCCCTGAATGGGGCGCTGACGATTGGCACCTTAGATGGAGCCAATGTGGAAATACGCGAAGAAGTAGGGGCAGAAAACTTCTTCCTGTTTGGTTTAACCACAGAAGAGGTGTATCACAAACGCGTCCATGGTTATTCTCCCCAAGACTATTATCATGCCGATCCTGAACTGAAGTTAGCGATCGATCGCATTGCCTCAGGTTTCTTTTCCCATGGGGATGCAGAGCTGTTTCAACCGTTGATTGATTCGCTGTTGCATCAAGACCAATATTTTCTGTTGGCAGACTATGCAGCCTATATAGACTGCCAAGATCGGGTGAGTGTAGCCTATCAGGATCAGGAGAAATGGACCCGCATGTCGATTTTGAATGCGGCGCGGATGGGTAAATTCTCTTCAGACCGCGCCATTGAGGATTATTGTCGAGAGATCTGGAGAATTGAGCCTGTGAATGTGGAGTTGCGCCAGTGCTAAGCTCTGATTCTTGGTGAAATGGATGTTTTAGAGAATCTTGCTCAAGGCAAAACCTTGACAGCCTCCCAGCAGACTGAGCTAAGTCAAGGGATGTTACGTGATCGCTGCTGGGCAGCGGCCTTTAATTGGACACCAGAAACGATTAATGTAGTTATTCAAGAGCAAGCTCAGCTCTTGAGTCAGATTTATCCTCAAATTCAGCGCTTTTGGCAAGAAGAGTGCCAAATCCCTACATCTTGTCTACAGACTCTATGGCAGGTATGGATGCCCTTGGCTTTACAGCTCGCCCAGGCTAGAGCGCAGCAGGATCGACCCTTTATCCAGGGCATTTTAGGGATGCAAGGGGCAGGAAAGACAACCCTGACAAGAGTTTTACAACTGATTTTGGCACAACTGGGTTATTCCTGCTGTAGTCTCTCCCTCGATGATCTCTACAAAACCTATGCTGAACGGCAAAAGTTATATGCTCAAGATCCGCGTTTAAAATGGCGGGGACCTCCTGGTACCCATGATGTCTTTTTAGGGTTACAAGTTCTCGATCAGTTTCGGGCTGGGGATTCTACTACCACCATCCAGGTGCCTCGGTTTGATAAATCGGCCTTTGGCGGGCAAGGCGATCGCAGTGGATTTGAGTCTGTCCCTAGCGCTGATATTCTCCTGTTTGAAGGGTGGTTTGTGGGTGCTCAACCCATTGATCCGGGGCAATTTGCCCAGGCTCCTGTACCGATTTATACCGCAGCCGACCGTGAGTTTGCGGTAGACATGAATCGACGACTCCAAGACTACTTGCCCCTGTGGGATCGTTTGGATCGCTTGCTGGTTTTGAATCTCACGGATTATCGTCTGAGTAAACAGTGGCGGCAAGAAGCAGAACATAAAGCGATCGCCACTGGCCACACGGGCATGAGTGATACAGAAATCGACCAATTTGTGGATTACTTTTGGCAGGCTCTGCATCCAGAGTTATTTGTCAACCCCTTAGTCACCGATGAGAACGGGGCTGATTTAGTGATTACTATCAATGCCGATCATTGGATTGAAGCTGTGTATAAGCCTGCTCTGATCAACCCAGATTAGCTTTTCTGGTACTGCGGCTGAACAAATCCAGATAATATCAGATTCAGACCCAACATAGAGGTGTTCTGTGGCAATAACGGTTAAGTCTGAGAAGGGATTGAAGGCTTTGTTCCCCGGTTGGCAGCATTTAACTCATTATCAAGCGGCTTGGTGGCGGCGGGATGGGGTGGCTGGGATCACGGTGGCTGCCTATTTGATTCCGCAGTGCATGGCCTATGGTGAGCTAGCTGGAGTACAACCAGTGGCAGGGCTATGGGCTATTTTACCGCCCATGTTAATCTATGCCTTTTTGGGTTCTTCTCGACAGTTATCTGTAGGACCAGAATCGACAACAGCAGTGATGACTGCTGCTGCCATCACGTCTTTGGCCCAGTCAGGGGAAAGTAGCTATGCCAGCTTAGCAGCACTCTTGGCTCTGTTGGTGGGGATAGTCTATCTGATTGCCTATATAGCGCGGTTGGGATTTCTAGCAGATTTACTGTCTAAGCCCATTTTAGTGGGGTATATGGCCGGAGTTGCGCTGATTATGATCCTAGGGCAACTGAGCAAGGTGAGTGGGATTCCCATCCAGGCAGATGGCCTCTGGGGACAAGTCAAAGCATGTGTCCTCAACTTTAACCAAATTCACCTGCCGACACTACTGCTAGCTGGAATGGTGTTGTGTTTTCTCTTGGGGATGCGATCGCGCTTCCCGAAGCTACCGGGGCCTTTAATTGCCGTCCTCCTCGCCACTGCTGCGGTGGCCTTCCTGCATCTAGATCAGCAAGGGGTTAAAGTGGTGGGCACCATCCCAGCTGGCTTACCCCCAGCGAGAATCCCCCCTCTTCCTCTCCAAAGTATTTCCACGTTGTTAGCCGCAGCCGTGGGAATTGCTGTGGTAGGGTATTCCGACAATGCGCTGACAGCGCGTTCCTTTGCGACTCGCCATCACTACGCGATTGATGGCAATCAAGAGCTGTTGGCCTTAGGGGTTGCTAATCTGGGCACAGGGCTGATGCAGGGCTTCCCCATTAGTAGTAGCGCCAGCCGCACAGTTATTGGCGATGCTTTGGGCAGTAAAACGCAGGTTTTTTCCTTAGTAGCCTTTGGCGTAGTGGTAATTGTTCTGATGTTTTTGCGACCTGTCTTAGCCCTGTTTCCAACAGCAGCCTTGGGCGCTATTGTCATTTTTGCGGCCACCCGCCTGATTGAACTTTCGGAATTCCAACGACTTTGGCGGTTTAGAAAAACTGAGTGGGGGTTAGCGGTAATCACGACTTTGGGGGTGCTGGCCACCGATATCTTGGTTGGGGTTGCCGTAGCGGTGGGGTTATCCGTGATTGATCTGTTTGCGCGGATTGCTCGTCCCCATGCTGCGGTTTTGGGTCAAGTCCCAGGCATGGCTGGACTCCACGATATTAAGGATTGGCCAGGAACAACTACTTGGCCAGGGCTGATCATCTATCGCTATGATGCACCCCTATGCTTTGCCAATGCCGAGAATTTTAAGCAGCGAGTTTTGGGTGCGATCGCTAATGAAACCACACCTGTAAAGTGGTTTGTTCTCAATACCGAAGCCATTATTGATATTGATATCACTGCCGTCGATATGCTAGAAGAACTCCGCCAGGAACTCTCCAGCCAGGGAATTATCTTTGCCCTAGCCAGAATGAAACAAGATCTCTATAGCCAACTCAAGGGAACAGCCTTTTTGCAGCAGATTCAGCCAGAACATATTTTCCCTACCCTACCCACAGCTTTATCCGCGTTTATCGCCCATCATCAAAACCTATCCTCAACAGACAACCAACTTGAAGCAAATGGATAAACCACCTGAACAGCAATTGGCCAGAGTACAACATCAATTTGTTTGATTCAAGCAACAACAGGAAAGCCATGCTGATTGAGTATGCTCCACAAACGCTAATCTGAATCGTCTCCTATGAAGAAATTTGCTGTAATTGTTAGAGTTACCCAGGTAAGAGGCAACACTAAACAATGGTAAGCACAAAATAACTGTGCATCAGACGTTGACAATCAAGTCGTGTTAACGTTCTTGCAGCCCTCTGAAAAGACACGAATATGATTCAACGAGCAGGACGTTCAAATCAAGCACAACTTGTAGCCATTCAGAACCTAATGGAGCAATTGTTTGCTCAAGAGCAGGTTGACGCTTTAGTGAATTGTGCATTAGAGTTCCTGCGTGCAGAATTTGATTACCCACTGCTGTGGTTGGCTGTCTATGATCCGGGTCAATCTGAGTTGCTGGGTTTGGGGGGAGGGGTGCCCAAATCAGATGCACAGACCTTTAAACAGCGGTACTCTGTTCTTCCAGGAGATCTGTTTGATCAGGTGTTGCTAACGGGGCAACCCACAGAAGTGATGAACTTACAGGAAGAGAATCGAGCTGGGAAATGGCAAACCCTGGCAAAGCGTTTTCAAATTCAAGGGGCTTTGATCTATCCTATTCAATATCGTCAAGACTCTTTGGGGGTATTGTTACTAGGATCTTCCCACTGGGGAGGAAATCCCCGCCTTGAAGAAAGTAGTCAGTTGGCCATTTTGACGCGATCGCTCGGTTCAGCCCTTCATCACCTCCATACCCCCAAACCTCCTCCAGACGCTCCTCCACCCCCACCGTTATTGACAATGATCACTGAGATTCATGCCCTCACCAATGGGGAGGAGCGTTTACAAGTGATCTTAAGATCGACCCAACAGGTGATTAATCCCACCTTTACAGGTTTGTATTGGTTCGATCTTGAGCAAAAGAGTTGTAGTTTGCGCTCTAGCTACCAGCCCGGTCAGGGCAGTCGATTGGGTCGGATTCGTCCAGTAAAAGTGCAAGTGCCATTGGCTGCAATTGAACCCTTGTGTCAATCCTTAGAGGCGGGTCAGATAGTTGCCATCAGTGAATCTCAAGGAACCGTTAATTCCAGAGTGCCGTTGCGTCTGATGCAACAAACTAAATCTAGATCCTTGCTGTGTGCGCCTATTATTTGTGAGCAGCAACTTCTGGGTTTTTTATCGGTGGCGGGGGCAGAACCTCGTGTTTGGCAGGCGCAGGAGAAAGCTTATATCCAAGCAGCAGCCCAATTGATTGGTTTGTCGGTTTCATTGGCAGAGGACAGTTCTGTACAGGTTTCCGCCCAGACAGACACGTTAATGGGACAGTTTACTCAATTGATGGTGGAATCTAAAGATTGGTCGAAAACACTGCACAAGGTGAGTGAACATCTGTGTCGGCACCTGCAAATTCAACGACTGGTACTTTTGCAGCAGGATGATCGCAGTGGTGAGTTTCGGGTTGAGTACCAGTATCACAGTCCAAAATTGCGACCCTTACTGGCGTCTTTACAGTTGTTGAGTGATGTGGATGCCCGCATGTTAGAGCGCAATATTGGGGCGATCGCCATTCCTAACCTAGAAGAAGACTTAAGATTTCTGACTTGGCGAGAGACATTACTTCAGCAGGGCGTCCGCTCCATTTTGGTCTGCCGAACCGCCGCTGACAGTAGCAAACCCCACCCCATCCTTTTGCTAGGGAACCAACGAACCAGAACCTGGAAACCAAGTGAAATTGAACTTCTGCAACAATTTGCCCAAACGTTGGGAACCTTTGAGCAAAAACAGCACGATTACTTAATTCAGCAACATCAACTGCGCTTGTGTATACAAGCGCAAAAAGGAGTGCAGAGTCTTCTCAAAATTAATGATCCCACTCAACTTATTACTACTGGCATAGAAACTATCACTGAACTCTCAGCAGCACCCCTCGTTGCTGGTATTGTTTGGACTCCAGGACAAGATCAAGGACAAATCGTTGCTTATCAATCCACTCCACCCGAATTCGACCTCACCGATAGCACGCCAATTCCACTTCACGAAGATTCATTATTCCGATCCTTATTGGCTCTCCCTGACCCTAGAGGGAATCCCTTAAAGACCGTTATCGAAGTTGCAGCGGCGGACTTAACCCCTGCAACTCGCCTGTGGTTGAATAGCCCCGGATTGGGACAAGTGATGCTCCTGGGCTTGCGTTCAGGAGAGTCCCCCACCCCCTTGGGGGCAGTGATCCTGGGTACAAGGGTGAATCAAATTTACAGCAGCTTCGAAATCAACCTTTTGCAGACCTTTATTCAAACCCTGGCAAGTCGCTATCGCACCCTCCGAGAAACTCAGGTTCTTCTCCGTAAGCACAGCAGCTTGGAATGCCTGAACTGGTATAAACAGCGATCCCTAGAGTCAGAACTCAGACAGTTACAAACCACCTGTGCTGTCCTGAAATCCCTAAAATCCACAAAAAATACTGAAGGGGCATCCAGACAACCACAAATCGCAAACCTGCCCAAGGTTGCACAATCCTTGGAAAAGACGGTGCAATCCCTGCATACCCTTCTGCACAGCGAAGATTGGAAACTGCAGCTCAAGCCAAACTCTATTCCATTAGCCAGTATCTTCAGACGCGTCATGGAGCGCATCGAACCGTTCATTCAGTCCAAACAATTATGGACCCAGATTCATAACCTTACCCCAAACACTACTCTGACGAGCACGAGTGAAAAGTTAGAACTGGTTCTCTACGAACTGCTGCTCTTTGCTTGTCAGCGTTCCAAAGCGGGCGATCGCCTAGATCTGTGGTGCCGATTAATCAATGCCGATTGGATCGAGCTATCGATCACCGATCAAGGCGAATTAGACCCCCGATTGCTACAAGATTTCCAGCAGATTCAAACACGAGATTTGCTGGTTCCTAGTCTCCTAGAACAAGGAACAGGGCGTCATTTAAGGATTTGCCAAACGTTAGTAGAGCGACTGGGTGGACGCTTGGAGTTAGCCCGCTTAGAAGATGACCGGATTCTCAGTCGTCTGACGTTACCGCTAAAGCTAAAGGGTGAACCCTAATTCATTAAGCTTCCGTGAAATCAGCCTCAATTACCCCCTCACCGTCTTCTGGTGTGGATTGTCTTTGCGGTCTAAATTGAAAGAGGGAATAAACCACGTTGCGACGGATCGCCGTCATCATCTCCAAAAAGACTTCATAGCCTTCGCTTTTATATTCAATAAGGGGATCTTGTTGACCATACCCCCGCAAACCGACTGCCTCGCGCAGGGCATCCATTTGTTGGAGATGTTCACGCCAAAGCATATCAATCTGTTGCAGGATAAAAAATCGCTCCGCTTGACGCATTAAGGTCGGCTCCATCTCGTTCACCTCCGCCTCTTTCTGGTCGTAGGCGATGCGAACCTGCTCGCGCAGGAACATCTTCATCTCCGGCATGGACAGATCAGCAATCTGACTGGCCTCTAAATCTTCGAGCAGATAGACAAATTCCTTGGTCTTGTCCACCAATTGTTCTAGATTCCATTCTTCTGGGGGCAATTCAGGATTGACATAAGCTTCGACAATATCATCCATGGTTTGCTCAGCATACTCAATCACCCGCTCCTTCAGGTCTTCGCCTTCTAAGACCCGTCGCCGCTCGGCATAGATGGCGCGCCGCTGGTTGTTCATCACCTCGTCATATTCAAAGACTTGCTTACGAATGTCGTAATAGTAGGTTTCTACCTTTTTTTGGGCATTTTCTAGGCTACTGGTGAGAATCCGAGATTCAATCGGCATGTCTTCTTCCACGCGAAAGGCATTCATCAAACCCGCGACGCGATCGCCACCAAAAATACGCAGGAGATTATCCTGCAAACTCAGGAAAAACCGAGTGGATCCAGGGTCACCTTGCCGAGCTGCCCGACCGCGTAATTGATTGTCAATCCGACGAGAATCATGCCGTTCAGTCCCAATAACATGAAGGCCACCCCGTTCTACGACTTTGTTATGTTCTTCAGTCGTAAAGACTTCATATTCTTCGCGAATTTGGTTGTAAGCTTCCCGCAATTTCTGAATGACCGGATCCGCCGTCGGCGCTTTTTCAGAGGCAACAGCAATCAAATCTTCTGTTTCTAATTCGCTGAGACTCTGCTCCCCATATTGTTTGATCGCCACATTCACCGATGCTTTCAACAGTGCCTCTGTTGTTTGCGAGAGGGTCGTCGGAAAAATTTCTGGAGCCACTTTCCAGGTTTTGCGAACGATTCCTTTTTGTTGAGCGTTTTCCCCAAAACCTTGAGCACCTTGAGCCTCAGGCAACTTAATTTGCATCATGGCCAAGGGATTGTCTTCTTCAGGTCGGACAATTCGAGGCATCAAATATTCCCGAACCTTCAGGCGAGCCATATATTCAGCATTGCCCCCCAGGATGATGTCTGTACCCCGTCCGGCCATATTGGTGGCAATGGTGACTCGCCCCTCGCGCCCTGCTTGGGCGACAATCTCAGACTCCCTCTCCACATTCTCTGGCTTTGCATTTAAAAGATTGTGGGGAATTTTTCGCTCCAATAAAAGTCTGGAAAGCACCTCGGACTTTTCCACACTGGTGGTTCCCACCAAAATCGGACGACCAATTTCATACATCTCTGCACACTCATTGGCCACCGCCAACCATTTCGCTTCTTCACTTTTGTAAACCACATCGGAAATGTCTTGACGGCTATTTTGGCGGTTGGTAGGTACTACGGTGACTTCTAACTTGTAGATTTTTTCAAATTCAGCTTCTTCCGTTTTGGCAGTGCCCGTCATCCCCGCGAGCTTGTTGTACAACAAAAATAAATTTTGGTATGTGATTGTAGCCAAGGTTTGGGTTTCATTTTGGATTTCGACTTTTTCCTTAGCTTCAATGGCTTGGTGGAGACCATCACTCCAGCGCCGCCCCGGCATCACCCGACCCGTAAACTCATCTACAATGACAATTTCATCATTGCGAACAATGTAATTGACATCGTTGATAAAGAGTTCTTTGGCCTTAATGGCATTAAAAATATAGTGCGCCCAAGGATCTTCTGGATCAAAGAGATCACTAACGCCTAGCTTTTGTTCAGCTTCGACAAATCCTTCATCCGTCAAAATCACATTACGGGCTTTTTCATCGACTTCGTAGTGTTTTTCTGGCTCTAATTCGTGAGCAATGCGAGAGGCCTCTAGGTATTTTTCGGTGGGCCGTTCTACTTGTCCAGAAATAATCAATGGGGTACGGGCTTCATCAATGAGAACGGAGTC
The DNA here is from genome assembly GCA_012034865.1 of Acaryochloris sp. CRU_2_0. Classification (GTDB taxonomy): domain Bacteria; phylum Cyanobacteriota; class Cyanobacteriia; order Thermosynechococcales; family Thermosynechococcaceae; genus Acaryochloris. Next base: position 2,585 of record JAAUOM010000047.1, on the reverse strand, counting down.
CACCTCATCAATGATGCAATAGTTGAGGGAGCGTTGCACCACTTCCGCCATGGAGGTCGCCATATTGTCGCGTAGATAGTCAAAACCAATTTCGCTATTGGTGCCATAGGTCAGATCACAGGCATAATTCTTCTGACGCTCTGGGGGAGACATCGATTGTTGGATTAGCCCCACACTTAACCCTAAGAACCGATGAACCTGTCCCATCCATTCTGCATCTCGACGGGCTAGATAGTCGTTGACGGTAATAATATGAACCCCTTTACCCGTCAATGCATTTAAGTATGCGGGCAAGGTTGAGACTAGGGTTTTGCCTTCACCAGTCTTCATTTCGGCAATTTGGCCATCATGCAAGATCATGCCACCTAAGAGTTGCACATCAAAATGGCGCATCCCCAACACGCGTTTCGAGGCTTCTCGCACCACAGCAAAGGTCTCTGGTAGCAAGTCATCTAAGGCTTCGCCATTTTGCAGGCGTTCTTTAAACTCTCCTGTTTTGGCTTGCAATTCCTGATCAGAAAGAACCTCAATTTCCTCTTCTAGGAGGTTAATTTCCACCACGTCCGGCTGGTATTTCTTGAGCTTTCGCTTGTTGGGGTCGCCCAATATTGTTTTAAGCATGGTTTAAAAAAGTAAGGTTCAATCGAATCACAACAGGGATGTTCTCTACTGGCCAAACTCTAAACGAGCTTGCTCTACTAACTCTACAGTTACCACGTCTAACTTTGCTTGCCGAGCTAAGGCTTCAATTTTTTGTCGGGCTTGCGATCGCGCAAAAAAAGGAATGTTTTTAAGTTTAGCCTCTGCGGTTACCGTCCATCGGAGTAAATCAGTGAGGTCAGAGTCGCGCATTAGTATCAGTACCTCATAACAGGTTTCCTATGCTTATTTTAAATCGGAACCCTCTCTAGATGTTGATCAGGGGTCAAATCCCTATCAGAAAAACCCCAAAGACATTTAATAAATAAAGCCCCTACCTCAAACTGTAGGGGCTTTATTGACGCTTTATCAAAGCAGGAGCTGATTTAAGAAAATCAGCAACTTAAGCCCTATTCAGGAGCCGTTGCATCAATATCAGGCAGCGTCAAGGTATACTCAGTCTTCCGCTCAATTCCTTTTTCAAAGCCAGCCGCAGCAGCACGGGCACGACCAGAATGCCAAATATGACCGACAAAGAAGAAAAAGGCTAAACAGAAATGAGAACAGGCAATCCAGGAGCGAGGAGAGACATAGTTCACCGCGTTAATTTCGGTAGCCACCCCACCTACTGAGTTGAGAGCACCCAGAGGTGCATGGGTCATATACTCAGCAGCACGACGAGCTTGCCAAGGCTGAATATCATTTCTAAGCTTATTGAGATCGAGACCGTTAGGTCCACGCAGGGGTTCTAGCCAAGGCCCTCGGAAATCCCAGAACCGCATAGTTTCACCCCCAAAGATGATCTCACCAGACGGTGAGCGCATTAAGTATTTACCCAAACCAGTAGGACCTTGAGCCGAAGCAATGTTAGCCCCCAAACGCTGGTCACGGATTAAGAAGGTCATTGCTTGAGCTTGAGAGGCCTCAGCAGCCGTAGGACCGTAGAATTCACTGGGATAAACTGTGTTATTAAACCAAATATAGCCAACAGCAATCATGCCACACATATAAAGGGCACCAATGCTATAAGACAAATAGGCTTCACCAGACCAAACATAGGCTCGACGAACCCAACCCCAAGGCTTGACCAGGATGTGGAAAATACCACCGAAAATATAGTGAACACCCACCAGTAGGTGACCACCTACCACATCTTCTAAGTTGTTAACGCTAACAATCCAACCCCCCTCTCCCCAAGGAGAGCGAGTGATGTAACCCAAGAAAGTTCCTAGGTTCCAAGTTGGGTTGGTAATCAAGCGGACTGCACCGCCGCCAGGAGCCCAGGGATCGTAAAGCCCCCCAAAGAACATGGCTTTAGCTGCAAATAGAAGAGCACCCAATCCCAAAAAGATTAAGTGGATGCCGAGAATTTTCATCATCTTCTCTTTATCTTCCCAGTCATATCCCCACCAATCAGAGTAATCCTCAAACTTAGCAGGCCCTCTGAAAACGTGATAGAGACCACCAAAGCCAAGCACAGCAGAGGCAATCAAGTGCAATGCACCAATCACAAAGTAAGGATAGGTACTGATGACCTCACCACCAGGCCCCACACCAAAGCCTTCAGCAGCCAAGTGAGCAAGTAGGATAGAGCCTTGCTCATACATGGGCTTTTCAGGAATGAAGTGGGAGACTTCAAACAGAGTCATGGCACCGGCCCAGAAGGTGATCATGCCAGCATGAGCAATATGAGCCCCTGTCAACTGACCGGATAAGTCCGTTAATCGAGCATTACCAGCCCACCAGCCGTAACCAGTAGTTGCGCGGCTATAACCAACCGCAGATGGATTAAAGGGCGTTTCCACGTGGTAGAACCTCCTCAGGGAAGATGAAGTTTTCATGGATTTGGTCTTGAGGAGCCATCCAAGCCCTTAGACCTTCATTCAACAAGATGTTCTTGGTATAGAACGTCTCAAACTCAGGATCCTCAGCCGCACGAATCTCTT
>JAAUOM010000171.1 GCA_012034865.1 Acaryochloris sp. CRU_2_0 | reverse complement strand
TTGCCATCAACAAGCACAGGTCGTGCGGTTGCGTGATTGATGAAAGCCCCAATCAGGCAATCAGTGTTGACCGTTAAGCGCTCTCCTTTCCCTTGTCTGACGCGGGTCTGGGCATATCTAATTTGAAAGATATCAAAAACATGCTGCAACGCTTGTTCGTGCAGATCAATGATTCTGCGATCTCCTCCTACCAGCGCCAAGATAGAGGCTTCTTTGCCGGGACTGAAGGTTAGATCAATTCCGAGGCGTTCCTGGCCGACAGTGGGTGCCGCTCGTAGTCGTTTTTCAGTGTCTGGATGGTAGCCATAGAATAGCTTTTTGAAGACCTTTTGTTTGATGACCCCCTTCAGCCCTAAGACCGCTGAGCCTTTGCCGTACCATTTGCAGGGAGTCACTACCGGGTCTTTGCCCGGAGTGTAGTACTCATCTTCACTATTCTTGAGTGCCTCGTCTTCGGTGTAATACTCTTCAATATCAGCATTACCCTTTTTGATCAGCGTTGGCCTAAACATTTTTTATTAGCGTCTTCGATTGTCCACAATCCAAGCGATTCGGAATGGCCAGAATATTAATCTGCGCGTGGGTCCAAGCAGGAAGAGAATCGTGAGGATGATCACCCCATCCCAAGGCAGGAATCCGAAGGGAGTAGAAAGACCAGCGGGAATCGTAACGCCTGGAATGATGGTTTTGATGGGGGGGACTTCCACTTGATACGGTTTATCGAGTCTGCAAGAAACCTGTCCACCAGGAAAACGATCACAGACTTCTGTGTATTTGGTTATATATTGTTTTGCCATTGTCCTTGACCTTGTTTAAAAAGTTTTGCGGTTGTGAAAAACTTTTTTCACTGTTTCAACTATTTCAACATTACCCCGATTTTTTGATTTTCCGCATTTTCCGAGATTGCCCAAAGCATGGGCGTAGTGCATATATTAAAACTTCTTTCCAGGATCGGCTCTCGTCAACCGCTGAGACAGTCTACCTGTATAGATTTTAGCGATTTTTTCCAGGATTTTTTTAATTGAGACAAACCATGTTTTGTGAGGACATTTATTTACATTAATTGTCTAGTTTTTTCTATTAGTAACTATTAAATGTCACGTTTTGTCTATGGGTGTCTATTGTTAGCTATTCATTACCAAGAATTGGCTATGACTGGCTCCACACTTTTAAAAAAACGCGGGTATGTTTTTAGCGTGAGAAGATTTTGAATTTTTGGAGAGCCGCGATGAATTTTTCTCAGGCTGCGACACTGCATTTGAATATTGATACCGGGTCATCCTCGACCCGTGGATTTTTCTTAGCCAAGTTTGATGGCGGGACACGAGAGGGGTTTATCCATCAACCTCCTAATGTCGGGTTCTTGAGAGCAAGTAACTACGAAAACGACAAAAGTAAAGGGACACCCAAGACATCACGGGTGACCTTCAAGCAGGGCAAACAGTGGGTCTTCCGCATTGTAGGAGAGATACCCGGCCATGCGGGGACTAAGACTGACCCGAACATGAGCAAGGCCAACTTACTGGTTCCCAAGGTGCTGTCATTTGTAGGGTTAGCCCTGGATCATGTCCCAGAGCTGACACCCGATCGCATGAAGCTAGAAATCAACTTCATGCTGCCTATCAGTGAATGGAGCGAATACACTGACTTGGAGAGTGACCTGCTCTCCTGCCTTTTGGGTGGATATGGTTACAACGGTCGCCATATTGATTTTGAGGCAGTGGATGCCAAGGGGTATATGGAAGGGGCGGGGGTGGCCACAATCCCCCCACCGGATATCACGGCATATGTTGGGGTCTTCGGCCACAAAGATGCTAACTTCATTGCCGTGGAGGATGGCCAACCGCTGGCCTACCCCAAGTCTAAGACCTTTGAAGGGTTGGGCATGTCCTCTATCGTCAATCAAATCATGCACTTTACTGATGATGTGCAGGGAGCCAAGGCCGTATTCCGGTTTTTAGCACTGCTGGACAATCCCCAGCAGCAGGACAAAGCCAGGAAGGAATTGGCCGCACTGATCCAGCCCCACCGTTTAGAGCGGAAATTGACGGAGACGAGGGAAAGGTTTAAGACCAATTGGGGAGACATTGAGCAGCGCATCAACAGCGATCGCGGCATCAAGCAGGCCCAGGCATTTTATCTGGTGGGTGGGAATGCCCCTTTATACAAAAGCCGATTCAAGGATCTATTTGGCAGTGCATTCAAGCCGCTCAGCGCTGCGATTAAGCAGCTATCAGATGAGTTTGAGGGGATTAACACCCAATGGGCCTATCGCGCACTTGATGTTTGGATGTTGCATCTGCATGTAACTGGACACGCTTGGGCAACTAAAGGAGATAAGTGATTATGACAACCGAGAATTCAACAAGGAATATTGTGATCCGTTTTCAATGCCTGCCTGGATCTAGGGAAGCGCAGATCATGGATAGTGCCAAAAGCTTTTATGGGTCTAAGCTCACGAGCAAAGCTCATCTGGCATTAGTAGACTTATTTGAGCCGTTGTATGTCGCCATGAACGGGGGCACTGAGCAGGAAGTCCAAGATGCGATCGCGCGTTCACTTCATGAAATACGAGATCTGCACCGACAGGCGCTCAACCAATGCCAAAACAGTGGGTATAGTTCTTCTGGTCCAAGAACGGCGATAGAAAATACACCCGTTGATCCGACCCCAGGCATTAATGAGCTGAATGGTCGTGGGTGGACCCTAATTTCACAGGGGGGCAAGTGATTATGTCAGATGCTCGTCAAAGAGAGAATATCAGGATTCGGCGGCAACCATTAATAGGTTCGAGGGAAGCCGAAGTGATGAATACTGCCAGAGCTTTTTATGGCGGCAAGTTCAGCGAAAAGGCTGGGCTGATGCTAGTGGATCTGCTGGAGCCGTTGCATGTCGCAGCAACCACTCGATCTGAACAGCAGGTACAGGATGCGATCGCCCGCTCACTTGATGAGATTCGAGGGTGGCATCGAGAAGCCCTTAACCAATGCCAAGACAGCCAAAACAGCGGGTATGTTTTCTCTAGCCAGGTAGTGCAAGAAAACGGATCTGTTAACTATGCCCCAGCAAACTATGACCCAGACGATGATGAACCCGAATTGGAGTTTGATTAATTATGAGTAACTTAAGTTTCAGCAAAACCCTAAAAACGTTAGAAATCAGCAAAGAAAACCTCAACCAGCTTTGTACTATCTGCGGGTTTGGGGAATCAAAGGAGGAATTCTCTGACTCCGAGATCGAGACACTGCAAGAAGTGATACAACAACGGAATCAAAGCGGTGTTGAGTCCTACACCGAGGCATGGCAACAGCTCCAGGCTGAGGTAGTGCCTGTTGATGCCAAGCCAGTGCAAAAGTCAGATGGCACCGATAACATCTTGGAACAGGCTGAACACATAGCCGACCAGGACGGCCAGAAAGTTCTACAGCAACTGGATGGATATGGTGAAGACCTGCAAAAGGCTGTTTTGGGAGCCTATATGAACAGGCTCAACTACATCTTTGAACATGCGGGTGTCCAACGCGCAGTATTGGAGGAGCCAAATGAACTAGAAAAAAAGTCTGGGCCGTTTACCTCCAGGCTAAACGAGCGGCTAGCAGATCAAAAGGATCAAGTGGCACTTCCAGCGGCCTCGACGATCTCATCTACCGAGACATTGCTCACAGAATGAGAACGATCGCACAAGAAGATGTGTACGTCATCCAAGCCAGAGAACTGAAACTCCAAGGGCATGAGCGCACCATCAACAAGATCAACCGGGGTCTAGCAGAGCTGGCCAACTCCGTTCAGATCCTGGCCCTGCTAGTCCTCTTCCTGATGGGATCTGGCTTGGCCGTGGGTGTGAACCTGCCCAAGATTGCCATCTGTGACAACCAACTTAATCCCTGCTGGTGGCTGAGATTTGGGGGGACAGAGCGCAAGGTGCTGACCAACGATAAGGCCGCAGGTTTGTGAGTTGGAAGTGCGATGGTCTGCTGAAGGTCGTTGTAGGAGACGGCGATCGACTGCTTAATCTGAAAGTTCTGTCCTGGCTCGTCCCAGATCAGCAATGCATCCTCCAGAGAATAATCCTCTGGATCAGGCAAACTATCAGGGTGTGCCCTGAGCAAGGGTGAGCCTAAAGTGTCGCGGCGCTGGCTAAGATAGCCATATCCTGGTCCCTCTGCATTGATGCAGGCTTCCCTCAAGATGCAGGTGCCACAAATTAAGTTGGCCGTATCTGCCCCAGACACATTCTTGTCCCTCAGAGCGTTCAAGACTCCAATCCGGCTACAGTTGGCAGGCACAACATAGGCATCACCCTTCACTGATCGCTGAAGTCGATTCCCCACACGGCTGAGTCCGCCATGCCTTCCGCTGCGAGGTCTTGCATCTCACGGTACCGTTCTGGACCCAATAGATTTTGATAAAACCAGACACTATCTTCATTAAGAAGGGGTTCAAGAGCTTTTTGAACAAAGTCGTCGATCTGCAAGCCTGTGTAGCGATCTGCTAATTGCTCCATTAATTTATGAAGTTGCTTGCTGTCACGGGATTGAGTGACCTTGGTAATTAATCGGATCTCACGAGTAAAGCCAAACCCTTTAGACATTAGAGCCTCTCCCATTCCTCTCTAGTGATATTGGCTTGCCGCAGAATTTCAGCTAGCAACCCTTTACTGATATCCCCTCGATGAGGGTTAGGGATCCTGATTTTGAGGGAATCTTTGACCATGAACTCATGCTTGCCCCCTGCATAGGGACCATCAAAGCCCAGACGCTTGAGCCGTTGGATCAACTCTGAGCGTTTGATAGGTCCGAAGGCAGACATCAGGCAACCTCTTGCTGAATGCGAGGGTTCAAATCAATGCCATCCAAAACCGGAATATGGTGTTGTAGATGAAGCCCCAGGAGTATCCAACCTTCGAGGACTTCCTGAAGTTCATCACGACAAGCTTCGAGGGTATCAGCATTCGCATAGACACCTTGCAGTCCGGGAATCTCACCAATGAAAGAGCCATCGTCTTCCAAGACTTTATAAGTGGCGCGATGCATGGCAGCTTGAAGGTAGTGAGTCAGCATAGCTGTAATCCTCGGATTGTTTTTACTCTTAGCACTGAAATAAATAGTTATAACTCTGTTATTAAGTCAATCTCAGAGTTAGCAAACTCAATAGGATTAAGCGACATCTACATCTTCTTGGAAGAAAAGTTCACCTATAGGTTTTTTAAAGTAGTCACAAATAGCTTGCCAGGTAACACAATCAACGCGATCGAATTGGTTTTTAGCGAGTCTGCGAATAGCACCGACATCTACACCGACAGCTTCAGCGACCGTTGAGTAATTGCCCCCCGATTCTTCTATCCATTCTTGCAATCGACAGCGAATACTGTGCTTTTCTGCCATTACCAGATACATCCAATCACCTCCTTCAAGCATACGGCTGTAGCTCTATAAACGGATACAATACTACATCAATATAACACTATTGCATTATAATGATATCGCATTGACACACTATAGCACTAGTGCTATAGTAATAGACATACAGATAAATCAATCAATAGCAGAGAGCGAAACTGCCCAAAGACCGCGCACCCCAACAGCTAGCAACCACCTGAAGCTGGTGATGCGACCATAAGGCGATGCCCACTAAGGCTAAAAACTAGTGACAATTCAAAAAAAGATTTTCAAGGAATACAAACAATGATTGCAAAAGCGAGATATGTCGGCTGCATCCTCTGCGGCCTGAGGTTTGTGGAGGATCGAGATCCTCCTTCGGTCGGCTGCGAATCCTGCGGCAGCACACTTGTTGCCCTTGAGCGAGATCTTAGCTCTGAGGTTGCCGCAATTCTGCGGCAACATGGGCAGAGGTGCGGGAGTGAACTCGCCATCTCGGATCATTGAGTGCGTCCTCAGCTTCGATCGCCGAGATCGGGCTGAGGGTATCTTTGAAGTCATCTTGTTTGTGGGTTCTAATAATTAATGCAGCACTTTATAAAGCATCTGAATTGCCCCTTTGACCTGTTTCTCCATCCCGCGATAGCAAGTAGTCAACAGCCCGCTTGAGTTGGCGAGTTTCTTCGCGTGTATCCAACATGGCTTCAGACAAAACCCCCATTTGAGCCTGCAACCCCAGTTGTCCATCAATCAATCGCTCAAGAGCTGATTGTTGGTTTTGCTGAGCTTGAATAACACTTTCAATGGAGTGTTGCTGAGTACTTTGAATCCTGATGAGACCTTCCAGCATTTGTTCTATGCGATCGAGTCTATCGGGTTGGCTGGTGGTCATAGTTGCAGATCTCCATCGTGAGTTTGGGTGGTGTAGTTCTTAAGCTCCATTGTTAATTCTCACCAGCAACTCTTCAATCTCGCAATTGAGTGCTTGGCAAAATTTCTCAAGGGTATCGAACTGAATACCTTTAGATCTGCCCTGCTCAATTTTTTGAATGTTTTGAGGGGACATGCCAGTAACTCTAGCTAACTGATTTTGGGAGATACCCCGTTCTTCTCTGAGTTCTTTGAGCTTAATAAACACGGCCATTATCAAGGTAACAACTACTATTAGTAACACAACAAAATAGAGTACAACAGAAAGTGATAAGCATCACTCATGAATTCTCTAGTAAATATTACCAATAGTAATACCACAAAGGCTTGTATATTACTAATAGTAGTACTACAATATATAGTATATCAAAAGGAAAGGTCAGCGCCCCCAAAGACTGCCCCAACATAGTCCAGAGACATGATCTTCTAGGCATCGCACAAGGTCGCTACGACTGGGTAAAGAAGCTAGAAGAAGCAATCAAAGGATAGATACAAAACTTTTATTAAAAAGAGCCGCTGCACTTCCGACCAAGAAACCCAGCGGCTCTCACTCTGTAAACCAATCTATCAAAGGAAATACAGATGATTACTACTTTAGCGCAGATCTCTGATCCGGTAGGCTACCGCAAATCAGAGTGGACAAGGATCGACAATCCTTATGGCATCAAGCCTGAAGATTTCCAGGTTGGCATGATCCGCTACAACCTTTACGAGGTGCGGATGGGGGATAGAGGAGTGGGAACCCTCCACTACTGGAATGGAGAAGGAGGAAGGTATACAGCCTATTTTGCCAAGGGACAGATCGGCTCTTATCGCATGAGCCAGGAAGCGGCGGCAATCGATCTCATCACCTACCACCGCCAAAAGGCGGAAGCATCGAAAAAGCCCATCAAGCGCCATCGCCCTCCTGCTTATTCACAGGTTACCTTCCGCCCCGATCCTGAACGTTATCGAGTGGGACGTGCGATGGCATCGATCACCTAACTCTAGTACAGGGGCACCTTTGCCCCTTCGTCATTTCAGGAGAAAAACAATGCGCGCTCACAATATTGAAGGCACGGCACAAGCCCTGGTCGTTGCTGGGGTGATTACCCCAGAC
>JAAUOM010000170.1 GCA_012034865.1 Acaryochloris sp. CRU_2_0 | reverse complement strand
GTCGTTTCTAAATCTTGCTCATACCTACCTTCATCTGGGGGGCGACCGATCCGCGTGAGATACGTAGCGGTAACCTCCCTCACCGCACCAAAATCAATCAATACAACGGTGCCATCTGGACGCCGAATGATATTCTCTGGCTTAATATCTCGATGAAAATACCCGATTTTGTACAGCTCATTCAGACTATCGCTCAGTTGGCCCAACCAAGCCAATGCCAATTCTTGAGAAATAGGGCCATGTTCTTCAACCCATAGATTTAAGGTTTGACCCTCAATTTTCTCTTGAACAAGGCAGTGTAATTCCTCATCAACACCCGCATCCTTGACCACAAAAAAGCCATCTTTCTGAACCTTGGGGATGCCGATATGGTCAATCGCTTTGAGGACTTTGACCTCTCGGAATAAGAATTCCGTGCGCTTACTATCAGGAAGTTTGAAGCGATCTTCTATCAGCAATACCTTCATGATTAAGTGGGTCCCGACCTCTATCCCCACACCACCCGTCGTGTCTTCGACCTCAAACACTTCAGACTCTTGAGGGCCACCTAATGGGCTGAGGAGCTGCACAGGGCGATACCGATCCCGCACCAGTAGCGTTGTGCCACAGGACACGCAGACTAACTCATCATCTGGGTTCTCCCTGGCCTCACAGTGGGGATTAACACAATAGCTCACGATTTCATAGCCCAAAGTTTAGGCAGCAAGAGATTTTTGAATGATTCCTGATAGATGCCTGTACAGAAACTTTTTAATCATCGGCTGCAAGGAAAGCATGATCTGACCAGCGTCATCTTCAGTCCTTTCCACCAACGAGCGATCGCAAAGGTTCTCTACCGCTGACATGAACTCACCCATTGATATGTATTCTTTCTCGGCTTTAAGAGCTTCAAAAGCATTATAAAATAATATATTTTCAGTATTTTGAGATAATTTGGCTAAAACAGCCATAATACTTCTTTCTAGGGCTGTCCACAATCCTGAATTAAATTGCTGCTTCAACGCTCGTTGTAGGGGTTCACCAATTAAAATTGTGTCGCATTCTAGAAATCGATTCAATTCTCCCCCGAAAAATTTGTGGATGCGATTAGCCACCAATTTAAGGGATAAAGGATTAGCTCTATACCTTTGGATTAACACTCTAAATCCGTCTTCTTTATCAACCAGACCTTGAGACGCCAAGAAAGCATAGGCATCCCTGCCTAAACCCTTCAAATCAATCACCCGAACCGATTGACCCGACTCTTCAGCATAAGATAAATCAGCAAATGGTTCTCTACTGGTCATCAGGAAGCATGATTGATGGTTTTGTTCAATAATTTCTCTAAAAAACCACCGATATGCTTCATTGCGACCATAGGGATTGTCTACACTATCGCCTATCAGAATATTCTCTATTCCATCCAGCACGATTAAGCACTTCTTCTGATTTAGCGTTTTAAGTAACTCTCGAATTTGGAACGACAAATCTTTAGAGCAAGAGTAGGGATCTAAATTTAAACATCTGAAGATCTCTTTGAGAAGACTCTCTAGGCTTTCATGGACCTGCATGGATTCCCAGATAACCATCTCAAAATCTTCTTCATCAGTCAGCTTGAATGACTCAAGGAGCTTGGATGCTAAAGAGCTTTTTCCAACACCTGCTTGACCCACAACAACGATACATTGAGTTTCAAGCACAGACTGTCTGAGCATGGCCAGCTCAGGTTTATATCCAAAATAGTGTGACAACTTTGGTGGTCTACGGCCTAAGACCACTAAATCGGAAGAATCGATCTGATCGAGGTCTACCTCAACCACAGTAGGGAAATGAACATTGTGGGATAGTTTTGAAACTTTAGTTTCGACAATCTTCTTTAGCCTCTTTTTTGAAACCTTTTCTCCCAAAACATACGTCAATGTGCGCCATAGATCTGGACCAATTGATTGTAAATAACCAGTGTTGTAGCCAGACTCAGCAGCAGCTTCTTCATAACCCTGATCGAGCCAACCAGCAGTAAACAGAATCTTTTCGGTCTCTTTAAGCCGTCGCCCATCCTTCACCAGTAGCCACTGATCGACTAATTCTAAAGCCTCTTGCAGTCCCAATTCTTCGCTATTCATTGGACGAACCAAACACCATCAGATTTTTCTTTGACAACAAAGTTTTAGACTAAACAAACTTTGTGCATGACAGAATCTGTATACGATGACCACTCTACTATGAATAATAGCAATCACTTATATTCTAAAGAATTAATAAGACACTTATTAATCGCTGTATAGTATGTTTATCTGTATGTAAATGATGAATGCTAAATAGAAAAGTTATATATAATTTTTGGCATTTATATATAAAAACTTATAGATCGGATAGCTCACTCATGACAAATGATACCAAATCTTTGATTAAATAAACGTTCAACGCTAACAATAAATCATGATTCGCTGATCCGTGCCTCTGCTGCTTCCTCAACAGTAAAACTGAGAACCAACAAATTATTGACATTTATTAGTGGCTTACCTTCTTTTCTTAGTGCATTCAGGCAAATTATCAAGTGATTTAATTTCCCATCATCCATTCTTGGCATTTTTGGCTGTCGCAATCTAGAGACTGAATTTTTTGTAATACCCATGCGTCTCGCCAAATCAGAAGGAGAAATCTCGTTATCCTTCATTACTTGCTTAAGATTCCAACTAATCAATTGTAGGCACACATGAATTGCACCCAGATTTTACGCTATCACCTTAGTATTCGTTAATCACCTCCTAGAAAGAATTTCACCCTCTAAGCTTGTTTATTTAAATTAATTGCCATAAAGACGTTATAGTACTACCATAAATTTGACAAAGTGTTATCACTATCTGGCTTGTATATTTTGTAAAATTCTCTAGCCAAATTCTGTGGTTTCTTTAGAAACAAATTCAAAATTTCGATAAAAATAGCTCTCCGCAGCTACGCAAAGCTGGGAGAGCACTACATAAACCTGAATTGGAGGTTTATAACATGATGATAGGCACCCTACAACTCAACTGCCAAACTGCTTTTATAGAGACAGCCTTATACCTAATCACAGTTATGTTTTCTGGCAAGTTTTATCTTGCACCGATCAAGCTTTATGGGTACTACATTCTCTGGAGCTATAGCAAGACACTACAGAGTCATACTATCTGCAACCAAACCCATCGCCAGCATATTTTTCTAGCTCAAATATTCAGAAGTCTGTTGCCCAGATTGCCAACAGAGCCATATCGCCCTCTACCGTCTGACAAACATTTAGAGGGCCGAAAACCTCAGATACAGATGGGCTTTTAGCCTATTGCTCTAGCCGATATCTCTAAAAATTGAATGGCCCTCTACCGTCTGACAAACATTTAGAGGGCCGAAAACCTCAGATACAGTCAAGAATCCACGAGGTTCAAGTCTATGATAGGCGCTATATACGCTCAACCACAACTCCAAAAAACCGAACCCCTTACCCGCGAGGAAGAATACGATCTAATCATTCAAGCGAAAGCAGGGAACCAACGGGCATTACGCCAACTAATTGAGAAAAACAAAGGTCTCATTAGGCAAGAAGCTAACCGCAAGAGACACCAGGCCGACTGGAGCGTTTTGATAGCCGCAGGTGAATGGGGTGTCTTTAAGGCGGTGCAAAAGTTTAATCTTCTTACTGGTAATCGATTTTCTACTTACGCCGTTCCAGCAATTCACTCTGAAATCAGAGACTGTGTTTGCCGGGAAACGGGTGTGGGGCGCACCACATCAAAGAATCTTGCTCAAATATCTAGGGCTACCTCAGCTCTTTCTCTTGAACTAGGCCGAGATCCCACGCTAGAAGAAATTTCTCAACGCTCTAGGTTGACCCAAAATCAAATTCGCACGGCTTGGGAAAAGCAGGCTTGTTCACAGCCTGCTAGCTTGAACCAGAGGTTTGAGAATAGTTCTCTTGAATGGGTAGATTTACAGGTCGATGAGACCGTTGATGTCTGGCGGACTGCTGAGGATGGGGAAATTCTGGGGGTTCTCGATCAATTTGAAACCAATGGTCATTTGGAGGATCGCCAGGTCACAATGCTAATCGCTAAATATCAAGGCTATAGCAATAAGGATGTTGGCCGAGAACTGGGGGTTTCGGGGGAACGAATTCGTCAGTTAGTCAAATCGGCTGAGACAACGATCAACGCTTTCAGAGCAGGGACTCTCAAGCTAATCAAGAGAATTACCCCCGTATCGACCCCCAATATTGAGCCTATTGGTGAGGGTGATCAGCTATCCCTCGATCTGCCTGTTCCTGAAGAAACCACAGCGCTTGTCATGAAGCGGGTTGACGCCTCACGGCTGGGTGGACGAATCTTCAGACGGATCGGGAAAGTGCTTCAGAAAATCAGCAAGCTCAATTTTGCCAACGGCGATCGCACCCTCATCAGCCCAAGCATCAACGCAGCTTCTCATTGCAATGACAGTAAACAATCACACAACGGAGGTCAGGTCGATGTTGAGAAACATCTTTTGGCTACTGGTGGGGGTAGCGATCACTGGTTTGCTCATGACCAGAGGGATCAACTTACCTCAGAGAATCAGCGACGCCGTGAATTGGGACGAGCTTGGGAGGTTGGGCGAAGACATCTGGGATTCAGGCAAGCACAAATAGTTGTCAAGCTCTTGCAGCAATTCACAGCCATAGGTCAGTGCAAACCCGCTTCTGAGGATAGAGAGAATCTGACTGGGGGGTGGATTGGCGGCACTTTCATAAAGTTTTATACACGAACAAAGGAGTACCTTAATGCTAAAAAATCTGAATTTGGGTCAGATAGACCTAGAAAAGCTAAACAAGCTGTTGATCAGAAATTCAAAGCTGATGATTGTCGTTTGCCTTTTGATAATCTTGGGCGAATGGAGCCGACTAAGCACCATAGATGCGGTAGAAGCCGCTGCCCAGCGGATCTGTCCTACGACCGCCTCAGTCGAGAAACTCAAGCAAGGAGAAATCTAGATGGTGCGCTCCAAAATCAGAATTCACCCGACGATAGAATTTTTCCTTCTCAACCAACTACTGTTGGGTCTGCTTGTCGTATATCTGCATGTGGGCGACATCTATCGCTTTGTTCAACAGCAGACAATGATAGAGCAAGGACAGAAGCAAGGACAGAGATAGGCGACCGTTCAGTATCAACGCCAAATTTCTTGCAGCCATTCGTAGGTGTATGTCGAAGCATTAGAGGATTTGTAGGGAATTTTCTTCCAAAAAATCCAAGGGAGAATATTCATTTATTTGCCACGAATGTTTTTCATTTCTTTGGGATCAACCAGAGAGTTGATCGGGCACGACCACCCGATGAGTATCAAGATAAATTCTCGCTAGAAAGTGACTCTTTTATATCTGGAGGAACGACCATGATTCTTGCCCACAAGAAGGCAACTGCCTTTGGATTGGGACTAATTATTTTTGCTGCACTTCTGTGTTGCGGACTCGTCAACGACAACTGGAGTCGGGCACCAGAAACACTTCGACCGCTCTCAACATACGATTGGGCAACAGTATTCAAGGACTCTGGTAAATACGATTCATTCTCAGAGGATAGGCTGCAATTCTTGGTATTAACCCTGGTGTTACAGTCCAAGTTTTTGGAGCTTGCTATAACGGCTGGATGGCTTGCGTGGTCTTGTGGCTACCTAGCTCTGCTTGGTATGAATCTGATTCCTAGCAGTGCAAAAGAAGCGCTTCCCAGCAAAGAAGAAGCATAGCCTTACAAAACGCCCGTGATCATTTGTTTTAAAGGCTTTCCCTATCGAGAGTAGAGGCGTACTATTGTTGACTAGTAACTCCAGGCGTTCGGATCTGGAGTGGATTGGAATACCGATTTTGCTCACTTAGTGATTACTGGGAGACGTGACGATGATGCCCTAATACCCCTAGATCCCCAAAACCCCAGCTATGAAAATAGCCAGGGCATTGAGGTCTGAAGACAATTATTGATTTTAGCGAGAGCGGGATCTAACCGAAAGTTTTCCAGACAGGAAGTTAGAAGCGCTTGGAGGGCGTTCGACTATTCTAGGACAGCCTAGCTTGTGATGCAAGAATTTTGTAATTCTGCTTAACGACACCTCTCTATCTCGCTACACAAACCGATAGGGAGAACCCCATGACTCAAACATTGGTATCCCCCCGAACGTGTGCGCGTTCGGGCTTCTAGCTGTTCAACTATTCAGCTAGGAGGTTCACTATGACCTCTACAACTCTGCTCAATCTTGACCAGACTTACCCCGGCTTTGGCCCCCCGATCAGACACACCACGAAGCTAAAACCCTTCCGAGGGCATAACCATTGCCCCGTCTGTGAATCGCACGATGGCCGTTGCCGTGGCGGAGAGGACATCGTTCTGTGCATGACCGAGACGCAAGACATCGGCATCCTCAATGGCTACAAATTCAGAAAGCTCTCCAAGGATTACCTCTGGGGTATTTGGGCACCCCACACTGGAGACAACTTCAACCCCCTCGATTGGGAAACCCGCAAAGCCATCCGTGACAGCCAAGCACAAGAAGAACGTCGCCAGCGGATTGCAAGGGAGCTGCCCGTCCCCCAGCGCGATCAGCAGTATGGACAACTACTCTCCAGCCTATCCCTCAGCTCCATTGACCGGGCTGACTTCCAAAGACGTGGCATGACACCTGAAGAAATTAGAGGGTTCAAGGCAGTCTCTGCTGGCCAGTTCCAACGAGTCAAAGACCTCTCCCCTGATTTGCCCGGTATCTTACCCGGTGGCATCTTGAATTCTCAGAGTGGTTATCTCTGGCCACTCTATAATGTTCACGGCCAGCGGGTAGCATTGCAACTGCGGAAGCGGAATGTCACAGAGGACAACCGCTATATCTGGCTGTCCAGCTCCACCAAGCGCAATCCAGAGGGCAATGGTTCCCACGTCAACGGTGAACTTCCTCTAGCGGTGTACCAGTCTTTTGGTCCCTATAGCCGAATCGCTTTGGTAGAGGGAACAGGCATCAAACCCTATCTGGCCAGCACTCGTCTCAACCTACCCGTTATTGGCGCAGCCGGGGGATTGTGGGCGTCATCGCCAGAAACATTGCGGGAGACGTTGAAAGTTCTCAGCCAAAGAGCATCTGAGGCTCCAATCATCACCCTCTACCCTGATGCCGGGGCAGTGCGAAACCTCAATGTATTCCGGCAGTATCAACGGGTCATCCGCTTGCTAGAAGAGTGGGGCTATTCAGTAGAAGTGGCTTGGTGGGGGCAAAACTACAAAGACAATTCCTGTGACATTGATGAGTTGAACCCGATTGAATTAGCCCATATTGCATTCAAACCCACTTGGTTCTTCAATAGTCTGGGTCTGGAATATGAACTGGGTCAGTTATTTCTCAAGTTGAATGGTCTGACGGATACCCCCACGACCACTATCAACAAGCGGTATATCGAACTCTCCGATCTGGGACCGATTGATCCGGGTTCGGTGGTGG
>JAAUOM010000169.1 GCA_012034865.1 Acaryochloris sp. CRU_2_0 | reverse complement strand
TACAAAACAGGGGATTTGGCCCGGTATTTAGAGGATGGCAACATTGAGTTCGTCGGGCGAATTGACAATCAGGTGAAGATTCGGGGTGTTCGTATTGAACTGGGAGAGGTAGAAGCGGCATTATCCCAACTGCCAGCCGTACAGCAGGTGGTTGTTTTTAGTTCGAGAAGATCAGCCTGGGAACAAACGTCTGGTAGCTTATGTGGTACCAGGATCGGGTTGGCAAGGGCTGACTGAACTACGCCAAGCGCTGCGTCAACGACTACCCAAACAGATGGTGCCCGCCTCGATCGTAGAGATGGCAGCATTCCCCCTCACTCCTAATGGCAAGATCGATCGTCGGGCATTACCCGTTCCTGATCGATCGCCCATCACCCATCACCAAGTTCCACCCCGCACTCCCACAGAACAGATCATTGCTGATACCTTTGCAGCGGTGTTGAAGGTCACTGAAGTGGGTGCCCACAGTGATTTCTTTGACTTAGGAGGACATTCCCTGTTGGCAACCCAGGTCGTTTCTCGGTTGCGGGATCTTTTGCAAGTGGAGGTCTTCCTCAAAACTTTGTTTGAGTCCTCTACGGTTGCCGAGCTGGCTCAAGCTCTGGTGCCTTTAGAGCGCCAGATCGATGGCATGATTCCCCTCAGATCGATCGATCGAGGAACGGAACCGTTACCGCTTTCCTGGGCCCAGGAGCGACTCTGGTTCTTGGCTGAGTTTGAGGGCCCCAGCGCTACCTACAACTTGTCTGAGGTGGTTCAAATTCAGGGTCCTCTTTGGGTTGAAGCTTTGGAGCAAGCATTGACAGAAGTGGTACGTAGGCATGAGGTTTTGCGTACCACCTTTCCGCTAATCGATGGCACACCTGTACAGGCGATCGCTCCCCCTGCCCTCGTCCGGCTGCCTGTAGTGGATTTGCGCTTGAGTGGATCTGCCTCCGAGCGATTAGCTGAGGCAAGGCGATTGGCGACTGAGGAAATTCGACGCCCCTTCGATCTGGCAGTGGATTCTCTCCTGCGGGTCACCCTTTTCCAACTTGAAGAAACAACTTATGTTCTGGTGGCGGTTCTGCACCACATCATTGCAGACGGATGGTCTATCGGTATCTTGATTCAGGAACTCTCGCTACTTTACCAGGCGGCTCGTGCCCAAAGCCCCTCTCCTTTACCGAGGTTACCCATTCAATATGCTGACTTTGCAGTTTGGCAACGCCGCTGGCTAACGGGTGAGGTTCTAGAAACTCAACTCAATTATTGGACTCAGCAACTGGCAGAGATTCCTAATCTACTGGATCTACCCCACCGATCGCCCCCGTCCTGCCATCCAGACTTTTCGAGGGCACACAGCCACTTTCCAAATTGATGCCACCCTAACACAAAAACTGAAGGGCTTGAGCCAGAAAGCGGGCGTTACCCTGTTCATGACGTTGCTGTCAGCCTTTGCCCTGCTGCTCGGACGGTACACTCACCAAAAAGATGTGGTGATTGGCGCTCCCATTGCTAACCGGAATCACCAAGCCATAGAGCCGTTGATCGGATTTTTTGTAAATACTCTGGTGTTACGGGTTGACCTGCGGGGAAATCCCACCCTCCAAACCCTCCTACAGCGGGTGCGGCAGATGACTCTAGATGCCTACAGCCACCAGGATATCCCCTTTGAGCGGTTGGTAGAGGTGCTACAGCCTCAGCGTAGCCTGAGCCATCACCCTCTCTTCCAGGTGATGTTTGCACTGCAAAATGCTCCCTTCACGGCTCAAGAATTGCCAGAGCTAACCCTGACTTCCCTACAGCCGGATCGCGCCATTGCCAAGTTTGATTGGACCCTATTCATGAATGAGACCCCGATGGGATTGGTGGGGTCTTGGGAGTACAACACTGACCTATTTGATGCCGCCACCATTCATCAGACGATTGAGCGATTCCGGCAGTTGCTGGAGGAGATCGTATCCCAACCCAAGCAGGTGATTCAAAATTTGAACGTTTTGGGTGAATCCGAAAGACAGCAACTCCTCGTGACATGGAATCAAACTTGGACAGACTATCCTCGCCATCAGTGTATTCATGAGGTTTTTGAGTCCCAGGTAGAACAGACCCCTGAACGATCGCAGTAGAATTTGCTGGAGAATCCCTCACCTATCGCACCTTGAACCAGCAAGCTAACCAATTAGCTCACCATCTCCGTTCGCTTGGGGTGAATCCTGGAGCGCGGGTGGGACTCTGTGTGGAGCGCTCTTTGGCAATGGTAGTCGGCATGGTGGCCATTCTCAAGGCAGGTGGTGCTTACGTGCCCCTAGACCCGGCTTATCCCCCAGAACGGTTGGCATTCATGGTACAAGATGCCCAAATTTCTGTCCTGGTTGGACAGGCAAACCTGCTGACGCCGTTTCTGGAACATAAGGCGTTGCAAATTGTCGTCCTGGAAACTGGTTCAGAATCCTTAGCCTCAACCACTGCATCTCAAGAGAACCTGAATAACCTGGTTACGGTAACGACACCAGAGAGTCTGGCCTATATTATCTATACTTCAGGGTCCACTGGAAAACCCAAGGGAGTGACTGTCCCGCATCGGGCGGTGAATCGGCTGGTTTGTAATACCAACTATATTGATTTCCAGATGGGCGATCGCATCGCCCAGGTTTCCAATGCCTCCTTTGATGCGGCTACCTTTGAGGTTTGGGGAGCCTTACTCAATGGGGTGCAACTGGTAGGAATTGACCGGGAGGTTTCCCTCTCGCCTCAAAGCTTTGCTGAAGCCCTGAAAACCCAGCAGATTACCATCCTCTTCTTGACCACGGCTCTCTTTAATCAGATAGCCAATCAAGTGCCGGATGCATTCAAAGCAATGCGCTATTTGCTCTTCGGGGGCGAGATCTCAAATCCCACTCTGGTTAAACGAGTCCTTGAGCAGGGTGCCCCCCAAGCTCTGCTGCATGTGTATGGCCCAACAGAAAATACCGCTTTCACAACCTGGTATCCCATCCAAACTGTTACCGATAGCACAACCAATCTGCCGATCGGCAAGCCCATTGCAAATACTCAGGTTTATATCCTAGATGAACAACTACAACTCACCCCTATGGGGATTCCTGGTGAACTTTATGTTGGGGGAGATGGACTTGCCCAGGGGTATTTCCAGCGAGCTGAAGTAACCGCTGAGTGTTTTATTCCTGATCCATTCAGTGATAATCCATTGGCTCGTCTTTATCGCACTGGAGACTGGGTTCGTTACCGCTCCGATGGCGACATTGAGTTTCTAGAGCGCATCGACCACCAGGTAAAAATTCGGGGCTTCCGCATTGAACTTGGGGAGATTGAAGCGGTTCTGAGTCAACATCCTGATCTCAAAGAGTCTACGGTTATCGTCCGTGAAGATAGACCTGGAGATAAACGCCTTGTGGTTTACTATGTGCCTCAAGCAACTCAGCAGGTGACCCCAGAAAGGCTGCGTCACTCTCTGGCAGCCAAGTTGCCAGACTACATGGTCCCAGGCTTTTTGTTGCCCTGGAGCGTCTGCCCCTTACGCAGAATGGCAAGGTCGATCGTCGAGCGCTACCCTGCCCTGCCTTCTACCCAGGCGATCGCACTATGAAGCACCGCTTACCCCCCTGGAAGAGTCCGTCATTCCTCTCTGGGAAGATGTTTTAGGGATTTTTCCCATCGGGCGAACCGATCATTTCTTCGATCTGGGAGGACATTCCCTCCTGGCAACTCAATTAATTTCGCGAGTACGAACCACTTTTCAGATCGAGATGCCCCTGCGGACGCTCTTTGAACACGCAACCGTATCGGACTTAGCCCAACAGATCGAAATAGCTCTCAAGCAAGGAAGGGCAGGTAGTCTGCTGCCTCTGTTACCGGTGGATCGGGTGCAGATTTTGCCACTCTCTTTTGCTCAGGAACGTCTGTGGTTTCTGGATCAGTTAATGCCCAATAGCCCCCTCTACAACATGCCAGCAGCAGTGCGGCTGGTCGGTTCACTGGATCAGCAGGCTCTGATCAAAAGTTTTCAAGCCATTGTCCATCGCCATGAGGTGTTACGAACCACTTTTCCGATGCAGGAAAGCGGGCAACCGTATCAACAGATCACGCCTCCCTTCGACCTGGATATTCCTGTAATCGATTTAGAAGCGCTACCTGCGGAAGAACGGGAAGACCAAGTGCGGGCGATCGCCATTGAGGAAGCTGCCCGACCCTTTAACCTGACTCAAGATCCGATGGCACGGGTTACCCTACTGCGTCTGGGGCAAACCGAGCACATTGTCCTGGTTATCTTACACCACATCGTTGCGGATGGCTGGTCGGTTGGGATCTTGATGTCCGAATTAGCTGCCCTATACCCCGCCTACCAAAAATCACCAGCCAACCCCCGCTCCCTCCTCTGCCTCTGCAATATGCGGACTTTGCGGTCTGGCAACGGCAAATGCTAGACCGGGATGTTTAGAGTCGCAACTTGCCTATTGGCAAAGGCAATTGGCGGATCTGCCCTGTTGCGAATTGCCAGGAGATCACCCCCGTACCACCCAAAGTTTTGCGGGGGCGATCGCAACTCTGCAACTCCCCAGCGAACTCACCCAACAAGTAAAGACCTTCAGCCGCACTGCTGGAGTCACCTTGTTTATGACCCTGGTGACTGCCTTTAAAATATTGCTCTATCGCTACACCGGCCAAAAAGATATTGTCATCGGCACCGACATCGCCAATCGAAACCAGCACGAGGTTGAAAACCTGATTGGCTTTTTTGTTAACCAACTGGTCTTGCGGACTGATCTCAGTGGGACTCCAACCTTTAGAGACCTCCTACGGCGCGTCCAACAGACCACATTAGCGGCCTACGCTAACCAAGATTTACCTTTCAGAAGCTGGTACAGGCACTCCAGCCAGAGCGAATCCTCAATCAAACTCCGCTCTTTCAAATTAAATTGATTTTGCAAAATACGGAGCAGCAAGCTCTGGAAATCCCTGGCTTAACTCTGATTCCCCTACCGATTGAGGAGACAACGGCCCCCTTCGACCTCGTGTTGAGTATGAAGGAAGGGCGTGACCATTTGGTTGGAACTGTGACTTACAACAAAGCGCTATTTGACACAACCACGATTACCCAACTCCTCCAGCGCTTCCAAACCTTGTTGGAAAATATCGTGAGCGACCCAGACACCCCCATTGCTGATCTCAACCTGCTGACTGAAGAGGAGAAAAATCAACTGACTCAAGTGCAGATGCCAGCAGGAGTGGCACTCAGTCAAAAGAACCTGGAACGACTGATGCTTGAACTTGGAAGCCTATCGTAGCCTGGGTAATTTTTCTGGACCAAACCATTGAAACGCCGATTTCCGCTGGGAGAGGGGAAAAACATGCCAGACCAAGCAATGTACCTCAAGCAAAATGTCATAGCAGAGCCACTCTTTAACCAGTGGTATGCCTGGACTTACCTGATTGCTCCGCCCTGTGCGGCTATGTATGTCGAAAATTCCCATATCAAAACAATGCAGTCCTTTGTGACTGCCCCCCAGGTTCACATTGCGGCGCTCAAGAATCCCAAAATGCTGGGGGGACCCTTTATCGATTACGACGCCAGTAAGGTTCCAGAAATCCAGAATCTCTTGGAAAAGACTCTCAAGAGCCAGGGCAAGCTTCTGACGCTATCTAGAGACATCAAGGCACTCAAAAGCCTCTTGCACCGAGCCGAGGGATATTCCTTGGAACCGCTCTATCAAGAGGTTCCTGAAGGCTTGCGGGGTTATGTTGAGTTAGTCTACGACCTGGATAATCGACCAGCGTTTCGCTTCATTGAGGGGATGCTCTACCGTAGTCCCTACTACGATCCATCCTGTCAAAGTATGGCTCTTTCCTTAATCCATGACGATAATCGACCCTTTGCCTTGAGCACGCCGCGCCTCCAGAATGAGCAAACCCTTCACCTACAAATTCCTTTCCACGCGGGCATCTGGGATGAACTCTTTCAAATGCGGCACAACCCTGGTTTCCAGGGAGAAAATCCAGGAAAAATTAAATATCCCAGTTACAGAAGAATCCCTTTTCGCCTCTTTTTTTACAGAAGAGCCACCACAACCCAACGAACCCCTAGCAGATGGAGTTAGAATTCGCTACCTGGGACATGCCTGCCTACTGGTTGAGGCTCAAGGAACAACTATTCTCTGTGATCCCATTTTAAGTTACTGCTATGCAGCAGATCTGAACCGTTACACCTTGGCGGATCTCCCTGACACGATTGACTACATCTTGATTACCCACAATCATCAAGATCACTGCATGTTAGAAACCCTCTTGCAGCTACGCCATAAAACCCAAACAGTGATCGTTCCCAAAAATAGTGGGGGTGAGTTGGTAGACCCTTCGCTGAAGCTGATCTTGCAAACTATTGGGTTTAAAAACGTCAGGGAGATTGACGTGATGGAGACTCTAGAATTCGATGGCGGGTTGATCCAGGGCTTACCTTTCCTGGGAGAACATGGGGATTTGAATATTCTGACGAAAATGGCCTATCATATTCGCGCCCAAGGGCAATCCATTCTGGTAGCGGCCGACTCCAATAATATTGAACCCCAACTCTATGAACACCTCCGAGAGGTTCTAGACACAGATATCTTATTTCTGGGTATGGAATGTGAGGGGGCACCCTTTAGCTGGATCTATAGCCCCCTGATTACTCAACCCCTGTCCAGGAAGATGGATCAATCTCGGCGACTAGATGGATCAAACTATGAACGGGCCCTGGGGATCGTTGATTGTCTTCAGCCCAAACAGGTTTATGTATACGCTATGGGTCAGGAACCCTGGCTTTCCTTCATCATGGCTACTCAATATACAGAAACGTCTCGCCCGATTGTTGAGTCAAATCAGCTTGTGAAAGCCTGTTGCGATCGCGGCATCATTGCCGAACGGTTATCTAACCAAAAAGAAATTATCCTGACACCCTAGCTGACGTGGGGTTCAAGCATTCTAATACCATCTTCTCAATGTTTTGGGCTAAAGTGCTCTTCTATCATCCCACTCAAATCGGCAATCAATCCTCATTCCATTCCATCTAAAAGTAAGGTGCTAGATGAATATTGAGAACATTCAAGAAATTTATGCCCTCTCTCCGCTTCAGGAAGGTTTCCTGCCAGAAACCGATTTTTCCCAGACAGAACATTGCCATCAGGCATGTTATGGAGTGCAAGGCGATCTCAATATTGAGCATCTTCAGCAGACCTGGCAACTCGTTGTAGATCACTATCCGCTGCTCCGCACCTGCTTTGTTTGGAAACGAGTGGAACAACCCCTCCAGATTGTCCAGAAGCACCTCAAGGTCACCCTGGAAACTTACGATTATCGTCAGCTTTCAGAAACAGAGCAGAAGACATCGATTCAGCAGCGATTACAGAACAGTCTGGAAACTGGTTTAGATCCCGCTAAGGCTCCTTTAGTACGCCTCAACCTTTGTCAAACTGGGGCGATATCCTATCAGCTTCTCTGCC
>JAAUOM010000168.1 GCA_012034865.1 Acaryochloris sp. CRU_2_0 | reverse complement strand
GGGCGGCGTTATAATCAGGCCAGTTGCGGATGCGGTATTGCTGTTTCATGAGTGTTGGGTGGTGTTTGACGATTCAAACCTAACATGGGACTAACCCATCCGTAACTCCTCTTTATGCAACAACGCCGATTGATTCTGCTCAAATCGAGTAGGCATGCTTGTACATGGAACCTGTATAAGCGTCTACGTTAAATTTACAAGCGAGACGATCATGACTCAACCTGACTGCTGAATCGTTAAACGGCCTTTTTTTGACGATACACTGACTTGTCGAAGCACCGCTTCATATTTGCGGTTAACGTAATCCTGCAGACAGCTCTCGGAAATCTCACAACCCCTTGCTGGTATTGCAAGGGGTTGTTTCTCAAAACAGCTTATCAATGAGGTCTTTGGTGGGTTGGTCAATGCGTTTTTGCTGGGGATCTTCAACAAATTGACGGCCACAGGCAGTACATTTGTGGTTTTGTTTGCCATTATGGATACGACCATTTTTAACAACTGTTTGAGCGCCACAGATGGGGCAAGTTAACTTCGACATTGCTGATTCTGATGGGTTGAGCCACCTCCATCCTTACATTTGGTGGACTACCCTTTTCTTTATGATGGGTGATACTGTCTGCAAGTCTTCCTCCATCAAAACGAGGTAAAGATGCCCAATCCTATTGACCGCTCCTGTCTACAGCAACGCCGACATCAATTGGCTGAGCTGATCGACGATCGCGTGCTGTTGTGGTCAGGGTCTGCTGTCCCGCGCAATTTTGCTGCTAATTCCTTTCCGTTTCGAGCCAGTAGTCATTTTCTCTATTTGGCTGGCATCCCTCTCCAGAATGCTGTCCTGGGCTTGGAGTCTGGTCAACTGACGCTGTTTATGGATGACCCTCCCCCAGAAGCTATCCTATGGCACGGTCCCAGTCCTAGTCGAGGGGACGTTGCCGCCCTGATAGCAGCAGTGACTCACTATCCATTATCTGCATTACCAAGTTGGGCTGAGGATGCGGCGACACTACCCGCGCCGACGCTGGCCACTCGCCAGGAACAGACCGCATTGTTGGGACGGACGCTTACCGAGATGGGACAAGGGGAACAGGGGGTATTAGTTGACCCGCGAGATCGCCAACTGGCTCAGGCCATGGTGACCTTACGCTTACAGCAGGATCAAGGGGCGATTGAGCAGTTACAAGAAGCTGCCCAGGTTACCGTCGCCGCCCATTTAGCAGGGATGCAGATGTCTCAACCTCAATCCGAGGCAGCCGTCAGAGCAGTCATTGAGTCTGTGTTTTCGGCACACCAATGTTCAACGGCCTATACCAGTATCGTCACCGTTCAGGGCG
Organism: Acaryochloris sp. CRU_2_0; assembly: GCA_012034865.1. Classification (GTDB taxonomy): domain Bacteria; phylum Cyanobacteriota; class Cyanobacteriia; order Thermosynechococcales; family Thermosynechococcaceae; genus Acaryochloris. The sequence continues at coordinate 6,149 of JAAUOM010000168.1, read as the reverse complement.
AAATTCTCCATCATGATCGCTACACTCATTCCTGCTGTCCCGGTGATTTGCTGTTGGTGGATGCGGGGGCAGAAACCCCCTACGGATGGGCCGCCGATGTCACCCGCACCTGGCCTGTATCGGGTCAGTTTTCTGCCACACAACGGCATCTCTACGAGATTGTGTTAGCTGCCCATGATGCTTGTATTGCTGAAGCTGCGCCTGGGGTTGAATTTCGCAATTTGCATCTGCTGGCTGCCCACCAGATCACATCAGGGTTAGTGGAGGTTGGTATCTTGAAGGGTGATCCTGAGGAATTGGTTGAGCGAGATGCCCATACCCTCTTCTTTCCCCACGGTGTGGGTCATTTACTGGGGCTGGATGTTCATGATATGGAAGATTTGGGAGATCTAGCGGGTTATGCACCGGGGCGACAGCGGTGCGATCGCCGGGGATTACGCTATCTTCGCCTCGATCGCCCTCTGCAACCCCACATGCTGGTAACCATTGAACCGGGCTTTTACCAAATTCCCGCCCTCCTCAACGACCCAGAACTGCGCCGCACCTATCAAGATTGCGTCAATTGGGATCGTCTCGTTCAGTTTGCAGATGTCCGGGGCATTCGCATTGAAGATGATGTCCTAATTACAGAGACGGGCTGCCAGATCTTAACGTCTGCTTTACCCACCACAGTCGATGAGATAACGGCTCTTTTGCAGGATTAAAACCCATATTTCACAGATGGATTGAATCCGTCTATAGCGGTTCTCCCTCGGCAGAAAACCCTTCACACTATCATTGTGAAACGCCTCTAAAATCTCCGACAACCGCATACAACTGATGTACTTTGGTTCTGCTCCAAGCATCCATCATTATTCTAGAATCAAACGTTCAGTTCAGAAATTGCTCAAATTATTTTGTAAGGATCCTTAGGTCATGTCCAAATCACTTCTAAATCCAGAATAAATCCAGGTAAAACCATTTCGCCAGACAGAGAACTCGGAGCTTGGAGAACTTCCACCTCTCGATCTGGGCGGTAAACTTCCGCCTGTCGATCCTTGCGGTTCAGCAACCAACCCAGCTTTGCACCATTGTCCATATACTCTTGCATTTTTGCCTGAACTGTTTTGAGCGTATCGCTAGGTGACATGAGTTCAATCACAAAATCAGGGCAGATGGGCGGAAATTTTTCCTTTTCCTCTGCCGTCAACCCATCCCATCGATCTTGGCGAATCCAGGACACATCTGGCGCTCGATCTGCACCGTTGGGAAATTTAAAGCAAGTGGAGGAGCCAAAAACTTGCCCAAGTCGCGTTTGTCTATTCCAGATGTTCACGTCAGTAATCAGACTGCTATTGCGGCGGCCTGTTTCTCCACCTGTGGGGGGCATGATGATCAGTTCTCCGTGAACATTACGCTCAAACTTGAGATCAGGATTATTGCGACACAGTTGATAAAACTGGTCATTACTCATCTCAATTGCGCGGTCTAAGTTGAGGGTGTAAGTGTTCATGGGGTAACAAAGGTAAAAGGGGCTAAATGTGGGTACTTCAGTTTTTTTAGCGATGGGTGTATACCGTAGCCACTAATCCCAATCGATGACAACCTCATCCCTAAACTCAGTAGATCGAAAATTCCATAGAACAAAGACTCTCACTGCAACCAACTAAAAACTTGATTGGGCGTAAGTTGTAGTGAAATTTCATCCAGGACGGGGAGCAAACGGTCGCCGCTGAGGAGCTGAAGCGGCTGATCTGGCAGAAAAATCATGATTGCCGCTTCTTGGCTATCAATCAACCAACCCAATTGGCTACCTTCATCCAGGCTTATCTGAATTTTTGCGATCAGCTTGGTGGTGCTTGGGTCGGGAGAAAGAATTTCAATGAGCCAGTTAGGAACACCCTGAAGTGGTTCGTTATTAGTTGGTATCCGGGTTTGATGAACAATGGTGATGTCTGGAACAATGGAGTTTTGGCTGAGGATGCAGCGAAGTTCTGGAAAAGCTTCGTAGGGACTGCTAGTATTGTCAATCGCACTCACTAAGCGTTTTTGCAGACGGCTGTGATGGAGCGTAGGCATGGGCTTTTGCACAACTTGACCATTGAGAAGTTCCCAAGCTGGAGATTCTTCAAGATTGGGAAGCTGAGAAAATTCTGCTAATGTGGGTGGATGCAGGGCTGTTGATGCCATAAGCCACTGAAGGATCTCGAAATCAAAAATTCTTGACTAAATTATATCGCTCCTATGAAGTCAGAGAATAAACTCTTAAAGATATCTGTGAGAATGGCAACAATTATGGGGATATTTTTGCCCCTTGCCGGAACAGTCAGAAGATCTAATCAAATATTGGAGTTGACGAGTTTTTTTAGTTGGTTTGATGATTACATCCTTGGGGCGGTTCTTTTGATAGCTGCCTATAGAGTAAACAAGAAGGTCAATAACGCCATCTCACTGTTGATTGCAGCTTGGGGATTTGTATCAGGCGCTCTTTTTCTGAGTTTTTTGGGGCAGTTTGAGTACTACCAAACAGGTGATCCAGGGGTATTTTCAACAACCTTTGTGGCAACTGCGAAAGGGCTGATCTTGGCCTATATGCTAGTAGGTCTTTATCTGGGAATACAATCTAATCCCCACAGAAGCTGATGATCTCATGCTGTCGTCCCTTGCTCTAAGGAACGTTTAGGGCTAATGGGGAAGGCATCACAATTGATATCCACTCCCTAGCCGTGGCGATCGCAATCCGTTACCCTATAGCCAGGTCTCGCAAGGAAATAGGCAATGTCTTTTGTCGGTCTGCATATTCACAGTGACTATAGTCTGTTGGATGGAGCCAGTCAGCTCCCGGATTTGGTAGCCCGTGCCGTTGAGTTGAACATGCCCGCCATTGCCTTGACCGATCACGGGGTCATGTACGGGGCGATCGGCTTAGTCAAAGCCTGTCAAAAACAGGGCATTAAGCCGATTATCGGCAATGAAATGTATGTGATCAATGGTGATATCACTAAGCAAGAGCGGCGACCTCGGTATCATCAGGTGGTGTTGGCCAAGAACCAGCAGGGATACCGCAATCTCGTCAAGCTGACCACGATTTCGAGTTTACAGGGGGTGCAAGGGCGAGGAATTTTTGCTAGACCCTGCATTAATAAAGACCTATTAGCCCAGCACCATGAGGGGCTGATTGTCACCAGCGCCTGCTTGGGGGGGGAGGTGCCCCAGGCGATCATGCAGGAGAAGCCAGAGATCGCGCGACGGATTGCCCAGTGGTACAAGGATCTATTCGGGGAGGATTATTACCTAGAAATTCAAGATCATGGGTCTCAGGAAGATCGGGTCGTGAATGTGGAACTGGTTCGCATTGCCCAGGAACTGGATATCAAAATTATTGCCACGAATGACTCCCACTTTATTTCTTGCTATGACGTCGAGGCCCACGATGCCCTGTTGTGTATTCAAACCGGGAAGTTGATTGCCGAAGATAAGCGCCTGCGCTATAGCGGTACCGAATATCTTAAAACTGCCGAAGAGATGGCGCTGCTGTTTCGAGACCACTTGCAGGAGGAGGTGATTGCGGATGCGATCGCCACCACCCTAGAAGTCGCCACCAAAATCGAAACCTACGATATCTTCCGCGAACCCCAAAGCCCCGATTATGAAGTGCCTGCGGGCTATACCGCTGAAACTTACCTAGAAGAAGTCACATGGAAGGGCCTGCTAGAACGCTGTGATTGCCCAACTCGTTCCCAAGTCACCGACGTCTACAAAGATCGGCTGGAATACGAACTGCAAATGTTGCAGCAGATGGGCTTTTCCACCTATTTTTTAGTCGTGTGGGATTACATCAAGTATGCCCGCGACCATCATATTCCCGTAGGGCCGGGACGAGGCAGTGCTGCTGGGTCACTGGTGGCCTATGCCCTGGGGATTACCAATATTGACCCGGTGCATCATGGGTTGCTATTTGAGCGTTTTCTGAACCCAGAACGCAAGTCAATGCCGGATATTGATACAGATTTCTGTATTGAAAAACGGGATGAAATGATTGACTATGTTACCCGCAAGTATGGCGAAGATCGGGTGGCTCAGATTATTACCTTTAACCGCATGACTTCCAAAGCCGTCCTCAAGGATGTAGCCCGCGTTTTAGATATTCCCTATGGCGAGGCAGATCGCATGGCCAAGCTGATTCCGGTGGCGCGCGGGAAACCCACAAAACTTAAGGTGATGATTTCCGAGGCAACCCCTGCGCCAGAGTTCAAAGAGAAATACGATAACGATCCCCAAGTGCGCCGCTGGTTGGATATGGCGATTCGGATTGAAGGCACGAACAAAACCTTTGGTGTCCACGCGGCGGGAGTGGTAATTGCTTCGGAACCGCTCGATCAAATTGTGCCCCTGCAACGCAATAACGATGGCGCGGTGATTACCCAGTACTTCATGGAAGATCTAGAATCTCTGGGCCTGTTAAAAATGGACTTCTTGGGTCTCAAGAACCTGACGATGATCCAGAAAACAACGGATCTGCTCCAGCAAAATCGGCAGCTTGATCTGGATGTGGATCGCGTACCAATGGACGATCCAGAGGCATTTAAGCTGTTGGCGCGGGGGGAATTAGAAGGAATTTTCCAGCTAGAGTCATCGGGAATGCGGCAAGTGGTCAAAGATCTCAAGCCCTCTAACCTAGAAGATATTTCTTCGATTCTGGCGCTCTATCGACCGGGTCCCTTAGATGCAGGACTGATTCCCAAATTTATTAACCGCAAACATGGACGTGAAAGTATTGACTATCCCCATGAACTGATTAAGCCCATTCTAGAAGAGACCTACGGCATTATGGTCTACCAAGAGCAAATCATGAAAATTGCTCAGGATATGGCGGGTTACTCCTTGGGTGAAGCCGATCTCCTGCGGCGGGCCATGGGTAAAAAGAAAATGTCGGAAATGGAGAAACACCGAGAAATCTTCATTGAAGGGGCTGCCCAAAACGGGGTCGATAAAAAAGTTGCCGAAAATTTGTTTGAGCAAATGGTGCTGTTTGCTGAATATTGCCTCAGCTATGACACGCCTGTTTTGACGCTAGAATACGGCTGGCTTCCGATGGGTCAACTTGTAGAAGCGCAAATCGATTGCCAAGTTTTTTCCGTCAATGCCCACGGTTATCTCTATACCCAACCCATTGCCCAGTGGCATCATCGGGGTCAGCAAGAGGTATTTGAGTACACGCTAGAAGATGGTTCAACGATTCAAGCCACGCCCGAACATCAATTTATGACCGTAGAGAGCCACATGCGCCCCATTCAGCAAGTTTTTGCCGAAGGATTAAGCCTCAAGCAACTCAATGTAATCGAAAGTAAAACCCCAAAAAAGAGTTCAAAGTCTTATGCAGCAAGACTGTGAGTGCTAGTTGTTTTATGCCATTTCTCAATAATCAGGCCAGGTTCTCCCTGGTCTAGATGCAACACCCTCACTTTCTGCCCTGCTTTGCGGATTGCTCAGCTCCGTTCGCGTTCGAGCACCTTGATCAGGGCATCCTCTGGGTCATCATTCGGGTACAGGTAGGCCAGAAAGCCAAACTGGTCTTCTCTGAGACGGATTGTCAGGCTAGAGGAAGGGTGACAGCACAATCATAGTCAATGGTTACAAATTAAAAACAGGATAATGGCAGAATAAAGGGAAGCAGTGTGTTGACATCCTCACCGGGCTAAAGCCACGGTGATTTCCAAACCTCACGATATTGGGTTTCTGCTTCTTTGCAACTGCCTCCACCTCGAAGGTTTTATGGTCTTACGCTCGCTCCACAGACTATCCCCGCTAGCCCAGCGGTTCTCATGTATCGAAATCTCAAGGAGAATTTCTATGTCGCTTGTTGATTCGAGGGATAGCTTTACCCATTGCCCCATCCTCTTTCCCCGGTCTACCGATTTTTCTTCCCCGTTGCAAATGCTTGCAAACTTTGGTGTTAGGGTTTATGTCTCCATCGTCGCGGGTGGATCATTGACCAACACCATTGGGCGTTGTTGCATAAGTAGAAGTATAGACAGATTCTTTTTGTCTTTCAGCTGGAATTAAGCAGCAACCGGAACACTGAGAGGCTTACCCAGATGAGTCATCCGATTGAGAATGGCACATTGACACAATAATTCTGTGTGCTGATTGTCAAACTTACGAGTCCT
>JAAUOM010000167.1 GCA_012034865.1 Acaryochloris sp. CRU_2_0 | reverse complement strand
GGTAAAGCCGAGACTAAAACGGGTCTGAAGGTCTTGACCACGGTATTAGATAAGGTGTATCAAACGGGGCGAAAAGTCACTCAGGAGTTTAAGGAATCAATGGAAATTATTTTTGATGCTTACCTCCCAAAATGGAATTACACGGCTAAACCTCAGAAAGCTGGATTCTAGATCTTATTTAAGCCACAATCCTTAGCCTTAAAAAACCATTCTCAGGACGACCTTTCGGATCGACTAACGATAGAACTACAGCCGATAATTCCGGTCGGGTGGTATTGAGGATGCCGTGGGTGGCAAAATGGACGATCCGATATTGGGATAGATTGGAGTCAAGAACTTTTGTCTTGTTAGCTTCAAAGTCTAATGCTTGCATTTTTGTATTAGCAGGTAATAGTTGCAAGATGGCTTCAGCCTCTCTACGAGTTCCTGGTAGAGCTTCAAAGTTCATGCCAGCCTTTTGAGAAGCATCTCGCAAGGTTTGCACGGAAAATGACTCGGCGCTGACACTGCCTTGAGTAGGTTTATTTGAGGCTGATGTGCGGCCTTTCCTTTGACCAACGCGCTCATCAGTTGGACTAAAGACCGGATCGGCAAAGACTGCAACTGTCTTCGGTGCAGGTTTACGCCCGTTTAATTCCTGTCGCAGAGTAGCTAAGGTAGACGCTGAGGGGAGGTTGATAATTTCATGCTCCGACAAGAGAAACTGAGAACCTTTTGGGGCTGGCAATGCGGCAAAAGGTAAATACTGCAATGCACCATCGCTGACAACTAGAAGTCGTTTTTGACCCAGTTGCTGGGCAACCGGGCCAAGTAACATCTGGCTTAGGGGTGTTCCAGTTCGAGAGATATCTGAAAGTTTTGCATTGGAGTCTTGAACTATATTTAAGAATTTATTTGTGGCGGCTTCGATCTCAGATTGTTTGGGTAATTCATAGCTAATTATCCCGGATTGAGTGACAGCCCAAAGATAGCTACGTTCTTTGCCTAAGGAATATTCCAGCAGTACAGTGTTATTGTCTAGAACCTGCTGTTGAATTTCAGCTATTGTGAGGGGTTTAGGCTGAGTCAAGGCTGCATAGCGAGGACTTTTGGAACGGATTTGAGTTTCGAGATCCCGATCTTGAGACAACAGCGTGTCATATTCTCGCTCAAAGCTAGTTATTTGGGCTTTAGTGGGGGTTTTACTGCCAAGTTCGAGGCGACGTTTCTCTAGGGCATTGAATTGGAATTGCAGATTTTTTTCTTGTTCGAGTAGTTTGGGGTCTACGCCTTGGCGAATGTCAGCTTGGGATTCACGAAGCAGATCGATTAGGCTGCGGGCGCGGGCGCGTTCGCTCTTTTCTAAAGCGCGGGCGTTAAACCCCTTGGAGGGCTGTTGTTTGTGCAGTTGCATCAGTAGGTCAATATAGAAATCGTAATAAGCTCGTTGAGAGGTAAAATAAGAGGTGCGGAATTCCTGGCTAACGATTTCTGTGCGAGTAGTTTCAATAATGTTGATGGCATCGTCAATATGTTGTAAAGCTGCTTCCAGGTTGCCGCGTGATCGTTCTAAGATTGCAAGATTATAAAGAGAAGCGGCTTCATCTCTTCGGTTTTGAACTTCTCTAAAGATGGGGAGGGCTTGGTTATAGTACTCCAGAACTGTTTGCAGTTGGCCTGTCTTGTAATAGACCCATCCAATCTTATTGAGTTTCATGGCTTCTCCATTTCTGTCTTTGATTGCTCTAGAGATGGATAGGGCTTGGTTATAGTGCTCCAGTGCTTTTTGCAATTGATTCATGCCAGCGTAGATCGAACCAATGTTACTCAGTGTAACTCCTCTGTGCGGGTCATTTGCTACTCTGTAAATGGGGAGGGCTTGGTTATAATACTTCAGCGCTTTTTGCGGCTGACCGATATCAGTGTAGAGTACGCCAATATTTGACAAAACTTTAGCTTCCTCTTGTCGATCTTTGATTGCTCTACAAACCGACAGAGCCTGGTTATAGTATTCCAGCGCTTTTTGTAGTTGGCTAACGTAAGAATAGAAAACACCCATGCTACTTAGTGTTATAGCTTCCCCCTTACGAAATTTCATTGCTCTGTTGATCAATAGGGCTTGAGTGTTGTATTCCAATGCTTTTTGCAGTTGATTCATATCGGTATAGGTCATACTAATCCTATGAAGTATTATGGCTTCTCCCATCTTTTGTAGTATAGCTTCTCCATTTTGTATTTCATCTTCTACAGTCTCTTCGTTGGCTTGTCTAAGAATAGCTAAAGCTTGATTATAAGATTCTAGTGATTTTTCTGGTTGGCCAAGTCGGGAATAAACCTCACCAATGGATAACAGTACTTGAGCTTCTCCTTGTTGATTGTTGACGATTTTGAAGCTGAATAGTCCTTGTCTAAAATACTCTAGGGCTTCTTGCAGTTGACCAATTTGGAAGTAAAGTTTACCCATCCCATAGAGTGTTATGGCCTCTTCTTTCTGTCCCTTAACTCCCCTAAATATGAGCAGAGATTGAGTGTAGTATTCCAAGGCTCTTTTCGGTTGGTCTATACGAGAATAGACTGAAGCAATTTCATTAAGCGTTTCGGCTTCTCCTTTTCGATTATTAACTTCCCTAAAGATAGGTAGGGATTGAGTGTAGTACTCCAGCGCTTTTTGTGGTTCGTCTATACTGAAATAGACTGAAGCAATGTTATTGAGTGTTTTAGCTTCCTCTTTTCGATTTTTGATTTCCCTGATAATAAACAGAGCTTGAGTATAGTACTTTAATGCTTTTTGCGGTTGCTCTACAATGCTGTAGTGATGAGCAATTATTTTCAGCGTTGAAACTTCACCCATTTTATCGTTGACTGCTCTATAAATAGGTAGAGCTTGGTCATAGTATTCTAGAGCTTTTGATGTTTTGTGGCTAAGGGAATAAATTCCACCAATGATAAATAGTATTGAAGCTTCAATTTCCTTGAGGGAGTTTTGTCGGGCAATAAGCAATGCTTGCTGCAATGTAGAAATGGCTTGTTTGGGTTGACCTTCTTGATTCTGTTGATATGCTTGTTGCTGTAATCGTTTTAGCTTTAAAAGTTCAGCCTGCTGGATTTGAGCTTGAGCAACGCTTGGTTGAGGTAGACTTAGCCCCAATCCAGATAAACTCAAGCCCAGTATTAAAAATCCTATGAAGATTTTTTTCATTGATTAATCCTTCGCCTTACAAGTTGTCTAAAATCCTCCGATTTTGGGAGTGAGATTGCAACTGAACTACAAGCACAATACTCCCGGTTATCACCAGTACTAAAGCAGCAGGAACCAGGGGCAACCAACCTCCATAGAGTAGTCCTCCCCAACACACTCCTACCAGAATTACTAGCGAAGACCCTATAGATAGCCCCAACCAAACGCGCGATCTTACACTAATCACCAAAGCTCCTCCCACAAACGACCAGCCTAAAATCCACAATCCCTCAGCCCAATCTGGCCAAACCCATAACAGCGGACGGTCATCCAGAACTGCACTGAGAATTTGACTGACCATTTGGGCTTGCATCAATACCCCTGGTATTGGTTGCTGGGAATGGGTTAAAACACCGTGGGGGGTTAAAAAGCGATCGCTCACTGTTTCTGCCGTGACCCCAATCAACACCACCCGATCCTTAACCCACTTAGGATCAATTTGATTATTCAGGACTGCTGACAATGTCACCTGCCGCGCCACATTTTGCGGTGATTGAGGCATCCGGTAATTCAACAGAATTTGATAGCCTTGTAAATCAGTGGTTCGGTAACTCCCCCGCTGAGCAGATAACGGCCTAAACGTCGTCTGTTGCAGTCGGTATTCTTGCTTGGAGGTCAGTTGGGGTTGAATTCCCTCTGTTGCCAGATAATGCAGTGCCAATTGCAAACTGAGGGCTTCTGTCGCCGGACAGAGCGATTGGGAATCTGGTTGCATCAGGAGTAAATGGCGACGAACAACGCTGTCATCATCAACCACCATATCACTGAAGCTCAAACGCTCTTTGGGGATGAGAGATGGCGCAGAAACCCCAATCTTATCGGCTGCTGAGGCTTCACAAACCCCAATCAAGACAGGATTGAGCAAATGAGGCAACAGATCTTCATGCCCTGACTTGACTGGAAAATCTCGGTAAATATCTAACCCAATGATTCGGGGTTGATACTGATCCAACTTCGAGAGCAACTGGCTCAAAGTCCGATCCGAGAGCGGCCATTCTTTTCGCTTTTGAATATCCGATTCCGTGACTGCCACAATCAAAAGTCGAGGGTCAGGTTGCTCTTGGGGGCGTAGTAATTGCAGTTGATCAAATGCTTTTAACTCTAGGGGCTGAAAAATTCCCAAATGCCGTATCCCTAGAACAGTTGTGGTGACCACTACACTCGTGAGCAAAACAGTTTGCAAACATCTTCTTCGTTCTCTAGGAGAAACTGACCATAGAGAAGACTCCTGAAGCGATAAATTTGCCAACTGGCTGTCCACCCAAGCCATGTTAAAAACTGACTCGTAAATCTGGTTATAAAGCCTTAAGGTTCCCCGCTGTTCGATCACTAACCCAGACAGTTTAAGTTGCATTTCTACATCGCTGCCATTGGTTCTTACCTGGCCACGCCGTAGAATTTCTCGATATAGTCTGAGGATTTTTCCTGGTGCTGGGCTGCTTCGCAATAGGCGATCGCGGATGGTCTTGAGATGCTCCGGCTGATCTTGAGATTCCCAATCCTCTAGGATGTGCAATCTCACCAATTGACTCACCGTCTCTGCTTCTTTCCCCGTTGTCATAGGAGACGGAGTGGCGAGGATCAAATGACAAAGCTTCTGGGTCAGGAAGGGTTGCCCCCCAGTCCAAGCCAGAATTTCTTTCAAGACTGCTGATGGGTTAGGTACCCTGCCCTCTAACCCTTGGTGCAAGGGTTGAACTTCGTCAAATCGAAATCCTCTTAACTCAATCGCCTGTCCAATGTTAAAGGGGGTTCGTCTTTCATCTCGAATCAAATCGGATGGGGTTGCTACACCAAATAGGGCAAACGTGAGGCGATTGTAGGCAACCTGATCCGCTCGTTGATTGTAGCAAGACCGAATCAGCGCAAAGAAATCATTCACCGAAAAGCTAAGGTTGAGCACACTGTCCACTTCATCTACAAAAATGACGATGGGCTGCACAATTTCCGCCAGAAGAACCTGATCGATAAACTGCCTCAATCGATTGCTGGGAGCAAGATATTCATGTTCACTCCACCACTGACCTGCATTTACATGAAGCTGAAAACTATCCACAAGTCTGGCAATAATACCTGCATACCATTGCTTAAGGGTGACCTGCTGAGTGCCTAGTCCTGTAATATCAATCACAGCACAAGCAATTCCTGAACTTCGCAGCCGACGCATCGTTCGGACGCGCAAGCTAGACTTGCCCATCTGCCGTGAATTCAGCACATAGCAGAATTCCCCCGCCCTCAAGTTTTCATAAAGCTCCTGATCCGCTCCCCGTTCCACATAGGTAGGCGCATCAGGGGGTAAACTACCTCCGACTTGATAGTGATAGGCATAGCTAAAATCCTGCATTACATTCATTGGTTGCCTTGTAGGCAGTTTTTAAAGTACTGACGATACAAATAGCAGCGGGGAATGCCGTGATTGCCTTGCAAGCACACCAAACCCATACTGTGCAGCTTAAACGCTAACTCTGGTAATAATTTAACGGGTGCTGAAGCCGTCACCACTTGACTGAAAGTAGTTGCCAACTCTGGATGTTCCTCTAGATGCAGTAAGTGGCGGTGCAGATGATCTCGATAAGATCCAGCTTCGGTAACCGCAATGGCTGCTAGTTGATCCAAAGCAATCTTTTCTTGCGTTAAATAATCCAGTGCCCTACAGGTAAGAAAAGGATGGCCCCCTACCAACTCCATCAGTTGCTTGGTTTGTGTCACATCCCATGACAACCCATACTGTTGAGCCAGCTTCCCCACTTGTTCTGCATTAAACTCTGGCAATTCAATCGGTAGCCCCACATTAAAGGGGGATTGATTAACATTGAGCGGGATATAAACTTCGGTCGAATGCCCCACAATCAACCGTAAATTGCTCCAAAGTGCCCCATTCTCATCTCCATATCTTGCCTGTTCATACCAACCTCGCAGCAGACCAAAAAAGTCTCTGGCGATTTCAGCGTGTGGAAACATATAGTCTAGTTCATCTAAACCCAACACCAGAGGACTACCCATTTCTCTCAACAGATACTTCTCGAAATAAGCTGTGCAGTTGTAATTGCTGGGAAATTGATCATCCCAGTACTCTCCTAAGCGATTGGGTAACTGTAGTGTCTGAGTGATACTCAAACAAAACCACTGTAGAAACTGATAAAGCGATGTAAAGACCTCTCTCCCAGCTAATTGAAGGTTTAGGAGAACAGTCTGGTAGCTGTGACTCCTAGCTTGATCAAAAACCCTGACAATCAGGGAAGTTTTACCCATCTGCCTAGGTGCTTTAATCCGAATCAAGGCTCCTGGCTGCTGGATTGCTGTATGACAGCGTTCTTCAATCGGAGGACGCTCAATATAAAAAGGAGACGGAGAAGGAAGTGGCCCTGACGGTAATCCTGCTTCTAGTCCTGGTTCTAGTTCTATTTCTGGTTCTGACTGAGAAGGATAGGTTACTTCTCGCCAATCTAGTCCCAACCGTTCACAAATTTCAATGGCATTCGTTAAATGTACTGGCTTGCTGTTGAGAAATCGATTGACCGTATCTATCCCTAGACCAAGTTCTTCAGCCAAAGTGCGTTGACTGGGGAAACCATTACGGGGTAGAGCAGCTCTGACTCGCTCAAGGCAATTATGGCGAACCCTAACTGACATTACTTCACCTCTGAAAGCTAAACCAATTTTAACAAGCATCAGCACTTCCCCTAGGTAAGTCAGTCAAAACTCAGTTTCTTGAGCAAATTCAGTTCTTACTAAGGCATAAGTCCGCTGGCTGTCAGTTCTGAACTCAGGTAACAGCATAGTTCTATATAGGTGTAGCGTTTAGGAGAAAGTTCTCCATGACTATCAAACGAAATATCCTTCGCATTCCCAGTACTGTGGTTGGATTCATCCTATTCACAGGCATGGCTATTACTCCTATCTTGGCTGAAGAAGGCTTCAAATCCCCCCTCAGCCAAGAAGAAATCTCGCCCACCCTTCCTCAACAGCCCGGACTTACTCTCGCTGCTGCGAATACAGCCAGTACTAATGAGCAAAAAGAAGCTAAACGGGAGCTATCTGCCAGTGAGTCGGAAATTCAACAGCTTGTTAAGAAAGGTGTTATTGGTGAGGATCGCGAGTCAAATACAAGTGCTATCCAAGCGCTAAAAGCTGCCAAAAGCCATCGTCTACGAGCGGTACGCAAAGCATTAAGGATTGTGGCTTAAATAAGATCTAGAATCCAGCTTTCTGAGGTTTAGCCGTGTAATTCCATTTTGGGAGGTAAGGATTGTGGCTTAAATAAGATCTAGAATCCAGCTTTCT
>JAAUOM010000046.1 GCA_012034865.1 Acaryochloris sp. CRU_2_0 | reverse complement strand
CCCCAGTGCTTTCATCGACTGCTAGATGTAGCTTAATCCAGGTGCGACGCTTACTGACCCCATGTTGTCTAACTTTCCATTCCCCTTCCCCGTAGAGCTTGATACCTGTTGAGTCAATCACCACATGCCGTGCTTGCGCTCTGTCTACTATGGGTAAGCTGACTTCAAGGTTGCTCATCCGCCAAGAAACAGTGCTGTGATCTGGTACGGGTAACTCCAGACCCATCAGTTCAAACACACAGGCAACAAACCAAGCTATGCAATGACAGACTGACCCCACAATGAACTGTAATGAGCTGTTATAGATCTCGGAAGAAAAAATTTGGGCACACTGGGCTGGAGGTAAACAAGTTGACAAGGTTTAGGGGGGCAATTAAAAATGACGACTGATTTTTGTCCTAAACTAAAGGTTGCTCAGCTTTGTGTACCTATTTACCGCCACTGTTGATTCATTTGAAGCATTATGTTCAAGGATGTCAGGTTCACCCCTAATTCAGATATCAATCAGGCAAAAGGGTCTAAAGAATCGCCTTCTGCTCAAGTTAAACTCAGTGCTGACGAGTTAATGGATGCCCTGTTCCATGACATAGAAGTCCATCTTGACAATTCTCTAGATGGCAATAGTACAGCATTGTCAACGGCAGTTTATGCTAAATCTGGGCAGGCTTTGCTGGGTAACTCACGGGAAAAAGGGTTGATTCGCCGACGTCGATCTCCAGCAGATCTAGAGGATGATTTGTTAGTTCCTTATACACCGATGGATTCCACTTTAGTAGGCCATCAGGGGGGTACGGCTTCTTTAAATGTGGCATCTGAACTGAGAGTGGCTTCATCCATAGGCAGGGGTCGTTTACTGATCTCTACGGCTTGTGTTTCCCTGGTAGGCATCACGATGTTTTGGCTGGGGCGACAACTTCGGTTACAGCAAGCACCCGTTGTAGCTGCATCCTCCTCTGCTGCGGTAACTGCATCGCCCATCATCAAGCCAGAGGTCATTGAGTTTGCGGACTATGTGACGCGATCGCTCCAGCTCATCGACCAGGAAACAAAAACTGCAAAATTGGCGGCGGCCACACCTGGGCTTTCCCCATCGGGTTTACCCAGCTTACCCAATGCCCCCCAAATTGGGGTTACCAGTCCCAACGTAGCCAACGCTTTGCCCAATAACGTGGAGCGAGTTTACGTTCCCGTTGCTGATGTTCCAGTACCAACGCTCAAGGCCAAAATTCCTGCCCCACCCCAATTGCTGGCAGCGGTTCAGACTAGTTCTCAAGCGGATGCCTTGCCTGCCCTTAAACCCTTGCCCATGACACCCCCTAAAGGTGGAGAACGCAAGTTTTTGGGGGGAACCAATCTAGGCGATCAACCCGTGTTTATGGTATCCATTAATGGTTCTACTCGTCAGGTCAAGCTTGGAGAAGCGATTGACGAAACCGGGGCAGCCTTTGTGCAATTTGACGGTGAACAGAGTGTTTTGAAGCAAGGATCGCAGTTGCGATCGGTCACTGCTGGACAGTCTTTTTAGGAGACGCCATTCAGATCAGTGGGTGAGTCTTATAAACTACTGGTAGCTGTTCGGAGTGAGGAAATCAAAGTTAAAGATGTGATCCAGAAAGTGGGTGGGAGTGCCTTAACATAGTAGGCAGGGCTGTTGCCATATAAGTCACTCCTGATTTTGAGGGGAATAGGACGGGATTATCCTTCCTGCTCAATTATGCTAAGTGGATCGTGTATTGATGTCTGATTTTTTAACGGCTGCGTTTTACAAGTTTGTTGAGCTTCAAGATTTTGCGGAGTTAAAAGCGCCCCTCTTGGACTGTTGTGAAGCCAACGAGGTGAAAGGCACAATTTTGCTAGCACCGGAAGGGATTAATGGTGCGATCGCAGCTCCCCCCCCAGCAGTCGCGGCTGTTCTTGACTTTTTGCGGGACGATCCGCGTTTGGCAGACTTGTCACCCAAGGAATCCTATACGCAAAAACCCCCCTTTTACCGAATGAAGGTGCGGTTAAAATCAGAAATTATCAAAATGGGCATCCCCGATCTTGATCCAGTCCAAAACGTCGGCACTTATGTGAAACCAGAAGATTGGAACCAGTTACTTGCCGATCCTGATGTGGTTGTTATCGATGTGCGTAATGACTATGAAGTTGCCATTGGCAGCTTTAAGGGGGCTATCAATCCCCATACCCAATCCTTTTCTGAATTGCCAGAGTGGTTACGTCAGCAAGGGGCTTTAGCCCACAAACCCAAGGTGGCCATGTTTTGCACCGGTGGGATTCGTTGCGAGAAATCGACTGCCTTTTTGCGGCAGCAAGGGTTTGCAGAAGTCTATCACCTGCAAGGGGGGATTTTGAACTATCTACAAACAGTTCCTGAAGCCGAGAGTCAATGGCAAGGCGACTGTTTTGTCTTTGATGAGCGGGTTGCAGTGGGTCATGGCCTTAAACCCGGACGGTACGAACTGTGTCGGGCTTGTCGGCAGCCGATCTCTCCAGAAGATAGGACCTCAGAACGATATGTACCAGGGCTGAGTTGTCCGCAGTGTTATGGATCGAAGACGACTGCCCAGCAGGAACGTCTGGCTGAACGTCAACGGCAAATTGAGCTGGCCAAGCAGCGTCACCAGATGCATATGGGTGCCAAATTTACCCGCAAACCTGCCCCCCAGGATCCAACAGACCCATAACCATGCCTTCGTATCCGATTTTGTACTCTTTCCGGCGCTGTCCCTACGCCATGCGCGCCCGCCTAGCCTTGAGTATCAGCGGCCAAGTTTGTGAGTTGCGGGAAGTTGTCTTACGAGATAAACCTCCGGAACTGTTAGCCATCTCACCCAAAGGAACCGTGCCCGTCTTGGTGGTTGGGGATGGCTCTGTTCTAGAAGAAAGTTTAGAGATCATGATCTGGGCTTTGCAGAAAAAGGATCCACAGGGCTGGTTACGACCGGACCACGAATCGATGGCAATGATGCAAGCCCTGATCGGCGAATGTGATGGGGGGTTTAAGTATCATCTGGATCGGTATAAGTATCCTCAGCGGTATGCAGGTGTGGATGCTCAAGAGCATCGCGGCCAGGGATCTCAGTTCCTAGCGCAACTCAATACTCAGCTAGAGACAACCCCCTACTTATTTGGAGATCGCGTCTCCTTGGCGGATAGGGCGATCGCACCCTTTGTCCGCCAATTTGCCAGTTGCGATCGCTCCTGGTTTAACCAGCAACCTTGGCCAAAATTGCAGGATTGGCTCACCACCTTCTTGGACTCTGAAGGTTTCCAGCAAATCATGCAGAAATACCCAAAGTGGGAGTCCGGTGCAGTTGGTTCCCTATTTCCGCCCTCCTAAGCATGGGGATTGAGGGGTGTGGCGATCATGAAGAAAATGTTCTAAAAAACAATACTTCTTCTGTATGGGTGGAGTTTTAGAGATAAAATCCGATTACTCCAATTGGTATCAAAATTGACACATCCAACAGTAACCTTTGCCAAAAACATCGGCTTTAGAAAAGCCTTAAACCAACGAGTAAATCAGTACTTCAGCACAAACCAGATCAAACCCAGAGATAACCCAGCCATGTATCTTAAAACAGCGATCATTACCGCTTGGATCCTGGCTACCTGGATCGTGATCTTAGTCGGTTCACCGTCTATCAGCATCAAAGTTTTAGGCTGTATTGCGCTGGGTGGGGGGATAGCTGGCTGCGGCATGAGTATTGGCCATGATGCCAATCATGGGGGGTATTCTTCTAGCCCGCTTGTCAATCGTTGCATCGGCTTTTGTTACGATATCATCGGCGTTTCCAGCTTTTTATGGAAGTTCCGTCATAATCAACTCCACCATGTCTATACCAACTTAGACGGATATGATGCTGAAATTGAGGGGGATGGCGTCGTTCGCATGTCTCCCCACACGGAGCATCAACCCCACCATCGATTACAACATGTCTGGATTTGGTTGATTTATCCGTTTATTCCCTTTTACTGGTATATCAGAGATACCCAACGCGTTTTATTTAATCAGGATTATCAAGAACAAGCTCCACCCCCCATGCAACGCTCCGATTACCTTGTCTTTTGGGGCGGGCGCTGCCTCGGCTTACTCTTTTTTGTAGGCATCCCTTTAGCGATGGGCTATTCCTTCTTGGAGGTTGCCCTAGGCTTATCGATTGTCTATATGACCTATGGCGCGATTGTTTGTGAAGTATTCATGCTGGCTCATGTTGTAGAATCCGTTGAATTCCCTAAACCCAATCCAGAGTCCCACCAAATTGAGGATGAATGGGCCATTGTCCAGATAAAGACAACAGCAGACTTTGCGCCCCACAACCCCATTTTAAATTGGTATCTGGGTGGTCTTAACTACCAAGTTATCCATCATCTCTTTCCCCAAGTTTGCCATATTCACTATCCTCAACTGGCACCGATCCTAGCTGAGGTTTGTGAAGAGTTTGGGGTGAATTACTGTGTTTATCCCACCTTGAGAGCAGCGGTAGCTTCCAATTACCGATGGCTCCGCCTCATGGCAATTGGCGGTGAAGTCTGACAGCCATCGGAGTGTTATACCTAACTCTCCCCCATCTTCCCCACATTCCTTATCCCGATCGCTAGCCTGATGATCAAGAAACCGTATTACATCCGCTCTAGTACATTAATACCCAACAGCGATAGCCCTAACTTAAGAGTACGCGCTGTCACATCCGCGAGGACTAGGCGAGAAGTACGAGTGGGGTCTGCCGCTTGCAGGACTGGACACTGACCGTAGAACTGGTTGAACTTTTGGCTTAGCTCAAATAGATATTGGCAGAGCCGATTCGGGAGTAAATCAGTGGCAATCTCATTTAAAACTTCCTGAAGTTGCAGGAGATGTTTGGCCAAGACCAATTCTGAGGGTTCCTCCAAGCTTAGGGTTAACGCCTCTCCTAAGTCAGCAAAGTTAATATTGCCCTTGCGGCTAATACCCTGAACACGAACATAGGCATAGATCAAATAGGGAGCTGTATTGCCCTGTAAAGCCAGCATTTTATCGTAGCTAAATACATAATTACTGGTGCGATTTTGACTGAGGTCAGCATATTTAACCGCCCCCAGACCAATGACCTGGGAAATATTGGCGATAAAGTCTGAGGATTCCGTCCGATTCTCTTTGGCCACTCTGGTTTTTACATCGGCCTGGGCATGGGCAACGGCTTCTTGCAGCAAGTCTCGGAGGCGGATGGTTTCCCCTGATCGCGTTTTCAGTTTCTTGCCATCTTCACCCTGAACTAAACCGAAAGGCACATGCACCACCTGCACTGCTTCAGGAATCCAGCCCGCTCGCTCGGCCACTTGAAAAACTTGGGCAAAATGATTGGCCTGACCCGCATCGGTGACATAGATAATCCGCTGGGCGGCTTCCTGGGTAATCCGGTGACGGAGGGCTGCTAAATCAGTGGTCGCATAGTTGTAGCCACCATCGGATTTTTGCACAATTAGGGGTTGAGGATTGCCCTGCTTATTGATAAAGCCTTCTAGAAAAACACATTTTGCACCCTGATCCGTGGCCAATAAGCCCGCCTTGTCTAGATCGGACACCACATCAGCCAGAAGCAGGTTATAAAAGGACTCTCCCCGCTCTGTTAGCTTAATTTCCAAATCATCATAAATTTTGGCAAATTCACGGCGGGATTGTCCACAGAGGAGCTGCCAAGCCTGGGTGGCTTTAGGATCGCCTTGTTGTAATTGGACAACTGCCTGCCGCGATCGCATCTGAAAGGCTTCGTCGGTATCAAAGCGCTGTTTGGCCTGTTTGTAAAATGCCACTAAATCACCCAGCTCTAACGCTTCCGAGGTGGTTAAAGCTGTGGGATACGCCTCAGACAAATAGGTAATCAGCATCCCAAACTGTGTGCCCCAATCCCCTACATGATTGAGACGGAGGACATCATGGCCTTGAAATTCCAGGATACGGGCAATACAGTCGCCAATAATTGTGGAGCGCAGGTGACCGACATGCATCTCTTTGGCAATATTGGGACTGGAAAAATCGATCACGATCCGCTGTGGATCGGCAACCGGATCGATGCCTAAGCGGGGACTGGCTTGGATCTGTTGGATTTGACTGGCCAGAAAAGTGGGTTGTAGGGTTAAGTTGATAAACCCCGGTCCAGCAATACTAGGGGGTAGACACAGATCATCAACCTGCAAATGCTCCAGGATTTGCTCGGCAACCACTCGTGGGGGCTGTGCCAAAGATTTGGCCAAGGGGAGGGCCACGTTTGACTGATAATCGCCAAATTTGGGATTGCTGGCGATCGCTACTAGGGGCGCTCCTGGGGTCAGTTCAGATCCGAAGGCAGCCGCCAGTGCCCACTCAAATCGAGGGATTAAGGTTGCTAATATGGACTGCATAGCCTCAACGACGCTTTCTGCGGATATCACGCTGTTCGCGATCGCGCCGTCTGCGATCGCGCCATTCAGCAGCCGTAAGATACATCATCCCCACCGAAACGACGACTAGCATCCCTAAGGCGGCGACTGCGACAACATTGAGAATCGGAAAGTCCACAGTATTGCTTGATTATTGTTTGATGACGAAGGGCTGGCCGAGGGCAAATTACATACCGTGGCGACCCCAAACCACCATCGCGATGGAGTAGGTGAAGAGAGTAAGAACTGAAACCCAACCTAAGGTCAAGATATCCATTATGCTGTTTGTGAATCAATGACGACGTTTAGCTATTCTAGCTTGAAACCTGGTTCTCAAAGCAAGCAACTACCCCAATTTAGAAAACCAGCCCAACCTTTGCCGCTATCTTTGGATATCTCTGCCCATGCCCGTGACCCTCTCTCAACAAATTCAACAATTCTATGATGCTTCTTCCGGTCTCTGGGAAAAGGTTTGGGGAGAACATATGCATCATGGTTACTATGGTTCCCAAGGGCAGGAACGCAAGCCACGACGGCAAGCCCAGATCGATTTAATTGAGGAACTCTTGCGCTGGGCGCAGGTACAAAAACCCCAACAAATTCTAGATGTGGGCTGTGGTATTGGCGGTAGTTCCCTCTATTTGGCTCAGAAATATACAGCTCAGGTGACGGGGATTACCCTCAGTCCGGTGCAAGCCAATCGAGCAACCCTGCGCGCCCAAGCGGCAGAACTCCAAGCCCAAACAGAGTTTCAAGTCGCAGATGCGCTACACACACCTTTTGCTGATGCCACATTTGATCTGGTTTGGTCTTTAGAAAGTGGCGAACATATGCCCGATAAAACCCAGTTTTTACAAGAATGCTGTCGGGTACTCAAACCAGGGGGTCTTTTGTTAGTGGCGACCTGGTGCCATCGACCCCTACCACCGTCATTGAGGTGGAGTGAACAGCGCTTGCTCCAGGATATCTATCGGGTGTATTACTTACCCTACGTGATTTCCTTGCCGGATTATGCTGAAATTGCCCAAACACTCCCCTTGACTGAATTGCAAGTGGCTGACTGGTCAGAAGCCGTTGCCCCTTTTTGGCAGGATGTGATCGCCTCAGCCCTGAATCCTCAAGTAATCTGGGGGATTCTCAATGCGGGCTTACCCACCTTGCAGGGCGCTTTGGCGCTGCGTTTGATGTCCCGAGGCTATCGGCAGGGACTGATTCGGTATGGGGTGCTGCAGGGGATCAAAGGCGCAAAGGAAAACGCCTAGGGGCTTATGCATTCCAGTCTTAAATCGAACCCTAGACAAAAGCTACGGCATTGGTTGCGGGCACTCTGGAAGTTCTCCCGTCCCCATACGATCATTGGTACGAGTCTCAGTGTTGTCGGTCTAGCCTTGGTCGCTTTGTCAACCTTTTACCGGGGCACTGATCTATTTGTGATCGCCCCAGCAGGTTCCTCGACGGGATGGTTTTATGGGCATTTTTTCTGGTTAATCCTGGCTGCCTTGGTTCCTAGCTTATGTGCCAATGTCTATATTGTCGGTCTGAATCAACTGACCGATATTGCTATTGATCGCATTAATAAACCGCAGTTACCCCTGGCTTCTGGTGAGTTTTCTCGCAAACAAGGTGTTTGGATCATTAGATGTACGGGGCTATTGGCTGTAGGCTTAGCTGTGCTCCAGAGCTATTTCTTGTTGTTAACGGTTGGACTCAGTCTGTTGATTGGAACCATCTATTCGATTCCACCCATTCGCCTGAAGCGCTTTCCCTTTTGGGCTGCGCTTTGTATCTTTGGCGTCAGAGGCATCGTGGTCAATATTGGCTTTTTTTGCATTTTCGTCAGCAACTGGGTGGAACAGGGGCTATCCCCCTTAAGCTATGGGTTTTGACGGGGTTTGTGATCTTGTTTGCCTTTGCCATTGCGATTTTCAAAGATATTCCCGATCAAGACGGCGATCGCCAATTCCAGATTCGCACCTTAACCGTCCGTCTAGGGTCACAAGCGGTGTTTAATTTAGCTGTGTGGGTGTTGACGGCATGTTATTTAGGCGTTGTCGGCATTGTCATTGTCGGTCTGCCCGCCGTCCACACAGAATTTCTAGGTGTCACCCACTTGGGCTTGTGCTTTTTCCTCTGGTATCGCAGTTTGCAGGTCGAGATTACGAATCATCGCCAGGTGACTCATTTCTATCAGTGGATTTGGAAATTGTTTTTTCTAGAATATCTTCTGTTCCCGGTAGCCTGTCTATGGTCGTAAACTACCCGACGCTGACTTTGGTACAGCATGGGCTTTGTCCTATTGGATCCATGAACTTACCCTTGGGGACAATGGGTCGGAGCGGTCTGAAATTGCAGAATATACTGGGCTGTGAGTTGAGATTGTTCCAAGTGGGGTACATGCCCACAGTTAGGAATCCAGATGAGCTGGCTGTCGGCAATGGTTTCCGCAAACTTGATGGCATCTTTGCGCTTCATGATTTTGTCTTTTTCTCCCCAGAGAATGAGGGTGGGGTGGGGAATATCTTTGATGGTGTCGTAGAGAAAGTTATAGCCACCACTTTTGGTAAAGCCCACTAAAGCCCGGTGCCAATGGGGATCTTGCAAATGCAGGGATGCACAGCACTCCGCATCGGCGGTGACAAAGGTGCGATCGCAATAGGCTTGCTCACTTACCCAACGCCGCACCTTAGGATTCCGCAAAAAATCGGTCAGCCAACGGTCAAAGGGCGGCATGATCAACTTACTGGCTTTAGGAGAAGGGGCATAACCAGAACTATCTAATAGCACTAGCTTTTCTACCGCCTCCGGGTAGGTAAGGGCAAAATCTAATGCTGTTGCCCCACCCATGGAAGCCCCCACCAAGACCACAGGTCGCTGAATTATCTGCTGCCAAAAGCTATGGACATGGATCTTCATTTGAGTAGGACTAAAAGCCAAGCCGGGAGGGCGTTCTGTAAACCCAAAGCCCAGGAGATCCAGCGTCCAAGTTTCAGCCTGAGTCGCCAATTTCGGAACTAAGCGGCGAAACTCTAATAACGAACTGTCAAATCCATGCAAAAGCAGCATCGGCACACCGTCGCCCCCCTGTCCCTGTTGCACATAGGTGGTCAGAATAGGCTCTGGTTGCAAAGGTGTGGCAATGGCCTTTCGTTGAATCTTTTGGGTAAGGGCAATCGAGGTTGTTTCTGTGAGCTGGGCAACAGATGGCGGTAGAAATGTGGGAAACATGTGAACTAACGAGAACCCAGAACAGTTTTGGCATAGGATTTCATTTACAGCTCATTCCTAATTGGTATAGAGACAAACTCAAGATCATCCCGATTGGGGCACACCAATGATACCTTGGGCAACTCGCTTACCCGCATTTCCCAGGGGTTGACCACCATCATCGGTTTCCGCATGAATAATCATACCTCGACCTAAAATTGGGTTCTTGGCTCCATTAATCGTGATGTTATCAACGGTAATCTCTTTCATTGCTTTACCCAGACGATCCGCCGTCAAATTCCCTAAATCTCCGGCATGGCGCTTGGGATTATTGGGGAGGCCGTGGGGCATCTGCTCTGGGTTATAATGTCCGCCCATGGCTTTGCCGTCAGAACTGGAAAGATCACCAAATTCATGAATATGCCAAGCATGAACGGAGTCAGGTTGTAAGCCCTGAATTTTGGCGGTAACCATAACCGTATCACCGGATTGGACAAACCTAACAGAGCCTGTCACTTGATTGCCCGCTGTGGGGGTGAGAAGAGCGATCGCTTCTAAGGGAAGTGCAGCTTCAGCTTTTACCCCAGGAGAAGGGCTGGGTTTATCCCTGGGGGGAGAAGAAGTGCAACTAGCAACAACGACGATGGCGATCGCAGCCCAAAATAGAGCAATGATTTTTTTTGATAACATGACCGTTTTTGAGGTAACTCATCAACCCTCGCATTTTCATAGCAAAGTTGACAACCTACAACAGGTCGTTAATAGAGGTGCTTTCTAGTCTGGAAATCGCCTAATTGCGTATCCCTTTGGCGCGATGAAGAGCTAGACTCGTCACTCCTCCTAGTTGACTAGCGCTAAATTGGAGTAAGAACTGCTGTTTGGGTAAGCGCATCAGCTTGCCTTCGCGCTCAAATTCATTGAGCAGACGGGTCGCCGTTACACGGGTAATCCCCGTAATTTCCGCCAAAAGCTGATGAGTGAGTCCTAAGTCAATGATTCGGCCTTGCTCTACCTGACGACCAAAGCGATCGCCCAGCCAGTCTAAAAAGCGCAGTAACCGCTGAGGCGCTCGCTTATAGCTGATGATACTGAACAGTTCTTCCATATAGCGCAGATGAGATCGTATCAATACCCCTAATTCTGGCCCTGAAACGGGAAGCGATCTCACTTCTACAGGGCTTAAACATTCCATTTGAAAGGGGGTAACCTCGGATAACAATTGACCAATACAATCCCCTGCACTCCACAGACCCAGAGTTACTAAATCGCCTTCTTCATTCCACGTTAGAGTGCGCACAACCCCTTTCTCAAGATACCAGAGGTAGTCTGATTGATGAGGAACAGCTTGTCCTGCCCTCAAGCAAAGGCTTTGAGGCTCGTAGATGGGGGCGATAGCGGTTGCGTGCTGTCCGTAGAACAAAGGCCGTTCAGAGACCATCACTGAGTTTGATATTGCCATTAGCTGTGTACCTGTAACAAAACTGAGGAGGAAACGTAAAAATCTTGCATCAAGCTAGTCATATCCAAAAATATCCGGCTTGATTGCCTATAAAAACCAAATTTATTCAAGATTATAATCAAAATTGGCTCATAATCTCAAAATTAATCACCAAGGAAGAAATTCACACTTTAATATCCTAAGAAAACTCTGTGAAAACTCGGTGAAGTTGCGAATAGTTCCTGAGCAAATTATGGCTATAAGCTGAGAATCAGCCAATAAAACCCTGACCACTAAATAGCTTTTTGCATTAGCCCTAAGCCTAGCGGGACAATAACTTCACCGATTGATGACGATTATTATTGATAATAGTTCCCGATATTTTTGACTTGACTTGGCTATGAGAATACAGGGTTTTGAAATCGATAATTTAGAAGGGTGAACGGCAAGACTTTGAGGCCTTTTTGCAGACTCCTGCAGCCTATCCCTAGAAACTGTTTGAACAGTCAGCGAGATCCTTTACAAGACATGAGTTTTAGCGTTTTTACCTATTGTGGCTGTAATCTCTTTGAGAAAAGGCTTCCAGGATGCTTTTCAAAAAGTTTTTCGGGGGGATCTTCATCTGTGTGGCGTGGTTATCCCGGCCAAAACTTGATCGAGTGCCTTGGCAATGACGGTGGCGTCTGCTTGAGGGTAGCCAGCTTGTTCCGTTAAATAGCGCTTCCAAACTCGGCTACCGGGTTGACCTGCAAATAATTGCAACATATGCCGGGTAATGGTGTGGAGTTTGATGGGCTTTTGGGCTTGCCACCTCTCTACATAGGCCATCATCGCCTCAGCAATTTGGGATCTCGTGGGAGGTCGGGTTGCTGCACCATAAAAGTCTCGATCCACAGTTGCAAAGAGGTAGGGATTGTCGTAGGCAGTCCGACCAATCATGACCGCATCTACTTGCTGTAATTGTGCTTGGACTTGAGTGAGCTGGGTAAATCCACCATTAATTTCAATCCACAGGTGGGGAAACGCCCGCTTCAGCCGATGCACCTCGCCATAGCGTAGCGGCGGAATGTCTCGGTTTTCCTTAGGGCTTAAGCCTTTTAGCCAAGCTTTACGGGCGTGAATACTAAAATGGCGACAGCCTACAGCGGCGACGGTCTGAACAAAGTGAGCCATATCTTCATAGCGATCGCGATCATCAATGCCAATCCGATGCTTCACAGAAACGGGTAGATCCGTCGCTTGGATCATGGCTTCAATACAGGCGGCAACTCGCTCTGGTTGAGCCATTAAGCAGGCTCCAAAGTGTCCCTCTTGCACCCGACTACTGGGGCAACCTACATTCAAGTTAATTTCGTCATATCCCCAGTCCGCTGCAATCCGAGCGCATTCCGCCAGATCTTGCGGGTTATCTCCCCCCACCTGCAAGACTAGGGGTTTTTCTAAGGGTGAAAAATCTAACAGACGAGAGCGATCTCCCCGCAGCATGGCGGCACTGGTGATCATTTCCGTATACAGCAACGTGCGCTGGGTAATCTGCCGCATAAAATAGCGAAAATGGCGATCGGTGCGATCCATCATCGGAGCCACACTGACAGGATATTGACGCTGGGATGCTTCTAAAGCATTCATGATTTAGTTCTTTTTGGGGTTAGCCTTAGCTTCCACAAAGGTCTGTACTGTACCGTTGGGTTGCAAGACCAAGCGCACCAAAGCGGGCTGGGCAGACTGGAAAGGGGCAATAAAGGGTTGATGGGCAGCCGGTAGAGGCACTTGCGGTAAATATTGCGTAGCCACTAGATTGAGGGGCTGCACCTGCTTCAGAGAGCCGTTGGGATTCAACGTTAACTGGTATTGCAACGGTTGGCTAAGCCCCACCGGAACTTGCCAGCGTTGGCGGATATATTGGCTAATGGCGACCACTTGTGGGGCAAGAGCAGAAGCGTAGGAATGGGTCGCCGTTGTCGGGGCTTGCCGATTCAGCATCTCTGGAGATCTGCGATCGCGCTGTTCAGAGACCTTTTCCGATTCTGTATCTACACTGGCACCCGTCGGACTAGGCTCAGCCGCTGTAGGCGGTGCGGCGGGTAGAGCAGCAGAAGGCGCTGAAGGCTTTGCAGTTTCCTGTGCTGACGTAGGTTGATCAGCCATGGCAATGGCTTGATCTTGCTCCGAGGGTTGAGAGGAGGGAGAGGGTTCCTCTTGTTTTGGTTTAACCAGGGATGGGGAGGGCGATGCTAGAAACCAAGAGTCTGGGGGGGCTTCAGAGGGGGAAACCGGAGATTCTTGCTGCGAGGATGTCTCAGCCTTAGCGGCCTTGGAATTAGGAGCCGTTGCAGACGCTGCCGCAGTGGGTTGAGGTGATCCTTTCGCAGCAGAGGAAGAGGATTGATCGGTCGGGGTAGGACTAGCCGAGGGGGCTGAGGTAACGCTATCTACTTCAGCAGAGGCAACGGGGGGTTGGGTTTTCTGAGAGTGACTCGCAGTAGTCACGGTATCACGGTTGCCGGGTGGGGCTTTTTGAGTGATTTGCAAAGTTGCCGTAGTTACCCCTACCATCAAAACAATTGCCGCTGCACTACTCGCCCAGATGGGCAGTGCTGGCCGTCGAGTAGGCATGGGTAGGGGCAACGTCTCTAGTTCGGCTGCACAATTATCTAAAGCGGACACCAAATCAAATAACTGAGACGTTTTCAGGGGGATGGCTTTATCGTCAGTATTGGTGGTCAGCGTCCCTAAGACGAGATTATGGGTGAGCAAACTTCGAGGGTATAGATACGGAGAATCAGGATTAGCTGTTGGCGCGTCAGCTTGATTGGCCATCGTGGCCGGGGAAGATCCCATCTGAGTTGTCTGGGGGGATTGCTCTGGGAGGATTTTTGGAGAGTCTATCTCCACTCGAGCAGCCCAGTCCTGCGGCTCATTCCCAGGAATACTGGGGGTATCGCTGGGTGTAAGAGTTGTCGTCCATGGAACTCCAAAGACGGAGGTCGTGAGGGATTGCCCCAACACGTTTTGGACGTAATGACTCACGGTTTCCGAGAGAACCTGCAACTGTGCCTGATCTCCTCTAATTTCCAGGGGTTCGTGATGGCGTCCCGATAGATCCTGAAAGCTAAGGAGGAAATCGACGGATTTTAGGATAGGTCGTTTTGCCCACCGCGATAAAGGAGAGGGTTGTGCAGTAATTTCTAATCTGCAACTGGAACAATTAAATTGCCTGGAAATAGCGGCCATAGTGAGGATTGGAAAACGTTCAGGCCATGCTGCTGATCTATGGAAATCCCCAAGAACAGGGGAGAGAGCGTTGCGATCGCTCCATTGACTCCTATGCGTGATTGGCTCGATCTAAAAGAGCCATCCACAACCGCCGTGGGCCTTGGCTGTTGCTATAGAATAACAAATCTATTAACAACTTTAAGGCTAGATCGGTGAGGGCATCCATCGATAAGGTATCTTCTGCCATGCGTTCTTGATAGGTGTTAGTAAAGTTATCCAGATAGTCTCCTAAAAGTGCCACTTGATAGGGTTGGCAATGGGTCTGGGCGATCGCTTCAAGTAACTCAACCGCTTCTCGAATCATTCCTTGATGCTGTTGGGCTAAATGGCAGCTAATCATTACCAAAGAACGGGCTTCTTCAATATCCAGCTTTTTGCGGCCTCCTGTGCCCCGTCGCAACGGATTGGATTGCCGCAACCGCCACAGTGCCACGCGATCGCTGACCACCTCTTGCAGGTTCAGCTCCGCTGCCGCTTGCAGAACTGCCTCTGAACCAATCCCTGCCAAAGCTTCCAGCGCTAGTAGAACCAAGTCTAGCTGGGCTTTAATATTATCGAGTTGTGAATGGTCAGGTTGAGTTTGGTCAATCAGTGGTAAGGATACCATCTTGCCCTGAGGGGTTGCGGTCTGGTGAAGCGGGATATCCATAACCATAAAGGTGTTAGCCAACCCTAAGCAGAAGAGGGGAGTAATCCCGTTTCTTGCAAGAATTGTCTCGCCACTACACGAGGTTCTTGGCGTTGGCCACTGACTTCATAGTTGAGATGACGCATGGTTTCGTCAGTCAATTTGGGAGCTAAAGCATTGAGGGTGCCTTTGATTTTAGTATAGGTCGCTAGCACGGGTTGACGAACCACCGGAGCCACTTGGTAGGGAGGGAACAAGCCGCGATCATCTTCTAGAGCCACCAAATCTAAAGCAGCAATTTCACCATCGGTGGCAAAACCCACCACTACATCGGCTTGGCCGGATGTTAAGGCCGGGTAGCGCAATCCCGGATCCGTGGCAAGATAAGCTTTCAGCTCAAAATCCCCATAAATTTTTTTTAATCCAGGTAATCCATCCTCGCGGGCTGCAAATTCAGGTGGCCCCATCATCCGCAGTTGATGCGCTTGGGGAATGAAATCTGAAATGGTTTTTAAGCCATATTTTTGGGCTGTGGTAGCCGTGACAACCAAGGCCTGGGTATTATTCATTGGCGCTGGCTTCAGCCAAATCAGATTATAGTCTTGCTCATAGGCTTTAGCGACGGCATTGTAGACCTGTTGGGCATTCCTATTGCTGGGCTGTTTCAAAATGGTCAATAAAGCAGTTCCGGTATATTCGGGGTAGAGGTCGATTTCCCCTTTCATCAAACCCGCTTGGGCGATGGGGGTTCCGCCTAGATTAAATTTGCGTTCTACGGGCAGCCCTTGGGCTTCTAGAAGTTGGACATACAATTCTCCTAAGATAAATTGTTCCGTGAAGTCTTTGGATCCCACGCGAATAACATTGGCAGTGGGTCGATCCCCACTCCTAAGTTGGCAAGCGACTACGGTACAAAAGGTAAGGCTGGCGATCGCAAACCAGAGGATCGAGCGTTTCCATACTATCCGAGTAAATTTCACCAAAAGAGAGATTAACCTTACATTCCAACAACAAACCTGTGTTGTATTATTTCACTTTCCGCCCAGAAGACAAGCCCTTAACCCCACACTAGCGCTTCAGCAAAGGCTGACACCAGTAGCACTAGTTGCGTTTACGGCGGAGTAATTCTTCATTGAGCTGATCCTTAAGAGCTGGATTTTTGCGAACCTCTTGCGTAATCGCATTAAAGTCCGTCAAAGATAAACCGTTGCCGCGGATGATTTCTGCGGATTCATTAAAAAAGCGATCGCAGATATGGGTAACGGATCCCACCAAATTAGATTGCTTACACACATCTTTAGGGACATTCCCCCCCATAATTTGTTGCACTCGTTGGTAGGACTGCAAGCGTAACGGCTCCATCTGCAAGATCGCCTCAGCATAATTTCCCAGCAGCTTGGTGTAATTAGATTGCTCCTGGGCAACCGCCGTACTAGACAGAGTGATTCCCGCCAAATCAGGAGCCAATCCTGGAACCCACCCCGCCAACCCACTACTCGTAGCCAAGAGCAACACCCACCCCCAGCGGGTACCTGAAAAAGATTTGAACATGCGTGTTTTTGGTCGTATGAAGTTTGACATGAACCCTATCAATTCCAGCAAACCTTAGATTTACTTCGATATCTATAAATATCTTGAATCATTTTTCAAGCGGAAGTTCCAACCTCAGTTACAACCAACTAGCAAAAGACATTGCTGACCCATCCCCCTGAGGATCAGTTTGCCCTTTTACCTTTTGCCTTTTACCTTCTCCCCTGATATCAGGCTCCCTAGATTGACAGATCTCACTCATTTCAATCACTTTTGTCATCAAAGCAGATCGCGGCTCATCCCCTTGTTTTAAACCAACTTCTAAATCAAGCAGGCACCCCAAGGTTTGCCGCAATGCTTGGGAACCCATGGTTTGGACAGCTTGTTTAAGAAAATAAATTCGTTTAGGATTGCTAACCTCGGCAGCTTGAGCAATCACGCGATCCGCTTGCTCTCCTGAGATCACCATCAACTTTACCCATAGCCACGTCCGAAATTGCCGGGTTAGGGTAGCCACAATTTTTAAGCTCGGTTCATTCAACTCCAGCAGCTCAGCGGCCAACCCTAAGGCTTGTTCGGTTCGTCCTTGGCAAATGGCTTCTGCTAAGTGCAAACTATTCTGGGTCGTTGAGCGCACTAGGTTGTTTACCTGATCTATATCAATGGGCTGATTGCATGTGCTGGGGGAAAGGGCATACAGCTTTAACTTCTCCAATTCTCCGTAGAGACGACGGGTATCATTGCCCACCGCTTCAGCCAATTGGGCGATCGCCGCCGGGGTCATGTCCACATCCAGCTCATGAGCAACCTGCTTAACCCTCTGCAAAATCTGGCTGGTCTTCCAGGCGGGAACTAGAGCAAACTCAATGACCTGGGCATACTTTTGCAACAACTTCGTGATTTTACTGCGGCCATCGGGTTTAGCCGTTTGGGTCAACAAGAGATGCGAAGTCTCTGGCAGAGCCAGAATCGTGCGCTCGACTTCCGATAAAATCTCAGAAGAAGGACTGACCAGTGGGTTGATTAACCACACCAACCGTTGTCCCATCCCCAAGGGCGGCGTCATCGCCTGGTTAAGCCCTTGGATGATCTGTGCTACACCTTCTGAACTAGGTGCAATGTCAATTTTGTCACGGTTAAAACTCTGCCAGATGGGGTCTACCACCGTTTGCTCAAGGGCTTGAACTGCTTTGGTCAAGCGATAGGTGTCCTCCCCCCAGTAAAGGTAAACAGGCATAGAGGTTAGCTCCTAGCTGCAGATAACCTTCCTTCTTGGACTGTGGCAAAATTAGACGAATTTTCAGTATTATTCCAGAACTCACACCAATGGCATTGCCAAAATGCCTTTAGACTGGAAAGTCAATCACCAAAATAGCCAATATTTCCACATCAACAATAGATCCGTCTATACAGATCAGTACCTAGAGAATCAAACAATTTACCGCAATCTCATCGGCTCTTTATTAAGAAGAAGCAACGATTATTTTCAAGAGATTTTAATTGTCAAATTTGCCTTGGCTAACCAGAAGTGATCCTATTGAGTGCGATGACAATCAGAAATTTCCTGATTGTCTAGAAAGATGACAATAATTTGTTCACCGCGCTCATTCAGATGCAACTGCACCCAATTGTGGCACAAAGTCAAGCTTGTCTTGAGAAGACAATACCAACGAAGAGATCTCAGTACCTAGGCATGATTCTAAGACTCTTCGTCCTCATCCACTTGAATTAAATGAATGTGTTTGTATCCTAACTTAATTGAAAACTCATCCCCTGGCTTTAATCCCATGGCTTGTGTGTAGGTAGAGCCGATAACGATTTGACCATTTTTATGGACACTGACTCGATAGGTGGGTTCACGCCCACGCCCATCTTTCGAGCCATCAGGATTCAGATCAATCCCCCTTGCTTCAATTACAGCATTGAGAAATTCGCCAAGATTGACGCGAGTCTGTTTATTCTTTGTAACCGAATAATATCCGCATCGCTTTGCCTTTTCCCGACGAGACAAGTGCTGAAGTTCTTTGACTTTTTGCAAGAGTGCCTTACCAGTGAGAGGTGTCGTTTCGGTATCAGTTGTCATCTACAAAAATATCCTTGCAATCAATGTGTAGAGAAACAGAAGTATATCTGCTTTAGTTTGATCTTTATAAATCTGGGTAATAAGTTCCAACAAGCAAACCACTTTAAACTATCGCAATTGTAGCAAAAAGAAAACGAATTGCTCTCTAAATGTTATTCTAACGGTTTCCTTTTGATGAGCAACCAACAATTTCTAGCGATCGCAGGCGAGTAAATTCAGGTATTAGTGGCTATTAACGGCCATCAAGAAGAGAGATACGCTTACCTTCAAGAAGAAAAGGCACTGTCAAACTGGATTTTTGCTGAAGAGAAAGTCATAGACTATAAAAGTCATGGATTATAACGATACAACGCTGCTACTATCCTCTGTTGATCAAAGATAAACGGGGAAAAGAGAATATTCCAGGTGAGATTATCCCTCTGTGATACATTAAACCTGATAACAATATCCTCAGCATAGATATCTCCCCACCTTCATCAAGAGTAATCTTTCTTTAGACTTTGGATAAAATGAGATAAATATAACAGAAAATTGACGATCATTTAATCCTCTTAGACCCCCAAGGTCTTGAGAAGCAGAAGAGGGGTTGTAAGGTGATTGGCTAACCTTAAGGAACCCAGCATCCCATGGAATTCCCCTCTGCATTACCTCCTACTCAAAAAACTTATTCCAGCCCAAGAACTTTAAAAGACTCTTTATCTACTACCAAGCTAGAGTGACACATAAGTTGCTTCATAAGGATCTTAAAGTTGGCTAAGGAGAAAGCTAGATTAAATGTGGCTAGAGACACAGCGGTTGCTTCTGCGAGAATTTCGGCAAGACGATTATCGAGAACTTGCACCGATACAAGCCAATCCACAAGTGATGAAATTTTCGCAGACGGGTATTCTTTCAACTTCACAAACAAAAGAAAAAATCGAGAACTTTATAACCTCATACAAGCAATTTGGGTTTGGGAAGTGGGCTGTGATCCTCAAACAGAGCAGCCAGTTGATTGGCTATTGTGGGATCGCTGTAGAGCAAATCGATGGTAAGAATGAACAAGAAATTGGATATCGGTTAGATCCCAGATTCTGGAGTCAGGGGTTGGCAACTGAGGCAGCAGTAGGGGCGACTGACTATGGATTTGCACAGTTCAAGTTTCCATACCTTCTCGGTATTGTTGAACGGGCAAATCCTGCCTCAGTAAGGGTACTAGAAAAACTAAGGATGCACTTTGAGAGGATGACGGTGTTTCATGGTGTACCAATGGATGTGTATCGAGTAGATGCGATCTAGTTGAATTAGCTGGTGAATAGGTTGTAGAGTTTTTAGCTTAAGAGTTAGATGCAGCCCATTCTCCACTCCTGAATTATGGTTCAATCCCTCGACAGTCAGACCATTAAGCAGCAAGCCCTTATATTGGGCTTTCACAAAGTAGGAATTGCGACGGTTTTTCCTGATCCTGTGGCCGATCAATCTGCGCCAACCCCCTTGCAAAAGTGGCTAGCCCAGGGATGCCATGCCGATATGGAATGGATGGCTGATCCACGGCGACAAGATCTGCACCGCGTCATGCCTGAGGTGCGCTCTGTTATCTGTTTGGGCATAAATTACTATACGCCTCAGCAACGCCCTTCAGGCCAAGGCTATGCCAAGATTTCTCGCTATGGTTGGGGACGAGATTACCATCGTGTCCTCAACCGCCGTCTCAAAGCCTTAACCGCCTGGATGCAGAAGCAGAATCCCCAAATTCAAGTTCGATATTATGCCGATACAGGTCCGGTACAAGATAAAATCTGGGCCGAGCGGGCGGGGATTGGCTGGATTGGGAAACACAGCAACTTAATCTCTCGTGAGTATGGATCGTGGTTGTTTTTAGGCGAGATCCTGACCAACCTAGATCTGGAACCGGATCGCCCCCATACCCAACACTGTGGTACCTGTACCCGCTGTATTTCAGCTTGCCCTACGGTGGCCATCCGCCAACCCTTTGTCGTCGATGCCAACCGTTGCATTGCCTACCATACCATTGAGAATCGTGGGGTAGAACTGCCTGCTGAGATCTCACAGAATATGGACGGTTGGGTGGCGGGTTGCGATATTTGCCAGGATGTCTGCCCCTGGAACCAGCGATTTGCCCAAGAGACAGATATTCCCGATTTTCAACCCTATCCTTGGCATGTGGAAACCACCCTCAAGGAGCTGGCGGCAATTTCAGGAGAAGAGCGCGATCGCAAATTTCGGGCATCAGCCCTGCGGCGGATCTCCTTAAAAATGCTGCGGCGCAATGCCACAGCATCTATACAAGCAAATGCCCAAAATGGTAAGACTCCTCTGGTCTAGTCAGCGCTTCCCGCACGAGCTGCTGCCGCTTCCTCTGGATGAATGCCCAAGCGCGTCAGGTTAATGCGACCCCGATTATCCAGTTCGCGGATTTTGACGACCACCTCATCCCCGACAGAGACTTCATCCTCCACTTTACCAACGCGATAGTCTGCCAATTGAGAAATATGGATCATGCCCTCTTTACTGGGTGCAATTTCTACAAAGGCTCCAATCGGAATAATCCGCGTCACCTTTCCTAAGAAAACATCTCCCGCTGCCAGCTTACGCGTCATCCCGGCAATAATCTGCAAAGCACGGCTAGCTGCTTTTTCATCCACCGCCGAAATTGTGACGCGGCCATCATCTTCGATGTCGATCTTGGCACCCGTTTCTTCTGTTATCCCTTTAATGGTTTTACCCCCAGGGCCGATGATCATCCCAATCTGTTCAGGATCAATCTTCAACGTCAACAACCGGGGCGCATAGGGAGACATCTCCTTGCGGGGAGCGTCGATCGCTGCCAACATTTTCTCTAAGATATGCAATCGGGCAGGCTTGGCCTGGTGAATCGCATCCGCGACTACCTGCATGGGCAGTCCTGTAATCTTCATATCCATTTGCAGGGCGGTAATCCCATCGGCGGTTCCTGCTACCTTAAAGTCCATGTCTCCCAAGAAATCCTCGATCCCTTGAATATCGGTGAGCACACAGACTTGATCGCCTTCTTTAATCAAGCCCATCGCCGCCCCACTCACGGGTTTGGATAAGGGTACCCCCGCATCCATCAGGGATAGGGTTGATCCACAAACTGAACCCATGGAGGTAGAGCCATTCGAGGATAAAACTTCAGAGACAACCCGTAAAACATAGGGAAACTCTTCTTTAGTGGGGAGTACAGGTATCAAAGCTCGTTCGGCCAAAGCCCCATGCCCAATTTCTCGACGTCCCGGCGATCGCATCGGTCGGGTTTCCCCCACAGAGTAGGGCGGGAAATTATAATGATGCAAATAGCGCTTTTGGCTATCGGGATGCAGATCATCCATTTCTTGGGCATCTCCAGGCGTCCCCAAGGTGACGATGGATAAAACCTGGGTTAAACCGCGATTAAATAGACCACTCCCATGAACTCGCTGGGGCAAAACCCCCACTTGGCAGGAGATGGGACGAACCTCGTCCAGTTTGCGACCATCCACACGAACCTTGTCTTCTATGACTTGACGGCGCATGAGGGTTTTGGTGATACTCTTGAAGACCTTGCCAATTTCCTTGGGATTCTCCACCGCCGCTACTTGGATCGGATCCGTCTCCGGTAGCTCATCAATGGCCGCCGTCACTGACGCTTGCACTTCATCTAACGCCGCATCCCGAACATTTTTATCCTTTTCAAACCGGGCCAAAATTTCCTTAATGGGTTCAGTGACCCGTTCTCGGACAAAATCTTCCAGGGTGGGATCGATCTCAGGCGGTGTTTCTTCTACTGGCGCAATTCCTAATTCGGCCATTAGCTCTCGTTGGGCTTTGATCAGATCACAGACCACTTCATAGCCAAAGTCAATGGCTTCAACCATGTCCTGTTCAGGGACTTGATTGGCACCTGCTTCTACCATAATCACGCCATCAGGAGAACCGGCAACGACCAGGTCAAGATCGCCTTCGGCGATCTCTGCATAGGTGGGATTGATAATAAAATCATCCCCCACCAAGCCGACTCGCACTGCCGCCATAGGTCCTTTAAAGGGAATTTTAGCCAAGAGGGTGGCCACGGATGCCCCCGTCACCGCCAACACATCCGGGGGAACTTGAGCATCCATCGATACGGTAGTCGCCACAATCTGAATATCGTCTCGCAACCAGTCTGGGAATAGAGGTCGCAGGGGACGATCAATTAAACGGCAGGTGAGAACCGCTTTTTCTGGGGGTCGACCCTCTCGCCGCAGAAACCCCCCTGGCACCCGCCCCGCAGCATAGAGCCGTTCTTCGTAATCCACCAATAAAGGCAGGAAGTCAATCCCTTCTCTGCCGGTGGAACGGGTCGCCGTGACTAAAACGGAGGTCTCTCCTGACTCAATTAATACAGACCCACCTGCCTGTGGAGCGAAACGGCCTATGGTGAGTTTCATTTCACGCCCGTCAACGGATATTGACTTGATAACTTCTGACATTAAGTGACTTATCCTTACTTACTGTTTTGTCCTTTTTTTTCTGTGGCAATCCTAACATTGTTAGAGAACTGCTTGCTTTTCGTCTCTTGTTCAGGGAAGGGAGCGGATCGATTTTTGTCTGACTCTTAGCCAGAATGCACCGATGACAAGTTCAACCTGTAGCATGGGTAGAGGATGACTGCCTGAACTTGAAGCTTTCAAGGTCGGGGGTAAAGGTTGTATCTTGAGTACAATTTCTGGATGAACCGTCCTCTTTGGTGGAAGTGTACCCCTACCGCAGACCGGATCAAGACAACCTGCATAGGCCTCCGAGATCAAAATACCTGGGTTGCGATCGCCTAGGCAACTTCGTCATTAAGGGGAGTAAATTTGTATCCCTGCAAGAGTATTAAGATTTGTCCCATCAGGAGGATTTGCAACTGATACTATGGCAATTTTGCACGGGAGTTGGCTACCTGCTTCTCAACAAGGCGGATTGCATCCATCGATCCCCTCCTCCTCCCAGGTTTTAGAACAACCCTTAAGCGGTACTTTTTTCCTTTGGGCTGAAACTTGGCGGAGTGCAACGGCTAAACACAGCGATGTTGCCGACCAAGTGGGATCCCATCCCCTAGGGATGGATATGGTTGAACTCAGCCAGTTACTGCATACGCTCCATGAGTCTGAACAACTTCTGCTCTCCGACGCTGTGCGATTGGCCTTAGCCGCCGCGCCCAAACGGCAGAAATCTCAATCTGCTCACTCCCGTTTCCCTCAGACTCGCTCCCAGAAATCAAGGATCCCAGAATCCGTATCCTGGAGAGCACAAACGGTGGTGATACCTGCCGCTTTCACAGATCAACAGTTGGTTCCTTTTCACTCTTCATCCCTATGGAATCTCGAAGACCCACCGCAGCTCTATGCTTTTGACGTTCAAGGGTTGAGTTTATCTGCTGCCCAGACTTTAGAGTTGTTAGCGGTGCTGCCCCTGCACTCTCATACAACAGAGGAATCTTTTCTGGGGACAGATCTCTTGTTTTGGTGCCATATTGCCCGCTGGGGACTGGATCTACTCACCCGTGCCAAATTTATCCCTAGTATTCAACCTCGGACGGCTCAGACCTGTGATTTTACTGGCAACCTCTTCTCGATAGTGCAACGGATCGCCAACGGTATCAGCACTTTGCCAAGGAAATGCCCCAAATCTGTCAGTTCTACCAGGAGTTAGAGTCATCCTATCCCCATATTGATTTACCCAGGGTTCCGGGCTATCTCCTCACGGATTTTCTCACCCATCTCATTGATCAACAGGTGCGCCAGAGCATTGATCCTGATCTAATTACCACTCTGCAAAAAGGGGATAAATCCCCCCTTTTTGAGCAATGGTGGCCTGCTTTGACATCATCAACCCCGACGTTGACAGATACCGCTGAAAATTGTGCGGTTTGGGTGTCTACCCTAACTCACTGGCTGCTGCCCCTTGAGCAAAGTCTACAAGAGCAACGCTATCGTCTGTGTTTTAATTTGCAACCGCCTACTCGGAACGTCTCGAACTGGAAAATTGAATATTTTCTGCAAGCTGCGGATAATCCTGCGTTCTTGGTTGCAGCCGATATCATTTGGAATACGGCGGCTGAATCCTTAGAGTATTTAGGTCAAAGAATTGAGCGACCGCAAGAAATGCTATTAAAGGGGTTAGGATTGGCCTCTCGGGTCTATCCGATTTTAGAAGACAGCTTGCAGAATGCCCGACCCACGGATCATGAATTGTCTCCCCTGCAAGCCTATGATTTTATTAAAGCGGCTGCTTGGCGACTGGAAGATAGTGGCTTTGGGGTAATGCTGCCGCTGAGCTTGTCTAACCAAAATGCTTTGGCCAATCGGTTAGGCTTACAAATTAAAGCAGCCGCACAATCGCAAGGGTCTCCGTCGATTGGCTTAGACAGCTTACTCAATTTTCAATGGGAGTTGGCAATTGGAGGTCAAACCCTTTCTAAATCTGAGTTTGATCGCCTCGTTGCTCAAGCCTCCCCTTTGGTAGAAATTAATGGGGAATGGGTGGAGTTGCGCCCCCAAGATGTGCAGGCTGCCCAAAATTTCTTTGCAGCTCGTCAGCAGAAAACGGGTCTGTCCTTGGAAGATGCCCTACGGATCAGTACGGGGGATACGCTGACCATTGATAAACTACCCGTTGTCCGTTTTGAGGCGTCGGGTTCCCTGGAGGCTTTGCTGAGTACCCTCAATGGCAACCAGACCTTAAGGGAGATCGCAGAACCCCCCGGCTTTAAAGGCACTCTCCGCCCCTATCAAGCTAGGGGGGTGGGCTGGCTAACGTTCCTGGAACAATGGGGGTTAGGGGCTTGTTTAGCCGACGATATGGGGTTGGGGAAGACGGTGCAATTTATTGCCTATCTTTTACACTTAAAAACTGAAGGTCGAGTCTCAGGTCCAACTTTATTGATTTGTCCCACCTCGGTTCTGGGCAACTGGGAGCGGGAAGTCCATCGGTTTGGCCCGCAATTAAAGGTACGGGTGCATCATGGGACGGGGCGATCGCAGGGCAAATCCTTCCTCAAAGCCGTGAAACCCTTAGATTTAGTAATTACCAGTTATCCCCTAGTCTATCGGGATGAGAAAACCTTAGCTGCCTTAACTTGGCAAGGCGTGGTTCTGGATGAGGCTCAAAATATTAAGAACCCAGATGCTCGGCAGTCTAAGGCCGTTCGCAACCTGGAAGCGAAATTTCGAATTGCCCTGACGGGAACACCTTTAGAGAATCGGTTAACGGAGTTGTGGTCTATTTTAGATTTCCTGAATCCAGGGTATCTCGGTTCTAAACCGTTCTTTCAGCGTCGCTTTGCCACGCCCATTGAGCGATACGGGGATACGGATTCTTTGACGACATTGCGTTCTCTAGTCCAGCCTTTTATTCTGCGCCGGACTAAAACCGACCATGACATTATCCAAGATCTGCCTGAAAAGCAGGAAATGACGGTTTTTTGTGGCTTAACACCTGAACAAGCTCAACTCTATCAAACCGTTGTCCAGGAATCCCTAGAGGTCGTGGAAGCGGCCCAAGGTATTCAACGACACGGCATTATTTTGGCAACCTTGGTCAAGCTCAAGCAAATTTGTAATCATCCCGCTCAATTTCTGCATGAAGACGCCTTAAACCCTGAGGCACAGAGATCGGGCAAGTTAAAGCGTTTACAAGAAATGCTAGAGGAAGTGTTGGATGAAGGCGATCGCGCCTTGATCTTTACCCAATTTGCTGAATTCGGCAAATTACTGCAACCGTACTTACAGGCTACCCTGCACCGTGAAACCATACTTCTGTACGGGGGAAGCAGCAAAAAACAGCGAGAAGCCATGATCGATCGTTTTCAGAATGATCCCCAAGGTCCACGTCTATTTATTTTGTCCTTAAAAGCCGGAGGGGTGGGTCTAAATCTTACCCGCGCCAACCATGTCTTTCACTTTGATCGCTGGTGGAATCCCGCCGTGGAGAATCAAGCTACAGACCGCGTGTTTCGGATTGGTCAGACGCGGAATGTGCAAGTACACAAGTTTGTCTGCACGGGCACCCTGGAAGAACGCATTCATGAACAACTAGAAAGTAAAAAAGCATTAGCAGAACAAGTGGTCGGCGCAGGCGAAAACTGGCTGACGGAATTGGACACCGATCAGCTCCGCAACCTACTGCTCTTGGATCGCAATGCCATTATTGACGAGGAATCGGAATGACCCGTTAAGCTTGCGTTGCAGTCCCCTCAACACAACCCAGGACAAACTCCATATAGCTTTTCATTGCTACTTTAGATGTTTTTCAACCGCTGCCACTAAGAGATCGCTCCATTTCAGTGCCTTTTGAGAATCACAGGCTTCCACCATGACTCGAATTAAGGGTTCGGTACCTGAAGCCCGCACCAGAATACGACCTTGATCACCCATATCACGAGTGGCTTGATCGATGAGATTTTGTAGGGGTTGGCAGGTTTGCCAGTTACAGCGGAGATCGCGATCTTCTACGCGCACATTTTTCAAAATCTGCGGATAGGTTTGGAAGCTGTTATTGACTAACTCCGCTAAGGAATCGCAACTTTGGCGAATAATGGCCGTTAGGTGCAAAGCGGTTAATAAACCATCCCCACTGACACCATAATGAGGGCAGAGAATATGGCCAGACTGTTCCCCCCCTAGCATTGATCCCTTCTTGAGCATCTGGGCATGGACATGCTGATCCCCTACTGCTGAGCGAATTAAGCGTCCGCCTTGGTGTTGCCAAGCCAGTTCAAAGCCTAAATTGGACATGACCGTGGCCACAATCAGGTTATCGGGCAATTGGCCTTGCGCCCGGAGAGCTTGCCCCCATAGATAGAGAATATAGTCCCCATCTACGGTGCGTCCAAGATGATCTACAGCTAGGACGCGATCGGCATCGCCATCAAAGGCAAAACCCACATCTGCTTCATGCAACTGCACGGCGGCTTTCAGTGGTTCCAAGTGGGTGGAGCCACAATTGACATTAATGCGATCGCCATTGGGCTGATCATGCAGGCAAATCACTTCAGCGCCCATGGCCATAAAAACAGCAGGAGCCAACTGGGTTGCTGCCCCCCAGGCGAGATCTAAGACAACCCGCAGACCAGAAAAATTAACTTGAGCTTGTAGCGGAACCTGGATCGCCTCCAGATAGGTTTGGGTTAATTCTGGTCGATGATAATGATGTCCCCACTTGGGCAACGCCTCAGGCTGCTCAGCGGATCTTAAACGCCGCTCGATCTGGCGTTGAACCGATGGTAATAACTTGGTTCCATCGGCTTGGAAAAATTTAATCCCGTTGTCAGCGGGGGGGTTGTGGCTGGCCGACACCATTACCCCACCAATCGCCTCTGTCTGATGGGTTAAGTAGGCCACCGTAGGGGTAGGACACAAGCCAATATGCCAAACATCCAGTCCTGCTGCCGTTAACCCCGCAGACAGAGCCATTGCCAACATATCACTGGAGTTGCGGGAATCTTGACCCAGAATAAAGGGAGAGTGCCGTTGCGCCTGCTGTCCTAGTTCCAATCCCGCACAAAACCCTACCTTTAAGGCTAGATCAGAAGTGAGGTGTTTCCCCACTTGGCCACGAATTCCATCGGTTCCAAACAGGGGAATATCCTTGGTGATTGGGATTAAGTTTTGG
This sequence comes from Acaryochloris sp. CRU_2_0, assembly GCA_012034865.1. Classification (GTDB taxonomy): domain Bacteria; phylum Cyanobacteriota; class Cyanobacteriia; order Thermosynechococcales; family Thermosynechococcaceae; genus Acaryochloris. Next base: position 3,495 of record JAAUOM010000046.1, on the reverse strand, counting down.
GTGAATTTGGCTGATTGGATGTTGCGATCGCTTTTAGGGACGCTATTCCGTTTAAATTGAGAGGTTATAGACATATCAGGAATACACTCCACACCTAGACCCTACGAGTTAATAGGCTACTCCAGGGTCTGTTACCTACCTACATCGAGAGTAGGCATATCAGATCAGCCTATTTGAATGTTCGTAGGCTTAACACTTAGGATAGAAAGATAGCATGCCCAGACATTTATTGCTGTAATCCGCAAGAATCCCGATGGTCTAGAATGAAGCGATGACCTCAGCTAGAGCCGATCAGGGCGGCTGCATTCGTCTTGAACGTCAGTCTTTTTGTCGCACTATCCCTTCCAGCAGACCCATAACACAGCCTATATGCTTCCTAATCCCTCTTTATCGCGACAACAGCGTCAGCGCTCTCAAAGAACTGTGGGAGGAGGCGTTCGCAGCTTTGTAGTGGGTAGTTTCGTCACCCTACTGTTATTTGGTGCCCTTGTGCCTCGCCTGAGTTTTTTACAACTAAGTGAGGGAGAACTCAATCAACAGCGAGCCGAGGAAAATCGGATTCGACTGATCCCTAAGCGGCCAGAGCGGGGCAAAATTCTAGATCGAAAGGGGCGGATTTTAGCCAATAGCACCTATACCTATTCCGTGTTTGTGTGGCCGGTTGCCCAAAAGGATGCCAAATGGCCACAAACGGTAAAGGTCTTATCTGACATTCTGAATATGCCCGCAGCAGATATCCAGGCACGGGTGGAACAAGAAGGGCAGAACTCAACTTCCTTGATCCGAGTGACCCGTGGGTTAAGTTTTCCGCAAGTGGTAGCCCTCTCAGAACGTACGAGTGATATCGTCGGAGTCGAAATTGATAAAGAAGCCATTCGCTATTATCCCCATGGTGAGTTGGCCGCTCAAGTGATTGGTTACATTGGCGAAATTAGTGAAGAAGAGTTGACCCGCAAGCGTAAGCAAGATCAACCCTATCGCTTGGGGGATGTGATTGGCCAATTGGGCATTGAAGCCTCCTATGAACAAACCTTACGAGGGACTTGGGGAGGGAATCAAATTGAGGTGGATGGCTCTGGTCGGATTGTTCGTATTCTGGGGCAAAAGCTCCCCATTGCTGGAACCGATGTTCAATTAACTCTGGATATCGATGTCAACGGGCGGCGGAACAAGCATTAGGCAAGCGCCAAGGTGCTGTGGTAGCGATCAACCCTAAAAACGGTGCAATTTTAGCGATGGCCAGCTATCCCAACTTTAATCCCAACTGGTTTGCCAAGGGGATGACCGAACAGCAATGGCAAGAGCTACAAAACCGCAAATTTCCCTTTGTGAATCGGGCGTTGCAAGCTTTTCCACCCGCGAGTACTTTTAAAGTTGCTACGGCGATCGCAGGTCTAGAATCTGGCAAATACAATCCCAATTCTATTCTCATGACCTACCCATCGATCCACGGTGTGGGCGACTGGAATAGAGCAGGGTTTGGTGCGATTGGTTTTCAGACCGCTTTACAGTGGAGCAGTAACACTTTTTTGGCCAGATCGGTGTTGGTACCACTCCGAAAATCCTGATTGAATGGGCCAAACGGCTAGGAGTGGCTCAAAAAACGGGTATTGATATTCCGGGTGAGGCCACTGGCTTTATCCCAGATCCAGCATGGAAAAAGAAACCTTTCAAGATGCTTGGTATCCAGCCGATACGGTAATGGTTGCGATCGGTCAAGGGGCGGTTCAACTCACTCCTGTGCAGGTATCAATGATTTTTGCATCTGTGGCTAACGGTGGGTACAAAATTAAACCTCATTTTATCCAGTCTGATCAACCCGATAATCACTGGCGAACTTCTTTGCACCTGAAACCTCAAACCTTAGCAACCCTTCGCTCAGGTTTAAGGGCCGTCGTCACTAGCGGCACAGGGCATGTTCTCAATGCTGCTAGCATTCCACCCGCAGCCGGGAAAAGTGGCACGGCAGAAGATCCACCCCGCTCTTCCCATACTTGGTTTGGAGCCTATGCCCCCTTCAATAATCCTGAAATTGTAGTGGTGGCCTTTGGCGAAAATACGGGCGGCGGCGGTGGCTCAACGGCAGGCCCCATTGCCCTCAAAGTCTTAGAAGCCTATTTTCAAACCAAGAAGAAATAACGCTGTCAATACTAATGCTTAAGCCCGAACTCAACCCAGCAAGTTTAAGCTCCAATATAGAACCCATTTGGAATCTCTAGGAAGTAGCTAATCGCTTGATCATCAGCCTCACAAAACAGAGATTGAGTTTCGTCGTTGAATGCTCTAATGTTCGCTCGAAATTTTTTACCAGACTCTTGCAGCGCTCCATTCTGGCATTAGAACGCTCAATCACCCATCGAGCCTTAACAACAACGAACCAACGAACCCAGCTTTTCCGTGAGCTTCACAGGTTTGCGTTTGAAATACCCAATCTTTGCACTGAGCATTTCAATTAAGCCTCTCTCATCGGAAACACTTGCTTTTGTACAATGGGTGAAAAAAAGAAATCCCAAGCTATCCACTCCTAAATGTCGCTTAATTCCTTTGGTGGCCTTGTAAGAGCAAAAGCCTTTGCTTTCAACACTGGCATTGCAGGTATTCTTGACCGCCTGAGAGTCGATGATGATCAACGGGGTTCATTGCCCTTTTTTTCTAGGGCGGCAAAGTTGACTGGAGTAATTTCTGCTCCAGTTGAGCCAAGTAAGTCTGAGGAGAACGACGGAATTGCCGCTGTTGCACCCGTTTCTGTTGATGCTGTCGGAGTGTAGAACGAAGCTGCTGCCATTGTTCAGTGGGGACAGTGGCTAGTAGTCTGTCAATTTTGATTTAGGAGAGAATTGAGAAGCAGATACCTCTTACTAATCATGCCCGCAAAGAAATACATCATAGCCCTTAGCTGTGAAGAGCGAGAGGATTTAGAGAGCTTGACAACAACTGGAAAAACCGCCGCTTACAAACTCAATCATGCTCGAATTTTGCTGAAAGCTGACATCAACCAAGACGAAGGTGGTTGGCGAGATCAGGAGATTAGCGAGGCTCTCGATATCAGCGTTTCTACCATTGAACGAGTTCGACAACGCTTTGTTGAACAGAGTTTAGAGGCGGCCTTATCGCGTCAAACGCCCCGTCGAACCAAACCTCGCTTACTTGATGGAGAGCAAGAAGCACAAGCGAAACACTTGAAGGACAAGGGAAATGGAGCCTCCGCCTATTAGCAGACCAACTCGTTGAGCTGGGGTGTGTAGAGAGCATTTCCCATGAAACCGTTCGTCAAAAAAAAACGAACTCAAGCCCTGGTTGCGAGAATGTTGGGTAATTCCTCCCAAAGCCAGTGGTGAGTTTGTTTACTTTATGGAAGATGTTTTGAGCCCACATTCCGCTGTTTGGAGAGAGGATTCAGGAATTAGGATGAAGTGAGCCGAAAGCGATTCAACGAGGAGGTTGTTATCCATTCAGAACTGGTCGTTCAAAATGTAGATCACCTTGGCATCGTCG
>JAAUOM010000166.1 GCA_012034865.1 Acaryochloris sp. CRU_2_0 | reverse complement strand
GCTGACCCAGGGTTTGAGATTTTACCGAAGCGATGGGTGGTCGAGCGAACCTTTGGTTGGCTCAATTGGTATCGTCGTCTGAGCAAAGATTACGAGCGTTTGACAGACATGAGCGAGGCGGCGATTTATGCTGTGATGACCCGATTGATGCTCAAGCGATTAGCTGCCTAAAGGTTTACTTTATAAACAGCCTCTAAATGATCTCTGCATTAAAAATCTATCCGTCTCAATCAAATATTTTTTCTAGAAGAAAACGTCTACCCCACACTAGCAATGACTTGGCCAATCTCCTGGGGGGAAGCACCCGTTGCTAGAATTGCCCGGATTAGCAGCTCAATAGAGACCGATTCATCGCCATTTTCAGCTTTGGCAACGCGCGGCTGGCTAGAATGGATCTTGTCCGCCAACTTTGCTTGGGTCATCAGTGCCTGCCTTCGCTCTTTAAGACTGCGACTAAGGGCCAGCTTAATTTCAACCAGCATTGTTTCCTCCGGGCTCAGCTCTAAAAACTCAGCAACCGAACCAATCTTCCAGCCTTTATCCTCCAATTCCTGGCGACTGTTTTGATCCATTATCTACTCCTACTTATCTTTGTCGTATTGATTTAACCTCGCCCTGTAACCAAACAAGAGGCTTATCGTTTATGCTCATGGACTTATATCATATCTGATATATTCTAGAGCGGTTACAAAGGCTTAAGCCCAAGCCTAAGGAATAATCATCACGGGGCAAGGAGCAAGATTAATTACCCGATTACTCACACTATCTGCTATCCCATCTTCCGTCAGACCGATTCCGCGACAGCCCATCACAATCAAATCGGCATTGATTTCATCGGCGAGATCACAGATGCAAAAAGCAGGTTTACCTTTTTGTTTAACCGTTTCAGCAACAATACCCCAATCGGAAAAAGCAATTTTGGCATTTTGCAAGAGCTGGTCAACGACTTGGCTAGCAGCGGCACTAGTATCAGCCATCTCCTCCGTTTCGGCTTGGACTGAGAGGATGACGAGTTTACTATTGCAAAATTTGACAATCTCGGCCACCTTTTCAGCAGCATCTTGAGAATCCCGACTTTGATCAACAGGGAACAAAACCGTCTTAAACATGAAGGTCTACTCCAGGGTACGGACTCCGGTAAAATGTGGACGGCACGGAAGTAAGTTCATACTCTGAACCCACCCGACCGTTGAAAGTTGGGGTATAGATTGATCCCAATCATCATCATGCCAAGACCCCACGTTCTCAGCTATGGGGGGTAATAAAACGCAATAGACGCATTTAGGAGATTCAGTATTGTGTCCAAGAAGACAATCGCAAATTTAACCTCGGCAGATTTATCGGGTAAGCGGGTGCTTGTGCGCGCTGACTTTAATGTTCCCCTCGATCCTGAAGGCAAGATCACCGACGATACTCGCATTCGGGCTGCTCTGCCGACGATTCAAGATTTAATGTCTAAGGGAGCTAAGGTGATCTTGGCCAGTCACTTTGGTCGTCCCAAAGGCCAAGTCAATGAATCCATGCGTTTAACCCCTGTCGCCACAAGGCTATCGGAACTATTGGGTCAACCCGTCACCAAATGTGATAACTGTATTGGCGATGAAGTCGCGGCTAAGGTGGGTGCTCTAGAGAATGGTCAAGTGGCCTTGCTAGAGAATGTCCGGTTCTATGCAGGAGAAGAAGCCAATGACCCTGACTTTGCCCGTCAGTTAGCTGCTGTTGCGGACTTGTATGTGAATGATGCCTTTGGCACTGCCCACCGGGCTCATGCTTCTACAGAAGGGGTTACCCACCACCTCAGCCCTTCGGTGGCGGGCTATCTGATTGAAAAAGAACTTAAATATTTACAAAACGCGATTGAAAATCCCCAGCGCCCCTTGGCGGCAATTGTGGGGGGATCTAAGGTCTCTAGCAAGATCGGCGTGATTGAAACCCTCCTGGATAAGGTGGACAAACTCCTGATTGGCGGCGGCATGATCTTCACGTTTTACAAAGCCCGTGGCCTAGCCGTCGGTAAGTCCTTGGTCGAAGAAGACAAGCTGGAGCTAGCCCGCTCCCTAGAAGTCAAAGCTAGGGAAAAAGGTGTTGCCCTCCTGCTGCCCACAGATGTGGTGATTGCTGATAATTTTGCCGCCGATGCCAATGCCCAAACCGTTAGAATTGATGCGATTCCTGAGGGGTGGATGGGCTTAGATATTGGCCCCGATTCAGTCAAGGAATTCCAAGCCGCACTCTCAGATTGCAAAACCGTTATTTGGAATGGGCCGATGGGTGTCTTTGAATTCGATAAATTTGCAGTCGGGACTGAGGCCATAGCCCACAGTTTAGCCACTTTGACGGAGACAGGAGCCGACACTATTATCGGTGGCGGTGATTCTGTCGCTGCGGTGGAGAAAGTCGGGGTAGCGGAGAAGATGAGCCACATTTCCACTGGGGGCGGTGCCAGTCTGGAACTTCTAGAAGGCAAAGTCTTACCAGGTATTGCAGCCCTAGATGATGCCTAGTCGGATCCTTTATATGTAGTTGAAGAGGTGCCTTTCTGGGTGCCTCTTTTTGTATACCATTTCTCGATAATCAGGCTATCGATCGGGGTAGGGAAGATGGAGAGGGTAGGGGAGAAGGGTAACTCAATTTTGGAGAATGGGTATTAGGGGTTTTTGGCGTTACTGTGAGGTCAGTGTTTTATGGGCATCAGGGGGATCTGAGGAAACGGGAAGCTGAGGGGGTGAAGGTTGAGATTGGGGCATCCAAGGTAGTCCAGCCAAGATAGATTCATTGGATAAAATCGACAGGATGGCTCCTGCCAACAACAGCGTGGGCAGAGGTAAGGTAAGGTGCGCTAGCCAGTCCCATCCTCTGGTTAAGGCTAGCAGTATTAGGAAACTAATGAGCCAAATACGCATATTAGTGATCCTCAAGCTCATAGTGTGGTAGAAGAAGCGTTTAGGATTCCCCCGCTACGGAGGCAGGAACAATAGCTGTGATGCTTACGGGAAGGGCAGATTCCAAGTCAGATACTCCTACTGGTGTTGATAGGGGATCGATGCTGAGATCAGGATTAAGATCACAAGCATAAGCATTCTGAAAAGCTAGGCCATTCAAGGTTTGTAAAAAGCGTGATTGTAAATCAAGAGCCATAAAGTCTAGATCAATGATCTGACCGTAGGCGTCCAGCTTACTCCAATAAAGGCGACCTAATGCGATCGCAAGTTCTTTGTAAGATAGTGTTTGCCAATGGTCTAGGTGAGGAAAGACAGGCAGTTGAGGAGGAGGGACTGCCGCACCCATGGGGTTAGGGCTGTAGAGTTCCGGCGGCAAAATCAATCCGGGCGAAATTTGCAACCGTAGGGGGGGAACATCTTTAGGAATAATGGGGAGTGTGGGTAAAACAGGGGTTGGCTCAGTGGGTGGCCTTAAACTAGCAGGCTCTAATTCGGTCGAGTCCAGCAGACTGGTAGGCTCTGGTTCGGTCAAATCCAGCAAACTGGTAGGCTCTAATTTGGTGGAGTTTAGCAGACTGGCAGGTTCTAATTCAGTGAAGTCCAGCAAACTGGCAGGCTCTGGTTCGGTGGAGTTCAGCAGACTGGCAAGTTCGTCTAGTAGATTGGTAGGTTCTAGTCCGGTCAAATCCAGATCAAGACTATCTAATGGAGAAGGGCTAGTGGCTTCTAATTCCTTTTCCCAGATCGAGCGGAGGATGATCTCCTCAGAAGGGGTGAGATTCAAATTATTCCAAGCCGTTTTGGATTTAATGTCTAAGGCTTGTAGGGGTGAGAGCAGTTCGGCTGCGCGTAAATCCAGATCGGGATAGGTATCCACGGAAGGAAGAGGGATATCAAGCATTTCCCATGCTTGATCAATCTCGTTTTCTTGCTCTAAAACGTGGAGTTGGACACAATGACGATTCGCTGTGGCTGCAAGATGGCCTGAGCCGATGGGTGTACAGCTAATGATCCAACGGCCATGTTGTAAAAATGTGGGGGGTAAGACCTCAATCCGTCCTTGCGAATCGGTACGGAGCAATTGTTGGTGTACTTCTTCTTGCCAAATCCCTTCTTGCACATACTGGTGACGAATATGGACTTCAATGGGGGTATTGGCTTCGCTAGCTTGAGCGATGAATTGATATCGACCCACTAAAATCTCAACGGTGAGCGATTCTAGGGGTAGCCACTCGAAATCACCCTCTTTTTGGATCAAAAATTCTAAGTCCACGGTCATATTGTCTTATGTCCTACTCCACACACTCACAGTTCAAAGATCCATATTTTTTGAAACTTGTCAAGTCTTGAGACCGTGTAAGCATCTAACGGATTTTGTTGAGGAAGGGATTGTTATGAGCTAGAGTTTGCAGATTTTGTAGCCATCAGTTTTTCCCGTAATTGCTGGGATTGATTAATGAGATCCTTTTGCAGTAAGGATTCTTGTTCGCCAGAGATTAGCCATTTGAGTTGGACGGTGCGATCGCACGCTTCCGTTTCACCCAGAATTACACAGGCGATCGCCCCACTGCGATCGGCGCGCTTGAATTGCTTACTAAAGGTACTGCCACTCAAATCCATTTCCACGGAAAACCCCTGTTTTCGCAGATTTTGGCAAAGAATTAGAGCTTGAGCCTCCGCCTCTAGTCCCCGTGCCACACAGTAAAAATCTAAAGATTGATTTAAGGTGAGTTCAGCGTTTTGCAGGAGCAAAATCAGCCGTTCCATACCAATTGCCCAGCCCACCGCTGGGGTATCTGGCCCACCCAGTTCTGTGACTAAGCCATCATAGCGACCACCCCCACAAACCGTGGCTTGTGCCCCCAACCCGTCCAGTTCAAATTCAAAAGCAGTATGGGTATAGTAATCTAGCCCCCGCACTAGGCAGGGATTGAGCTTGTAGGCAATATCGAGGTCCGTAAGCAGTTGTTGTACCCGGTCAAAATGCTGTTGGGAGTCTGTGTCTAGGTAACCAAGGATATTGGGGGCAGCCTTAGCAATTTCTTGGGTTTTGGCATCTTTACTATCAAGAATGCGTAGAGGGTTACGCTGGAGCCGATCTTGGGAATCAGGGTCAAGGTCGTCTTTATACTGATCGAGATAATTAACCAAGGCATCTCGGTAGCGTTGGCGATCCTCTGAAGTGCCTAGGGAATTAAGAGATAATGTCCACTCCGGCACCCCCAGAGATTGGAGGAGTTGGGCTGCTATAGCAATCACTTCCGCATCAGCACGAGGATCAATACTGCCCAGGCATTCCACCCCAATTTGGTGAAACTGTCGTTGTCGTCCAGTCTGGGGGCGTTCGTAGCGAAACATAGAGCCGATATACCAGAGCCGTTGCACCCCACCTTGGGCATAAAGCTTGTTTTCAATATAGGCACGTACTGCTCCAGCAGTGCCTTCCGGTCGTAGAGTAATGGAGCGATCGCCGCGATCATTGAAGGTGTACATTTCCTTGCCCACAACATCCGTGGCTTCACCAATCCCCCGCTCAAACAGGTTGGTTTGCTCAAAAATCGGAGTGCGGAGTTCTCGATAGGCCGCCTGCTGGAGCAACTCACGCGCTGTAGCTTCCACATGCTGCCAGTAGATCACTTCCTCTGGCAAAATATCGCGTGTGCCCCGTGAAACTTGAATAAAACCCATGAAAAAATTATCCCAAGCAGCTTACTGACTTCAATATACTCACAACTAGATACAAGTCATTCCCTGGATTAATTCGTTGGCCTCAGATAAACCACTATTTTCCGCATCGGCTTATGGAGATACCTTACTCACTACTAGCACGCTCATTAACTCTGCGGCTATGGGATAGTGGGTGGCTTGTTTAAAGCCTGCTTCCACGGCAAGTTTGACCTGCTCCGATCCTCGCGGAAAGCGTTCTAGGCTAGGGGTAATATAGGCATATTCATCCGTTAGTCCATAGTGTTGAGCTACGGGCACAACCACCGATCGCAAATACCACTTCTGAAACGTTTGCATCCAGGCTTGCTGAGGCTGATGAAAATCCAGAATTGCAGCCCGCGCATTGGGTTTGAGGACGCGATAAATTTCTTGCAAGCATCGCGGAATATCTGTCACATTGCGTAAACCATAACCCATGGTGGCGCAGTCAAAGGTTGCTGCCTCAAAGGGTAAATTCAGAACATCGCCTTCGACCCACTCCAGCGTTAAGTGGGCATATTGGGTCATCTGGCGGTGATGAGCGATCGCCAGTTGAGCCGATGAAAAATCCACACCCACGACTTTGCCCTGGGGCTGAACCTGTTGTGCTAACAGTCTTGCTAAGTCACCACTGCCGCAACACAGATCCAACCCTACATCTCCCGGTTGAGGGTTGACCCATTTGACGGCCATCCTTTTCCAAATTTGGTGCTGGCCTAAACTCAGCCATTGGTTGAGATCATCATAGACGGGGGCGATCCGGTTAAAAATGGCTTGGATATCAGAGGATAGAGGGGTTGGACTCATAGGATAGGGTGGGATAGCGGAGTGGACAAAGGGATAAAACTGCGAGGATGTCATGGGAAAAGTATGGCAAGTAGACTTTGATCGCCGTCCTCTTCAGGATACTGAGGGTTATCCCCTCTGGGAACTGGTGGTTTACGATCCACAAACCCAGATGGCTTGTCAGCGATGGTGTCCTGAACCCGATGTCAGTTCCCTGTGGCTAGCCGCTCAACTACAAGAGTTGTTTATGTTGATGGCACCTAAACCCACGCACCTACAGGTGTTCCGACCCCGCACTCTCAGCATTTTACAGGAGATCTCAGAGAGGCTCGGCATTATTCTAGAGGCTCAGCGGCGAACGATGGGACTAAAGCAAGTATTACAGATGCGATCTCAACACTACCCGCAAATGTCAGAATATACCGGTCAAGCCTACGACCCTTTGTGGGTAGAACAACTACCTCCTCAACCGCTGCCGGAAGCATTGTGGGGGGAACAATGGCAGTTTGTAACCTTGACAGCGACAGAGTTGGAATCAGGGCTGTTACAACGCCTCATCCCCCTTCAGGATATCCCCTCACAGCTTTTACCCAGTCAGTTGAGCTTGGCCGCTACCACCCCAGTCCCTGGTGTGCTGATCAATGGCGGGCGGCGATCGATGCAGTTGGCTCAATGGATACAACAACGCCAACCAATGGCTCTGACAGCCATGCGAGCTGAGCTGAGCGGTCTAATTTTGGCAGCAGGGTTGAATGAGCGCCATATCTTAGTCACCTATGATCACGCAGAGATGGTCTTGGCAGCACAACAGTTTGAGCAAGACCAGCACAACAGCCAAGGACTGCATTTTTTGCTGATTCAGCCCGATGATTCAGGCGTGACCTATACAGGGTTGTGGTTATTATCAACTGTGGGGTGTAGCTAACGGCACAGTTGAGCGGCAGTAGATACTTTTTGCTTGCTGCCAAGCTATCACAATTCTGTTCGCTCCAATGATTGTTATATAGCATTTTCTAGTCTACTGAGGTACAGTAGCAACAATGAGTAAACCATCCACGCAGGTCTTCTAGCGATACCTTGCTGAAAGCTTCTTCAATTGCTTTTGCTAGATCAGGATAAGTTCTAGCC
>JAAUOM010000165.1 GCA_012034865.1 Acaryochloris sp. CRU_2_0 | reverse complement strand
TCGCAAGACACTTTGTTATTCCAAGTCCGCAGAAATGCTAGCACACTCGATTCGATTGCTACTTCACTACCTAAAATTTTGGGATGTGCCCGTTCCCGCCTGATTCATACCTTCATTCAGCAACGCCGAAAATCCTTCATTCTTAGAAATGCTGATAGTCACTGTTTGCTGAGGATAGTCAAACTGTGCTGATAAGTTTAGAAGATTACTAGCTGTTGGAACAGTAGAGTTTTCAGGGGTAGGCAGCACTTCAACCTTAAAAGCAAAATAGTTGGCTAAACCATGCCAGAATTTAGATTCAATATTTTGCTGAGATACTCCTAAATCACCAAAAAGATGCCTAAAGCTCTCGATCACTGCTTCAGGGGTTCCAGACATTACTCTTTGAAGAAATCCAGAAAATACGGCTAAAGACTCGCATATATTGGACTTTCCAGAACCATTCGGGCCAATAAACACAGTTAATGGTTCTAAATCGACTTCGATTTCAAAGAGACTTTTGTAATGCTCAACTCGTAATTTGGATAACATCTGTCTCAAAAATGCCAATTTGGTAATACTCTACCAAGCTTTAGGATAGACAAAATGGGATGATATCAGCCGTTGAGAACCAATTAACAAAGGTGTAAACCACCCTACCCCGCCGTTAGACAAGAGGGACTTAACCTTCTTTAGTTGGGCAACAAGGACCGCTGGCACTGAGGACAAATCGCATGAATAGAAAGCTGACAATCTAAAAGATGGAATCCTGATTTTTTGCAGTTTTAGAACCAATTTTCAGGACAGAATCACTTTTGAACTCAATGGTTTTATTGCATTTGACACAAATCAAATGGTGATGATGATAGGGATAAGGTTGATTTAATTCGTAATGTTTATGCCCTTCAGCAAATTCCAATTCACGCAAAATTCCCATGCGTGCCATCAACTTTAACGTGCGATAGATGGTGGATAGACTAATAGGATCCCCTTTGTCTTGCAGAACATTATATAGATCTTCGGCGCTGAGGTGTTTCCCCTTTTGTAGGTCTTGAAAAACACTCAGAATGGTTTCCCGTTGAGGGGTGAGCCGCCAACCGCGATCATTAAGTTCTGCTTTGAGTGAGTTTGAAGTATACATAATTTTCTCAAGAACACAGGCTTGTTGACAGTCTAACGAATTCATGACACTTTTGCAACAAGCAAGTTTTATTGAGAAACGTAAAGCTGATTCTCTTATGGGCATCATCAACTCTAAGCACTGGGCTTTCAGGGGATCAAGGCCATAATCGTCACGATCAAAAAAAAGGGGATCAAGTCTTGATCCCCTCCCCTGCTAGAGAATAAATTGGGTCAGATTACGAATTTTAGGCAAATGCCTCTAGAAAGTCACGAATGCGGTTTCGTCGCTTGGGTTGCCGCAACTTTTGGAGCGCCTTTGCTTCAATTTGACGAACCCGTTCTCTGGATAAATCTAGAGCTTTGCCAATTTGAGCCAAGGAATGAGTTTTATCGCCATTGAGACCAAAACGCATTGTGATTACATCCTTCTCTCTAGGGGTGAGATCGGCTAGGAGTTGGCTCAGTTCTTGATGCAGAGATTCTCGCATGATCAACTCTTCAGGAGAGATGTCATCGGTTTCTAGTAATTCACCCAGTTCGGTATCCTTATCCTTGCCCACTTTAATTTCCAAAGAGACGGAGCGAGGGACGCGAACCAAGAGTTCCCGAATTTGTTCAGGGGTCATTTCCATCTCTTGGGCAATGTCTTCGATACTGGCAGTTCGGCCTTTGCTTTGGGAGAGTTTGCGCTGGGCTTTTTTGATTTTGTTGAGTTTTTCGGTGATATGAACCGGGAGGCGAATGGTGCGACTTTGGGTTGCGATCGCCCGGGTAATGCCCTGACGAATCCACCAATAGGCATAGGTGCTAAACCGATAGCCCTTCGTCGGATCGAACTTTTCCACAGCCCGCTCTAACCCTAGGGTGCCTTCTTGAATCAAATCCAACAGTTCTAAACCCCGGTTCTGGTATTTCTTGGCCACAGAGACAACAAGACGCAAGTTCGCCTGGATCATATGTTCCTTGGCCTTGAGTCCCTGTTTAATCATTTGCTCTAGCTCAAGACTGGTCAGATTGGCCTTTTCTGCCCAAGCAGATTTACCCGCAGAGAGGGCGGATCTCAGCTCGGCAACGGAAATCTCGGCTTCTTTGGCCCATCTGCCTAGGGAAGGACGATGACCCAGCATGGCCGTCAAGCGATCGCACACATGGGCTAACCGCACATATTCAGCAATGGCGGGATGATCCTCTACAAATTCTGCTCGCATTTCCAGTAAGTGCATGTACCGCTGCACTTTCTGAGCTTCAGAAACTTCTTCATCTCGACCTAAAAGGTGAACCCGGCCAATCTCTTGCAGATACAAACGCACCAAATCCGTGGTACCCCGGCGATTAGCATCAGCAATCGGTGTCATCTTCAGCGAAGCAAGGTCTTCCGTCTCATCCTCTAAATCAAAATTAGGATCAAACTCCATTTCCTCTGGTTCATTAGTATCTAGATCAAGGGGACGATTGTGTCCTTGACCGTCATAAACAGCGTGAATGACTGTTGCTTTTTGCGGAATTGCCGACATCTTTCAGATTACCTCTAGCAGGTTAAAGCGAATAAGCTTCCTACCTCTATAGTTCCCAAAAATAAGACTTTCAAGCATGTGAAGAGTTCCAATTTTGGCGATAAACTAAACAAGGAAGACTCCCCCTAATTATTGTTTGCACCCACAAACTAACCATCCAGCCTTAGGGTGGATGGAGAAGGAGCAACATTTTTATAATGGGTTTAACCTCTACCTTATGGTTTCTATTAGGGGTTGGCAGTGATTTGGGTCAACAAGGTCTAGCAACTGCATCCGAAGTGGTTTGATTGACGTTTATTGTGTTATCGATGATGCCTTCCTTTGTGCTCCCCTCAACCTTTCTCCTCACCCTTTTGTTGATGGTGGGATTATTCTTCTTTATCCGAGCCTCCGTTAAGGATAGGACGGAGGAGTCCCAATGGATCTTTAGCCAATCGCAAGAAACCATCCTCAATCAACTGGAGACCTACTTAACCAAGCGCGCCTATCGGCTCACGGCTGTGGATAAAGAGCACGATCAAGTTACCTTTGAAGGCTTAGTGCGACCCAGCCTGGGGTTGGCTTGTTTTCTCTCTGGACTGCTGTTGACGGGCACACTCTGTTTGAGCCTCGTCTTAAGTATTTTGCTGCCCAGGGTGGGTCTAGGGTTTATGGGACTCACCTTGATTTCACCTCTAGCGGGCTGGTTTTATTGGCAAAAAGCCCAGCGTCCAGAAAAAGTTAGCCTTAAAGTGCAAGCCTTATCTAATGCTGCATCCACTACACCACCAGCCCAAACCTTACTGACTGTGATTGCCCACCGTGATGAAATTATAGCGATGCGCTCAACCTTAAAATTTCTGGGGGCTAGTTCTGTAAGTTAACGTATTGCTTACTATCACCGTGTTCAACTGAATGACCAGCTTCAGGAGAGTTTGGCGGGTTCAAGAAAAGATCGCCATTCCCGACCATCATTTCCCATACTGGGAAGATCTAAAAAATAGATTAAATTAGCTAAAGAGCCTGCATCTCGGTTGCTGTTCAGTTCACTTGATGAGTTGCCAAACCTATGACGAACTCTGCTTTCCTCGATCGCTTACATAGCCCGGAACGTCCCGTGATTGTCTTCGATGGGGCAATGGGGACGAATATTCAGGTGCAAAACCTAACAGCGGCGGATTTTGGTGGAGCTGAATACGAGGGCTGCAATGAATACCTGGTACATACCAAACCGGAAGCGATCGCTAAAGTTCATCGTGATTTTCTAGCAGCTGGGGCAGACGTGATTGAAACGGATACCTTCGGCAGCAGTTCGTTTGTCTTGGCAGAATATGGTCTACAGGATCAAGCTTACGAACTCAGTAAAAAAGCCGCAGAACTGGCCAAACAATGCGCTAATGAATTTTCAACGTCGGAACAGCCCCGGTTTGTGGCGGGTTCGATCGGGCCAGGAACCAAACTTCCGTCGATTGGGCATGTTGCCTATGACACTTTACTAGAGACCTATACCGAGCAAGCCGAGGGGCTGTATGACGGTGGCGTCGATCTGTTCATCGTGGAAACTTGCATGGATGTTCTGCAAATTAAGGCAGCGCTTAACGGGATTGAAGCCCTCTTTGCCCAGAAGGGAGAGCGACGGCCCCTGATGGTTTCGGTGACCATGGAGAGCCAAGGCACTATGCTAGGGGGAAGCGATATTGGCACGGCGCTGACGATTTTAGAACCCTATGCAATCGATATTCTAGGGTTGAACTGTGCGACTGGCCCCGATCTGATGGCTGATCATATCCGTCATTTGTCTCAGCATTCACCCTTTGTTGTGTCCTGTGTACCCAATGCGGGCTTACCCGAAAATGTGGGCGGCCACTCCCACTATAAACTGACGCCGATGGAACTGCGGATGGCACTGCAACGGTTTGTCGAGGATTGGGGTGTGCAAGTGATTGGCGGCTGTTGCGGGACTCGCCCTGAACATATCCAGGAATTAGCTGCGATCGCAAAAACATTGAAACCCAAAGAACGCCCGATTCGAGCCAGAGTCACCCGGACGGATGATCCGGCTACGGTTCGCCCGGTTCTTAACTATGCACCTGCGGCTGCGTCGATTTTGGCAACCCAACCCTACGATCAAGACAATTCTTTCTTAATTGTGGGAGAGCGCTTGAATGCGAGTGGCTCCAAAAAAGTCAGAGAACTGCTCAATGCAGAAAATTGGGATGGACTGGTCTCAGTGGCGCGATCGCAGGTTAAGGAAGGCGCTCACATTCTCGATGTCAATGTGGACTATGTGGGTCGTGACGGTGAGAGGGATATGCGTGAATTGGCATCCCGACTGGTGAATAGTGTCAGCTTGCCTTTGATGCTGGACTCAACGGAGTGGCAGAAAATGGAAGCTGGATTAAAAGTGGCGGGGGGCAAGTGCATCCTCAACTCGACCAACTATGAAGATGGCGATGAGCGTTTCTTCAAGGTGTTAGAACTCGCCAAGCAATATGGCGCAGGAGTTGTGATTGGGACGATCGACGAAGAGGGCATGGCACGAACGGCTGAGAAAAAGTTTCAAATTGCCCAACGAGCGTACCGAGCTGCTTTAGAGTTTGGAATCCCGCCCCACGAGTTGTTTTACGACACCTTAGCCTTACCGATCTCCACCGGAATTGAAGAAGACCGCGAAAATGCCAAAGCCACGATCGAATCGATTCGGATGATCCGAGCTAACCTGCCAGGGGTTCACTTTATGCTCGGAGTCTCGAATGTTTCCTTCGGGTTGAGTCCTGCTGCCCGGATTACCTTGAACTCCATGTTCTTACATGAGGCCATGCAAGTGGGGATGGATGGAGCGATCGTTTCGGCCGCCAAAATTTTACCCCTGGCTAAAATTGAGCCTGACCATCAACAAGTCTGCCTAGATCTGATCTACGATCGTCGCCGTTTTGATGACAATAACATCTGCACCTACGACCCACTCACCAAGCTGACTCAGTTGTTTGAAGGGGTAAGTGCCAAAGATGCTCGTTCCGGCGGTTCTCTAGCAGATTTACCGATCGAAGAGCGCTTGAAACAACACATCATTGATGGCGAGCGGATTGGTTTAGAAGAGGCACTCAAAATTGCCTTAGAGCGCTATCAACCCTTAGAGATCATCAATACCTACTTACTGAATGGGATGAAAGTGGTGGGTGAGTTGTTTGGTTCAGGACAAATGCAACTGCCATTTGTCCTGCAATCGGCGGAAACGATGAAATCCGCCGTGGCCTTTCTAGAACCACTGATGGAAAAAACCGAAGGTCAGAGAGATTCTGGCAAAGGTAAATTCTTGATTGCCACTGTCAAAGGTGATGTACATGATATCGGTAAGAACCTGGTAGACATCATCTTGACCAATAATGGCTACAAGGTGATTAACCTGGGGATTAAGCAACCTGTGGATGCGATCATTGATGCTTACAATCAGCACCAACCCGATTGCATTGCTATGAGTGGGCTGTTGGTCAAATCCACCGCCTTCATGAAAGAGAACCTAGAAGTGTTCAACGATCGCGGAATTAGCGTTCCCGTGATTCTAGGCGGGGCAGCGCTGACTCCCAAGTTTGTCTACGATGACTGTCAGACCACCTATAAAGGCCAGGTGATTTATGGGAAAGATGCCTTTGCCGATCTCACCTTCATGGATCGCTTGATGCCAGCCAAATCCAGCCAGCAGTGGCAAAATGATGCAGGCTTCGTTGGAGAGTATGCTCAGTACAACCAAAAAGGTCGTAAGGCGATCGAGCAAGCGGAGCAGGAACTGAATGGAAAGACTGCGAAACCAAAGACGCCTGCCGAACTAGAAGTGATTGATACCCAGCGATCGCAAGCAGTGGCCGTTGATATTCCGCGACCAACGCCGCCGTTCTGGGGCACTAAGATTCTCAATCCAGCGGATCTTGATGTCGAAGAACTCTTCTGGCATTTGGATCTGCAAGCCTTGATTGCGGGGCAATGGCAGTTCCGCAAGCCGCAGAACCAATCTCGTGAGGAGTATAATGCCTTCCTTGCTGAGAAAGTTTATCCGGTTCTTGAAGACTGGAAACAGCGGCTCAGAACTGAGGACTTGCTGCATCCTCAACTGATTTATGGCTACTTCCCCTGCGCGGCTGAAGGCAATTCCGTTCACGTTTATGATCCAACGACTGTTGAGCAGGGCTTAACGCCTCAAACCGCAACGCCTGCCGTCACTTGGTCATTTCCCCGCCAGAAATCGATGCGACGGTTGTGCATTTCCGACTTCTATCGCCCGATCGCGGAGAATCAATTTGATGTCTTCCCAATGCAAGCGGTGACGATGGGGCATATTGCCACCGAAAAAGCTCAGGAGTTGTTCAAAGCCGATAGCTATACCAATTACCTCTATTTCCACGGCATAGCGGTGCAAATGGCTGAAGCCTTAGCCGAGTGGAGTCATGCTCGAATTCGGCGAGAGCTGGGCTATGGTGACCAAGAACCCGACAATATCCGCGATATGCTGGCGCAGCGACATCAAGGTTCCCGCTATAGCTTTGGCTACCCGGCCTGTCCCAATGTAGCGAATCAGTTCAAACAATTGGAGTTACTGGGAACAGAGCGTATTGGCATGTCGATGGATGAAAGTGAGCAGCTCTACCCAGAGCAGTCTACGACGGCATTTGTGACTTACCATCCTACTGCTAAATATTTCAGCGCTTGAAATGGGTTTGATGCGAGTGACGGACACCCTGCTAGGGGTGTAATTAAAAGTGGTATTTTTTCAAACCAGTTCTCATGAACACCAGCAAAAATGTTCCTGGTTTTAAATCAATGTGTGTTTGACAGGTTTACCCCCGCCTCTCCCATCTATCCATTACACACAAGTACGTAGGAATATTACAGGATATAGCTTTTAAGAACCAGGTGCAAAGGTTTGAGTTAACGTTGAAGAGTCAACTGGAGATGAAACATCATGGGAAATTGGGCTAGCTAA
>JAAUOM010000045.1 GCA_012034865.1 Acaryochloris sp. CRU_2_0 | reverse complement strand
GGTAAAGCCGAGACTAAAACGGGTCTGAAGGTCTTGACCACGGTATTAGATAAGGTGTATCAAACGGGGCGAAAAGTCACTCAGGAGTTTAAGGAATCAATGGAAATTATTTTTGATGCTTACCTCCCAAAATGGAATTACACGGCTAAACCTCAGAAAGCTGGATTCTAGATCTTATTTAAGCCACAATCCTTAGTGCCTTTTAAAGGCAATCTCAATCCTTCTTTGACTCATTCCCTAGACCTTTATAGAAGCCATAGAATTGCGAGTTTGGAGAGTCTTCTGCACAGTATATAGGTTTATCCTCTTGAGCTTACAAGGGTACACTAAACCTGGTGAGGGTTTTAACGGACTGCTGTATTCGCCATCCTATGGAGATTGTCTCTGGCTTATCTCAATCCCATAAGCTATTCAGAATAAAACTATCCTTGAGCAAAGGAGGGGGCTTTGCCTTTGTATGGCAAGCTCAACAGCCTGTGGTAACCCATGGATAAACTGATAAATCTTGGTATTCGAGTAATTGCCCTTAGCATTGATTCCAGAGAAAAAGATTGCGAACCATTCAACAGATTTGGAGACAGATTGCCACACTCCCTAGACAGATATCTGTGGGGGTACACTCCTTCATTCAGTACTTGGAGGCCTCAACCCTTGCCTTGCCAGAGGTGACCCATGCTTGGATCACGGGGAGTCAGGTCTTACTTACCTTTCAAAAGCTTGCCGAGGTGGATAGGCAACCGTTACCGTTACAACTACGTTGTCAGAAGATTGTAGAAATCCTTAGCGAAACCTTGGGATTCCCAATTGTGATTTTTGAATCCCATGCCTCTGGCCTTAATACCGTTCAGTATCAAGTGGGTACGGTTTGTCTACTGCACCCCTATTCACCACAATTGCTAGGTCAGCTCAGTTCTTCGGTGATATTGTCTCAAACTCCTCTTTTTATAGCGAATCCGCAAGGGATTGCTCTTGAGAATAATGATATGAGTCGATATCTTCCGACCTCGTTTACCCTGAGAACGTTGATTCAGCTTCCTGTGGTGGCGGATCAAACGGTTTTAGGGCTGTTGAGTTTGGCAAGTGCCGATTTCTTGCCTGAGCCAGAAGCCTTTGAGCCTTGGGGGCAAAACCTAGCTAGATACATTGCTCGCTTAATTCAGTCTCAACAGTTAGCGACTCAATTGGCGGTAGCCCAGCAGCGATTGGAATTGGCGGCGGCCAGCTTTAAGGGCTTTATCTATGATTGGGATTTACAGTCGAATCAGGTTCTGAGATTTCCGAGTCCTTCTAAGCAAGAGCAGAGGTATCTCTATCCTTTGAACCCAACTTGGCAAGCTTGGCTGGAGGCCATTCATCCCGAGGATCGCTCAGGGGTGGAGGCTCTCCTGCCGCAACATTTCCAAGGCCAAGATCATTTTGCCCTGGAGTACCAACTGCAAGCTGAGGAACAGCCAGGGGTGCCCTTGTGCGATCGCGGCACTATCCTCCGCGATGACCAGGGACGTCCCATTCGGATTGTGGGCACTGTTCTAGATACCTCTGAGTATCAACAGACTGCCCTAATCGCACAAAAACAAGTGGCACAATACCAAGCCCTGCTCTCGACGATCAATGTCGTCATTTTCCAAACCGATCTCCTCGGGAATTTGACCTTCTTAAATTCGGTTTGGCCTGGACTGATGGGCTATTCTGTCCAGGAAAGCCTCCAGCAGCCTTTCTTAGACTTTGTCCATCCTCAGGATCGCCAAGGCTATCGGGAAGCCTTCCAGAATTTACTGGATCGCACCGCAGCCAACTATCATCATGACGTCTGCTATTTAACCAAACATGGCGGTTGTTGTTGGTTAGATGTTTACCAGCAAGCGCTGATTGCTACGGATGGCAACATTATAGGGACAACGGGCACCTTAGTCGATGTCACCGACCGCAAACAAACCGAAATGGTACTGTTGCATGATGCCTTCCATGATGGCTTAACAGAGTTGCCCAATCGCATGCTGTTTCTGGATCGCTTACAACAAGCCTGTCGCTCGTTTGAGCGTCATCAAGAAGAGATTTTTGCGGTTTTGTTTCTCGATCTTGATCGCTTCAAAATCATTAATGATACCCTGGGTCATCTGGTGGGTGACCAACTGTTGGTGGCAGTTGCCCACCGTCTGCGTGCTTGCCTGCGTCCTGAAGATACCGTTGCCCGGTTGGGAGGCGATGAATTTACCCTGTTGCTGCGCAATATTGAGCGGGTTGAAGATGCAATTCATATCAGCAATCGAATTTTGCAAACCTTGAGCTTGCCCTTCACCCTGGAAAATACTGACATTTTTATTTCCACTAGTATTGGCATTGCTATGAGTGGCGATCCCAACCACAAACCAGAAGATTTGTTACGCCATGCTGACATTGCCCTCTATCGAGCCAAGGCTTCTGGGAAAGGCTGTTATGCGGTCTTTTCCTTAGAGATGCCCCTCCAACCCCTCGCTCAAGTGCAAATGGGTACAGAACTCCGGCAGGCGCTAGAAGATGAAGATTTTCGCCTCTACTGTCAACCCATTCTCTCCCTGGAGACAAATCAAGTTTGGGGATTTACCCTGGAGATGTATTGGCAGCATCCCAGCAAAGGCTTACTGCCGTCCCCTGACTTTATCCCCGCGGCGAGGGAAACGGGGCTCATCGTGTCTATGGGGTGGTGGGTATTGCGAAAAGCCTGTCAGCAACTTCGTCAATGGCAGCGCCTCCCCTATGAAAAACCGCTAGGGATTTATGTGGCTGTCTGTGAACAGCAGTTAGCCACGGCTGGCTTTATGGCTAAGTTTCAACGTATCTTAGACAAAGAAGAGATTGATCCGAATTGTCTGATTTTAGAGCTACCAGATATTTTGTGGTCACAGTCTGATGGAACCGTACTGGCTCACCTGCAACAGTTGCGATCACAAGGCATTCAGTTCGCCCGTAATCAAAATGATCCAACCGATGACTGGTTAACCACGAACAACCCCCTCCCCATTGATTGGATTAAACTCTCCCCTACCTTCTTGGGTAACCTAGAACAAGAAGGGTATTTAGAATCAGTTCATGCTCTGTTGAGCCTTGCCCAAAAGCAAGGAATACGAATGATTGCCGATGGCATCCATACCCCCAAACAACAAATACTGATGAGTGCCCTGCAATGCGAATATGGACAAGGATCTTATTTTTCCACTCCTTTACCCATTCAACAAGCAGACCTTTGGCTAGAATCTTCCTTTTCTCAACCCCTTGACCGCCTAACGCCCTCACCCTCCATGTCACTCTTGATCATTTACAGTCCTATTGGTCAATCCCAAGTGCCCTTGGTGGGTCAGCGGACTTGGACCATCGGTCGTAGCCCTGATAACACAATTGTCTTACCCGATCGCTGGGCTTCGCGTAACCATGCCCAACTGCGGACGACAGCAGCGGGTGAGTATTATCTCATTGATTTGGGCAGTGGCAATGGTTCGGTGGTCAACGGCGAACGGGTAACGATACCTGTGTTGCTGAAAGATGGTGATCTGATTACGATTGGGCATTCTCAACTGGAGTTTTATAATCGAGCCAACTACTCAGATCCTGCATTGAGTAACCTAGCAACGGCTCCTAGAAACGTGTTAATGATGCAAGCCTCCCATCTACAAGGACAAGTCTGGAAGGAGACCCTTGGCTCCCAAGGTATTTCTCTAACTTGGTTGAATGAAAATATTGACCTTACCCAATACCTTACCCAATCGCTGAAATCTGGTCAAAGATTACCTGATCTCTTGCTGCTGGACATGACGATTCTCAAACCCAATCCCTATAGCTTTTGTCGTTGGTGCCGTAACCTCCATCCTACTCTCAACATTATTTTAACCAGCGGCACCCGGACGTTTGTTCCGGCTTCTGAACGCAAATGGGCCAGCCATCAAGGCGCATCTGAACTGCTCGCTGCCTTTGATGAGAACAGTCTTTTTGCCAATGTGATCGATGTGATGGCCAAGGTACGAATCGTTCTTGCCGCCTTGAATTGGCGACCTGTGGAGCAGAATTCTTTATCCACAGCCTTGTTGTCGATTAAGGCCAGCACTAGTACCCCCACCTTTAGCAGTAACCAAACCATCATTGGTGAGTTGCCCCCCAATCTTGATCGGAAGCAATAAGGGCAGGGGAGAAGGCTGTTTCCTCAACCCTGAGATCGGTCTAGCAAATCCAGAATAGCCTGGGCGGCACGTTGAACGGCACCGGCTTCGCCTAATTGCGATCGCACCCGCTCATAGCCCGCCAACATTTGCTGGCGTTCAGGGGTATTTCTCAGCAATTTACCTGCCAGCTCAGCAATCTGCTCTGGTGTTGCCTTCTGCTGCAACAGTTCTGGTACAACCGCTTGGTTGGCCACAATATTGACTGGAGAAATAAACTCAACCTTAAACTTAAAAATATGCTGGTAGAGCCAAGCACTGACAGGATCCAAGCGATAGACCACCACCTGTGGCACCCCTAATAAAGCTGTTTCTAAGTTGACAGTACCAGATTTAGCAATTACCCCATCAGCGGCAGCTAAGACCCGGTGCCTGTCACTAGTAAGGGTAATCGGCAGATCAGCATCACGGATGGCTGGGGTCAAGATAGAGCGGAAAGCGGGCAGGGCTAGGGGAATCCAAAACTGGAGCTGGGGGATTTGCTGATGCAGCCCTTGGGCTGCTGCCAGCATTACAGGCCAGATCTCAGTCAATTCCTGCTGGCGAGAAGCTGGCATTAGAGCCATCATCGGCTGATCAGGGTGAATACCTAGCTGCTGTCGCGCCTGCTGGCGATTAGGGTATGCTTGCAGACAATCCAGGAGCGGATGGCCTACCCAATCAATATCAGCCCCATGCTTGGCAAAATAGGTAGCTTCTTGCTGGAAAATAGCCAACATCTTATCACTGAGGTCGATAACGCGCCGAGTTACGCCTAAGCCTTGTGACCACACCCATTCCGGTGGGGCAATATAGTAGACCACAGGGGTAGGAAATTGCCGTTTCAGCCGTTGACCAAGGCGTAAATTGGAGCCAATGTAATCAATCAACACGCTCAAGTCTGGGGGGGTAGCTTCCAGGGCACGGAGGACTTGGTGATGCAGCTTGAGGGTAGGCCAGACATAGGGCAAGGCATGGATGAGGCCAATGGCTCCAATCCTACTGGTATCCGCGAGCAGTGTAGCTCCAGTGGCGGCCATTTGCGGCCCACCCAAAGCCAGGATCTCTAGGGAATAGCCTCTAGCTGATGCTTCAGCCCCTAAGGCTGAGATCAATAAGCTACCTTGGAGATCTCCAGACACCTCTCCCGTACTGATAAAAATCCGAAAGGACTGCGGCATGGGAAACTAGGACATCGTTAGGGTTCGATGGCCAGGGGTTAAGCCCCGCCGACCCTGAATTTGGGCGTCTTGTAGAAATTGGCAGAGGTGTCGCAGTAGGGGATGGGGCGATAAGGGTTCAATTTCAGCTAGGGCGTCTTTTAGGTTGAGTTCAGAGCGATAGAGGAGACGAAAGGCTTGCTTCAGACTTGCAATCAGATCACCCTCTTGGAGGGTTTGGATTCCATATCGCCGTAATCCCACTTGGTTTAAGGCTCGCACACGGGCGGGGTTGCCTGCGACCAGCATGCAGGGGGGCACATCGCGGATAATCCGACTCATGCCGCCAATCATGGCCAGTTGACCGATATGCACAAACTGATGAACGCCTAAGACTCCACTGATATTGGCTTGGGATTCAACATGCACATGACCACTGAGGGCGACGGCATTGGCCATCACAATTTGATCCCCCAGATAGCAATTATGGCCAATGTGAACATTAGCCATTAGCAGGTTGTCACTGCCAACATAGGTTCGTTCTTGGTAGCCTGTCGCCCGATGAATTGTCACGTATTCACGAATTTGGTTGCGATCGCCAATTTTTACCCCTCCGCCAGTGCCTTGATATTTGTAATCCTGGGGTTCTGTGCCGATAATCACCCCTGGGAACAGGTGATTATCGGCACCAATCTCTGTCCAGCCTTCAATCACGGCATGATGTCCCACCTTGGTATGCGGTCCCACTTGTACCTGATCGCCAATCACCACATAGGCACCGATCTCCACGCTGTCATGCAAGTCTGCCCCTGGATGAATGACAGCGGTGGGATGGATCAATAAGGTCATCAAGGGATAGGGATCGATAATTACCCTTTGAGCGTAGCATCTTCAGTTCGTCAAACAGCGTGGCAGCTCTACCTCTAGGAGCAGGACATGCACTTAAGGACGCTCATGCAAAAACCACTTATCTGTATGCATCAAGGCTCGAACATGCTCTCGGAGCGAAACACCTGGGAGTGCGAGGGTACAAGGCGCTACGGCATACTGCTGGGCAGCCAATGCAAATGCTTGATCCAAGGTCTGGGGTGGTCGGGAAACAACAAACTGCAACATCGTGCCAAAATGGGCAACTAACTCGGCTCCATAGGCTTGTTCCCAATCTTTCAACACCGCAATCAAAGCTTCTGAACCTACTGTTTCGGCTGCATACCAGTGTAGATACGCCAAGCTCTCGGCACCGGATGTAATCGGTAGCAAAACAATCACCACAGCTTGAGGAGAGGGATCAAACCACTCCATATAGGAGAAATCTGTAGCCGTAAGTTGACGATGAGGGTGATGGTTTTCTTCCCAGGAATACAGCCATTTTTCTAAGCTCAGGCGATCGCAAATGAGTCCTAAAGTACGAGCCTCATTGATCATGGTTTGATCGGGAGCAGAACCATAGATGGCCTGGGTATCTGCTAAAGAGTAAACGGGGGCTTCTGCCAGTTCTTCATCAGATTCATGGCAGAGCCTTTGCCAAAACTGTTCTAGAGAAATCTTTTGAGAGCGCTCAATCAGTGCTGCTGGGGTCAAGCTGTCCTCTGCCTGTCGATGGGGTTCTTGGGTAAAAGGCCAGCGCCGAAATTCTTCCTTGATGCTAGTGTGCCATGTGCTTTCACTGGTCCAAGCTGTCGTGATCACGGGCCAATATTGAAGAGTATCAACTCGTGTTCTCAGCCATTGCCATGCCTTAAAGGCAATAGAACCCTCTACCTTGAAACTCAAAATAACTTGATCAAACTCCTCCAATTGGATGACTTGGCGAGGGTGATCTTTCCACGGGGAAGCATTGAGCACATTCTCTAGGTCAGTAAGAACCATCTCTTTTAACCCTTCAAGATCTCTTCCACGGCCAGCTTAATCCACCATGGCAAACATCAATTCCCCTGAACAGGCCAGTTGGCCTTCCACCTCAGCCCGCGTGGCCATTGTGGCAAACCGTTTCCGCTTGAAAGCCAGCAGCTCCGCCGTAATCAGGAGTTGATCTCCAGGAACCACAGAGCGGCGGATGCGAACTTTATCGATACCTGTAAACACGAACAACTTTCCATCTGGTACATCCGGCAGTTGCGCTAGGACAATGCCCCCCACTTGAGCCATAGCTTCTACAATCAAGACCCCCGGCATTAAAGGCCTGCCAGGAAAGTGCCCTTGGAAGAATTCTTCATTCATGGTGACATTTTTAATCCCCACCGCGCGCTCAGATTCTTGGTATTCAATGATGCGATCGACCAGTAAAAAGGGATAGCGATGGGGCAGTAGTTTTTGAATCTCCTCAATCGTGAAGGTGGTTTTTACACCGTTAGAGCTATCCGAGAGCGTGGGTTTTGACATACAAGGATTTCAATCAATTCATTCAGTAGGAGGGTGGGCAAACAGACTTCGTCATTGATGCTTGCAGGTGTTGTGCAAAGCGAATATGCAGAGCGTGACTGGCTTTATAAGCCACAAAATGAGCTGAGGGCAAGACTCCCAACAAACTTAAATCACCTACTAGATCCAGGAGTTTGTGGCGAACGGGTTCATTGGCAAACCGCAAGGGCGGATTCAGCCATTTGTCCTGATCACAAACTAGGGCATTTTCTAGACTACCACCTTTAATCAATCCTCTAGTCCGTAGGCTTTCTACATCTTCAAGACGGCCAAACGTCCGCGCTGGGGCGATGGCTAACCCAAAGTCCTTGAGGCTAAAACGACACCACTGTCGGCCAATAGCAGCCTGGGGAAAATCAATACCATAACTGAACAAGATCTGGGGATGGGGCAGCGCCATCACAAAAGCCTCTTCTGCTTGCGCCACAACAGCTTGATGGAGGGATGCAACGCGGCGAGGTATAGATTGACTCTGCCAACCTATTGCCAGAATCTGGTCTACCCAAGGCTGAGCAGAGCCATCTAAGAGGGGAACCTCCGCACCCTGGACTTCGATCTGAGCATTATCAATCCCCAACCCGACTAAGGCGGCTAAAAGATGCTCCACCATGCCCACCCTTACGCCTGCTTGCATTAACGTCGTTGAGAACTGCGTGTCATGGACGGTAGAGAGATGGGCGGCAATGCGGACGGGTGGGTCTAAGTCGGTTCGGATAAAATAGCGACCTTGATCGGGGTCAGCCGGATGAACCGACACCTGGGTTGGTGTCCCCGTATGCAAGCCAATCCCGGCTAGGGTAAAGCTGTCTTGGAGGGTATGTTGGTAGGCAGATGCGATCGCCAACTCTGCACCGCTACTTTCCCTAGACAATGACTCCACCCCAGCCATGTGGTTTAGAATCGCTGACCAAAGCCAAAGTGGAAGCGATTCTCGCCATCATCGTTAATGCCATAATCGAGACGCACTGGACCAATGGGTGTTTTCACCCGCACTCCTATCCCGTAACCGAATCCGATTCCGGGTTTATCCCGAACAACACCGGGTTGGCCTGGGACATTACTTTGGGTGCCTAAGTTACTGCCCACATCGACGAAGAGTACCGCGCCAATGCCACCCAGGAGATTGATCAAGGGGAAGCGGTATTCCGCCGTAGCTTGCATGAAGCTACGGCCACTCCCCAAGTCTCCTTCCCCGTAACCCCGCACGGAGGAACTGCCCCCTAAGGAGAAGGCTTCATAGGGAGGAAGATCCCCCAGAATAGTTCCAGCTTGGACATTAAATGCTAAAGTTTGCGGGCCTTTGGTAAATTTGGTGAATTTCACGGGGATGAAGTAACTGTAGCTGCCACGCAGGCGAGTCATCAAGATACTCCCTGAGCCAACGGGAATCGATTGCTCAACCCCGAACCGCAGTGCAGATCCTTTGGTCGGTTCCAGAGGGTTATCCCGTAAATCTCGACCCAGCCCTAACTGCACGGTGAACAAGTCATCTTCCCCCGACCCACTAAAGCTGAGGGGATTGCCCAGTTGATCAACGGGGGAAATGGAAAAGTCACTATCTCGAATGGAAATACGCTGATATTGGATCCCCACCGATCCAGTCCAGGCTTGACCTAACTTATCGAGATCCGTTGTAAAGGGTCGGTTATAGACGGCACTCATACCCAAGCGGTTGACCCGAGGGGTATCGCCATTGGGGAGGTTAATATCTGTAGGACCGTTATCAAACACCAACGGCAGGGTAAGACGGTTAAAAATGTTGACACTGTAAGAGGAATGATGCGGATCACCCGCAATCCAAGGATCTGTAAAACCCACATCAAACAAAAATTCCCGTGTCCCGGCCTGAGCTTGAACATTGAGTTTTTGATTGTTTCCTCCCAAATTATTTTCTGTAAAAGACCCCGTACCAAAGAAACCACTGCGAGAGCTAAAGCCCGCACCAGCAGAGAAGCTAGCCGTACTCCGTTCTTGGACATTAAGATTGACGACGACCTTGCGCGGATCTTGACCAGGTTCCAAGGCCACCTTGACATCTTCAAACAAGCCCAAGCCAAATACTCGCTGGAGATCAGCCTGGAGTTTGTTGCGGTTGAGGGGGGTTCCCGGCGCAGTCCGCATTTCTCGGGTGATAATGAATTCGCGGGTTTTGCCCTTCTTGGGTTCACCCTCTTCCGTGATATAGCGGACATCAATTTCTTCAACCACGCCCTCTGCCACCTGCAAAGTCACCGTGCCATTTGGATCAATTTGGGGAACGCCCACGACTTGGGCAAGAACATACCCTTGATCTTGATAGTATTTGTTCACACGGGTGACGCCCGCTTGTAAATCCCGAAGATTTAAAATCCGACCGTATTGTGGCTTAAAAATCTCATCTACTTTTTCTTGGGTGAGGACTTGATTGCCCGTGATTTGCACTGTTTTTAAGGTCGGGTTGGGCTGCACAAAAAAGGTGACCCTGACCCCCAGTGGGGTATCCGTGGGTTCGGCTCTGACATTGCTGAAAAAACCGGTGCCAAAGACGGCATTGATATCGGATTGAATTTGCGATCGCGTTGTTATTTGTCCCGGTCGCGTACTAATGGCCTCATAGGCATTGATCGCTAAATCTCCTTCGGCTCCTTCCACCACGACTTCAGACACCAACACTTCTGGCTCAGGGGCAGCAGGTTCAGTGGTACTCTCACCAGGAGCAGGCACAGGGGGTTGCTCTGAGGGCGTGGTGGGCGGGGTTGTCCCTGGTTGAGTGCTGGGAATATCACCACTGGGAACCGGTAATGGTGGTGCAGGTGCAGAGGGTTGACCTGGAGGCGTAATGGGGTTCTGTTCCGCAGCAGGGGAGGGCGAGGGTACGCCTTCTTCGGTAGCAGGGGGCTGAGGAGCCACAGGTTCCTCTGGGGGCGTATCTTGGGGCGTAGCTGGGCTAGGGGAGGTCTGTTCGGGGGGACTGACCTCAGCAGAATCAGGAGTCTCCTGTGTTGAACTTTCAGGTGAACTGTCAGGAGTATCAGGCGTTTCCTTCACCTCTGGCGATGGCTGAGGTGGAGACGATGAGGGAAACACAGGTACTGATTGAGTGGGAGGTTCCTCCGTGGGTAATTGGGCGATCGCAGTCCCTGGCTCAGGGGCGATCTCTCTTGCCTTTGGTTCCGTTGGGGCTAGAGTGATTGCAGGGGTGGCGTTAGTTGGTCTGAGGGTTTCGCTATGAGCAGGGTCTGCCCCACCGACGGCCATCGCCATGATCACCGTTGCACCGAGGATCGGTGGAAGACTGAGAATCTGGATCGATTGAGATTGAGTCACTTCACACACCACACACAACTGAACTGAACAACAATGACTGCCAAGGTAATCCTTAAGAAAATCCAAAACAGGGAGTATTTTATCGCACCCGGTTAGGGTACGTATATGTCTTGCCCTAGAACCCGCTCCATGACACGGGCATAGGCAGTATCCACTTCCCCCAAGTCTCGCCGAAACCGATCTTTATCCATCACCCGCAGATCGGGATCCGCTTCGGTGTCATCCCATAATCGACAAGTATCTGGACTAATCTCATCCGCCAGCAATACCTGCTGATCGGAGGTCAGGCCAAATTCCAGCTTGAAGTCCACTAAGGTAATCCCACACTGATGAAAAAAATCCATCAGGATCTCGTTAATGCGTAGGGCTAATTGCCGCAGTTGCCCTAATTGCTCAGGGGTGGCTAAAGCCAACAAAAAATCCGATCCGGTGTTAATAAGGGGTCACCGAGGGCATCATCTTTGTAGTAGTAATCGACTAAAGGTTGAGACAAGGGTAAACCGAGATCCAGTCCTGTTTGTTGACAGAGACTCCCGGCAGCAATGTTCCTGACCACCACTTCCAACGGCACAATTTTGACGGCTCGGATCCGCATTTGCTCAGGCGCGGGCTGATCCACAAAATGGGTGGCAATCTCTGCGGCTTCTAGGACTTTGAACAGATGGGTGGCGATCGCACAATTAATTTTGCCCTTATTCAGAATCGTGCCGCGCTTTTGTGCATTAAAGGCCGTCGCATCATCCTTATACTGGGCTAACAGGATCTCAGGATCCTCGGTTCGGTAGATAATTTTGGCTTTGCCTTCATAGAGAACTTCGCCAGTAGGCATTACCGTCTCCTTGGGTGGCTGTTGGCGGCCCAATTAATAGGCTGCCAAAATTTTATGGGATCCGATCTCAGATCAACGGGTCAGGGGTGACACTTTATAACATGGATCAAGGCGATCAAAATAGATCCAGCGGAAAATGACCGTAGGTCTGGTTAATCGTTTCATTGATGGCAGATTGATAGGATACCAGTACCCCACGATGTTCCTGGGTATAGCTGCTGATGTAGTAACTGCCGAGATTGGGATTAAATTTAATGTATACCGAACCCGCAACAGGCTCTTGCTCGTAGGTCGGTAATTCATAGCCAAAGGCTTGGGCATAGGCTTGCAAAGTGGCCATACCTTGGTCAAAACGGTCTGCCAAGATGCCAAACATCTGATAGTCAGCCGCCTCAGATAAGGTCAACAGTGCTGCCTTTACCGCTTCCCTTGCCGCTGGAGTGTCTAAGGGTGGGGATTGTATCCTAGCAAAACTGGCTAGGGCTGCTTGAGCCTGTTGGATTCTGGCGAAATCATCAGATTGCATGTTTAATAGCTCAAACTTAGAGATGATGAATGGTTTCAATGGGGTTGATTGGGTTGGCCAATTATAGTCACTAAGGGCTGAAATTGATCTACCCACTGGGCTTGACTCACCACTAAAGTCGAATAGGCAACCTGAGCATAGTTTTGTCCCACTACCAACGGAAAAATGGGATCTTTCCCCAGGGATACCCAAGTGCCCCCCGCCGCCTGAATAATCGGCCAAGCCCCAGCAATATCCCAAATTTTAGGTGTGGCTTCCACTGCCCCCAGGGTAATGCCTTGGGCTACCGTTAATAGGTTATAACTCGCTGAGCCTAATATGCGAATTTTACAGGGAAAGGAGTTCTGCAAGACTGCTAGGCTGCGGGCGCAAAGGCTAAAAACTGATTTGCCCCTGGTGGATCCCTACGAGTGTGGATGGGGCGTTGGTTGCAATAGGCTCCATTGTTCTGTTCTGGCGCAGACCAAAACCCATGAAACGTTTGCTGCAAGGGCGGCACATGCACTAAACCAAATACTGGGATACCCTGATACAAAAGCCCCAAGGAAATACTCCAGATCGGCATCCCCTGAGCAAAGTTAGTGGTGCCATCAATGGGGTCAATAATCCAGCACCAGGCTTGGGGCGGGAAAATATGGTCTGATTCTTCGCTCAAAACCCCATGCTCAGGAAAGACCGTGCCAATAGCTTGTCGCAGAAACTGATCAGCCCATTGATCCGAAGGAGTCACCAAACTGCCATCAGCCTTAGTCATCGCTTGGGTCGTTCCAAATTCTGTGAGTAACCGTTCTCCAACTTGCTGGGTAACCGTCTGGGCAAAGGTAACCACAGATGTCCAAAATTTTTGCATCAAATTCTTTAGTAAGATCAGGCTAGAAATTCTTCCCTATCTTCATCTTCACACTGCTAGAAATTCTTGAATCACTTGTTTGCTCAGCTCATCCGTTGATCCAGACGCAACGATACCACCTTTTTGCATGGCATAGTACCAGTCTGCTTGCCGGACGAAGTGGAGATGCTGCTCAACGAGCAAGACCGATACCCCTGTCGTTTCGACAATGCGGCGAACAGCAGCTTCAATTTCTAAAATAATAGAAGGCTGGATGCCTTCCGTGGGTTCATCTAGAACCAATAGGCGCGGATTACCCATGAGTGCCCTGGCAATAGCGAGTTGTTGCTGTTGCCCCCCGCTTAAGTCGCCGCCCATCCGCCCCAGCATACTCTGCAAAGCGGGGAATAATTGAAAAATTTGCTCGGGAATGGTTGGGTTCTTGCCCCTGCCCTGAGGACGGGCTTCTAAGCCCAAAATCAGATTTTCTTGAATGGTGAGTTTTGAAATAATTTCGCGCCCTTGGGGGACATAGCCAATCCCCAGCCGCGCTCGTTGGTCGGGCCTTTTATTGAGTAGGGAAGTGCCCGAGAGCTGCATGTTGCCTGTGCGCGGTTGCAATAGACCCAAAATGGTTTTGAGCAAAGTTGTTTTACCGACACCATTGCGACCAATTAAGCAGACCATCTTCCCTGGCTCTACACTCAAATCCACATTCCGGAGGATATGGCTTTCGCCATAGTAGACGTTAAGGCTGGTAATATCCAGCAGGGGTGTAATGGGCAAGGGAGTGGGGACGGGATTAACCATTATTGTCCTCTGGTTGACCCAAGTAAACTTCGATGACCTGGCGATTTTGCTGTACTTCCTCCATACTGCCTTCATAAAGGACAGCCCCTTGATGGAGAACCGTTACTTGTCGGGCAATTTGACGGACAAACTCCATATCATGCTCAATGACGATAATGGAGTGGCTTTCTGCTAGGGTTAACAATAAATTGCCCACGTTTTGGGTTTCTTCATCTGTCAGGCCGGCGACGGG
This sequence comes from Acaryochloris sp. CRU_2_0, assembly GCA_012034865.1. GTDB lineage: Bacteria > Cyanobacteriota > Cyanobacteriia > Thermosynechococcales > Thermosynechococcaceae > Acaryochloris. Next base: position 17,640 of record JAAUOM010000045.1, on the reverse strand, counting down.
TTCATCCACCAACAGTAAATCCGGTGCTTGAGCCACTAACATGCCAATTTCTAAGCGTTGTTTTTCACCGTGGGAGAGTAACTCAGCGGGGATGTCAGCTTTCGGCGTTAAACCAACGGTTTCCAGTAAACCAGCAACGGTGCGTTGCTCTGGTTTACTGGGGCGACTCAGGAGGGTGGAAAACACATTTTTATGTCGATTACAGGATAGATCCAGGTTTTCACGGGGGGTTAGTTTTAAGTAAACCCGAGGGGTTTGAAATTTGCGACCAATTCCTAATCGCGAAATTTGGTGTTCCGATCGCGATCGCAAATTCTTGCCCTTAAATAAAGCTTGGCCTTCTGTTGGCTGCACCTTGCCCGTAATCACATCCAGGAAGGTAGTTTTACCCGCGCCATTCGGGCCAATAATGACTCGCAACTCACCCGTTGCCATGGTGAAGTTGAGCTGATTGAGGGCTTTAAATCCGTCAAAATTAACGGTTAAATTCTCAATTTCTAAAATTTTGTCGCTCATATTCTACATCTGGATCTTCCGCCAAACGGGGATAGGTTATAAGTTGCCGTGGACGACCCAAAAGGAGTCGGATTTGTTCGGGGCCTTGATTCCGTAGCCAGCCCACCAAGCCATCGGGTAAAGCCGTAACGACAATCAAAAACAGTCCCCCCTGAAAAAACAGCCAAATATCAGAGAACTGCTCACTCAAGAGCGTGCGGGCAATACTGACTAGAACTGTGCCGATGATGGCTCCAATGAGGGTACCTCGACCTCCCACCGCTACCCAAATCACCATTCAATCGAAAAGGGTACTTCCATGGCGCTGGGGGTAATAATACCTGTTTGAACAGAGTAGAGGGCACCTCCAATTCCCGCCAAGGCACCCGAAACCGAAAATACCAACACCTTAAATCCAGTGGGATTATAACCGGAGAAGCGCATCCGATTTTCATCGTCTCGGATAGCCAGGAGTAAGCGCCCAAATCGGCCACTGGTAAGCCATCGACAGAGTACATAGCTAGCCAACAAACAGAGGATACTGAGTTCGTAGAAAACCCATTGGGCTGTGTTAGAGCTGGCTAAGACACCAAAAAGGGTGTCTTTGTCGGTCTTGAGTCCATTGGTGCCGTTAAATAACTCAATAGGTCCTTTAAAGAAAAAGAAAAATACCAGTAGGCATGCCTGGGTCAAGATGGAAAAATAGACGCCACGGATTCGGTTGCGAAAGACCAAGTATCCCAATACAGCAGCGACAATTGCTGGAATGAAAAACAAAGCTACCATCGTAAAAGAGAAGGAGTGGAAGGGTTGCCAAAACCACGGCAGCTTGGCAACCCCGTAGTTGACCATGAAGCTTGGCAATTCTCCTTCAGGAAGTTGCAGCTTAAGATGCATCGCCAGGGCATACCCCCCCAAGGCAAAAAAGATGCCATGACCTAAACTGAGCAGACCCGTGTAGCCCCAAATCAGGTCGATCCCTAACGCTGCAATGGCTAAAGCTAAGAATCGCCCTAAAAACTTAAGGCGAAAGGTAGGTAGCACTAGCGGGAGTAGCACAGAACCGATCAGCGTCAGAATCAAGGCCACCCCAATTTCTCGGATGAGTAGTTTTCTCATTGATGCTGGGAAATAGGATGCAGAGGCGTGATTTGTCATAGGGTGTGGAGTTCCCAGAGGGATGCTGGTTTATACTTCAGCGGTACGGCCTTTGGGAGGAAAGATGCCTGCTGGCCGAATTTGTAAGAAGGTAATAATCAAGCCAAACACAATGACCTTGGCCATACTTGGCGTAGCAAAAAATTCCAAAAAGCTGGATAAAGCTGGAACGGATGCAAACACAGGCACCAGGGTACCAACACTAATGATGTAGTTGGTCATGCCGATGGCGATCGCAGCCACAATACTCCCCATAATGTTGCCAACACCACCCACCACAACCACCATGAATGCATCAACCGTATAACCACCCCCCATATTCGGGCCAGTCGCACCAATCAGTGTAATTGCACAGCCAGCAACCCCCGCTAAACCTGAACCGAGGGCAAACGTTAACGAGTCCACTGTCCGAGTAGGAATCCCCAAACAAGCACTAATATCTCGGTTTTGAGTGACCGCTCGGATGCGCAACCCCCAACTTGACCGATGCAAAAACCAGTACATCAGCACAATACACAGCCCTGTAAGCGCAATGATAAAAAGGCGACCACTGGGGATCTGGAAATTTTCCAAACCCATGGATTCCAGCCATTCCTTCAGCATTTGCACGGGTAGATCCTTCACAGACAAACCCCCTTGCAACCATTTTGGAGCTGTAACAGCCAGATTTCGAGATCCAAACCAAGGATCACTTAGAGCGCGCTGATCCGATTTGCTGAGCAAAATAGCCAAGGTGCTTGTAATTCCTACGGATAAGGCCAAGATGATCAATCTCGCCCAATAGCGCTGCCTTGTACTCACCAAGTGAGGTTGTAGCAACCTCAGCCCTCCAAAAAAGAAACAGAAAAAACAGACAATATCCAACAGCAATCCCCAACTCACACTGCGAACCAATTGACGCAGAATGAGACTCACTCCCCAAGTCGCTAGTAAGGTTTCTAAAGGACGACCGTAGAGATGACGTACAACTCCCTGCTCCAAGCCCCACCCGACAAGGGCTGTCACGATAAACGCTAGAGGCAATGCCAAGAAAATGTAAACATTAGACCATTGGTTTCCCAATAGTGCTATCCCTTCTTGAACCACATAGGTTGTATAGGCTCCGAGCATGATCAGCTCACCGTGAGCCAAGTTGATCACACCCATCAGACCAAAGACAATCGACAGACCCAAGGCTGCCAACAGTAGTACAGAAGCAATACTAAGACCGTTGAATAATAGCGTTAATACATTTGCAACCACACAGCAAATTCCTAGGAATCAAGAACTGATATTAAAAGATGAATACTGTGGAAGTTTTATGCTATTGCCCTGACCACCACAACCTTGACAACAAGAAACAGAGCAGTGCCAAAGTAGGGTTGATTCCTTAAGCTCCTTCAAGCTTGTACTTTTCACCCTTCTTGGGATCACTCCAATCACAGGCATAGCCCTTTGTAGCTGGCACAAATTGATTCCAGGGGATGGGATCAATGGGACCCTCTGTAGACCAGACAACATCAAATTGACCTTTATCGTTAATTTGGCCAATGCGAACGGTCTTGGAGAGGTGATGGTTGCCATTCATCGTCACTTTGCCTTCAGGGGCATCAAAGGTCTGGCCAATGGCAGCCTGCCGTACCTTGTCAAGATCATCGGCAGTTTTCGCCTTCTCAACGGCTTGCTTCCACAGATACACCATAATGTAGGCAGCTTCCATGGGATCACTGGTAACACGGTCATCGCCGTATTTCTTCTTAAAATCAGCAACCCACTTTTTATTAGCAGGTGTATCGACGGTTTGGAAGTAATTCCAGGCAGCATAATGCCCCACTAGAAACTCTTGACCAATTTGCCGAATCTCTTCTTCCGCTACACTAACTGACAAAATGGGATACTTATCGGGTCCCAAACCTTCTGATTTCATTTGTTTGAAAAAGGCGGTATTACTGTCACCATTGAGAGTATTGAAGATCACACCCCCCTGTGGCATCGTTTCCTTAATCTTGGCAATAATGGGCGTGACCTCTTGATCCCCTAGCTCTAGATACTCTTCGCCAATGGTTTCTCCACCTTCGGCCTTCAACTGTTCTTTAATAATGGTATTTGCAGTTTTGGGAAAAACATAATTAGAACCCACTAAGAAGAATTTCTTACCCTTATTCTTCAGTAGCCAAGTCACAGCAGGCTCAATTTGCTGATTGGGGGTTGCTCCTGTGTAGAAAATATTCTTGGAACACTCTTGGCCTTCGTACTGTACGGGATACCAGAGCATATGGTTCTTGGACTCAAAAACTTCCTTGACGGACTGCCGACTAGCAGAGGTCCAACAGCCAAACACTGTAACCACCTTGTCTTGGTCAATTAATTTTTCAGCCTTCTCTTTGAACGTATCCCAGTTTGATGCACCATCTTCTTTGACAAATTCGATTTGCTTACCCAGCACCCCTCCATTGGCATTGATTTCTTCAATGGCTAATAATTCTGCATCAACGACCGTTTTCTCACTGATTTCCATCGTGCCACTCAAAGAGTGGAGGATGCCGACTTTAATGGTGTCACCTGAGGCAGAACTACTAGAATTACCACTATCGGATTGCCCTTCTGGGTTTGTACATGCTTTGAGTAAAAGGCTTCCCGTTGTCACGGAACCCATGATTAGAAATTCGCGCCGACCAAATCCTCTGGCCATAAACTGATTTACTCCTCAACACAAAGTAACTTGATGACTTTTAGCAATAGTTAACCTTAGCAAAGGCAAAACATACCATTGCGTGGATAGCGACTAGGCTGACTTTGAATCCTCAACTGATCCAGAAATTGTCTTATTATTATTTCCAGCAATTCATTGAGTTGTTTGGAATACAGTTTAGAAGTCCAGTTTCACCATCACCAAGAAGATATTAGGGATGTGATTTAACAAAAAAATGTTATGCACGATACAAAAAACATATTTTATAGCTTTAGTAGAATTTTTTTATTCGCGAAATGAGCTTCCTGGCAAAGATTTCAGGTAGACAAGAGACTTGTTAACACAACCTTAAATTCTGGAGAACTTAACTTTAAAATGCTCAGTGCTGCTTTTATTCGGAAAGGGTAGGCGGAATATGTTGGATGACAAAATCGATGACTGCGGGTAGCCCCACCAGTTGTTTTAAGTTGGTCATGACAAAAGGCTTGGAGCCTCGCATTTGTTTTGTGTCGTGTTCCATCACCTCTAGACTGGCACCAACATAGGGAGCCAGATCAATTTTGTTGATGACTAGTAAATCTGATTTGGTGATCCCCGGTCCGCCTTTGCGGGGAATTTTATCGCCCCCGGCCACATCAATGACGTAGATTGTCAGATCGACCAGTTCTGGACTAAAGGTAGCTGCTAAATTATCTCCACCACTTTCAACGAAGACAATATCTAGGGGGTTGAAGCGTTGTTCTAACTCTTCAATGGCCATCAGGTTAATGGAAGCATCTTCACGAATAGCGGTGTGGGGACAGCCACCTGTTTCTACACCCAGAATTCTCTCTTGTTCTAGAGCCTGACTGCGGACTAGAAACTGGGCATCTTCTTGGGTATAAATGTCGTTGGTGACAACGGCGAGATTGTACTCCTGGCGCAGGGCTTTGCAGAGGGCATCCACTAAGGCTGTTTTACCAGATCCCACAGGACCTGCCACCCCGACTCGTAGCGAATTCATAGATACTAGCGTCCTAGTCAATTGCAAGGGTTGATCGTTCTGGGGCTAGGGGTAATGACAGTATCTTATCAAGGTGCTGAGCGGGTGTGTCCTGAGTCCAAGGAATATTCGAATGATTTAGCTGCGGAACAAGCGACTGTATTGGGTTTCGTGACCCATACTGGCCAAAGCCAATCCCCACCCACAAGTATTGAGATCCTCGTCTTGGAGGGTGAGAATGGCTTGAGTGGCTGATTTTAAATGGGGCTGGAGCTGAAATAGCAGTTTTTGGCCCGTTGTTTGCCCTAAAGGAATCAGTTTGACGCCTGCACCAATGAGATTGGTGGCCCAACTGTGCAGATAACCGAGAACGGCTGAGTCTAGGGGAATTTGCCAGTGGGCGGCTGTAATCGCAAAGGCGATCGCAAAATTACACCCCGACTGTTGTAGTTGATCCAAGTTTTGGATCAGCGCTGGATCGATGGCAATCCCATCCGCAGTCTGCAAATCTAAACATAATCGCAGTAGGGATCGCCCCATTTGCCAACTTTGTAATCTCAGCTCTTCTGTGTCTCTGGCCGCCGATAGCCAAGTATTCCAGGTCTGCAACGCCTGCGGGTTTTGATAAAGCACTGCCCTATAGCCGCGCACCATCACTGCCGTTTCCATCCGAATGGCCCCATAGGTTAACTCTTGCAGCAACCATGCCTGAAGATGGATTTCATTTTGCAAAGTACCCGTATCAACTAACCACTCAATGCTTTCTGAATAGCTATAAGCCCCTACAGGGAGGGCAGGACTGGCTAACTGTAGCAATCGCTGCAGCGAAATATCCAATATTTATGGCCTAGGGTACGAATAAAACCAACTGTGATCATAGCTAAAGCAAGTCACTCCCTCAAATAGGTATTAGCCCCATCAGTAAGCCTAAGCCAGCACCCACGGGGACTAATTGCCAAGTCGGTAGCTTATAGCGGATTAATGCGACGAAAGCAGCGACCCCAATCAGTCCTGATGCGATTGCAGACCATCCATGGGCTTGGGTGAATGTCGTTTGCAGGAGCGGGATCGTGGCGGCTGAGATCGCACCTAAAACCGCCGGAGTCACCCCTTGTAAAAAAGCCTGAATCCAAGGATTCTGTCGGATCCTAAGCAGCAGCGGCGCAGCCAACATAATGAAAGCAAAGGATGGGGCAAAAATTGCGATTGTTGAGACTGTTGCTCCTAAAATGCCCGCTACTTTATAACCAACAAACGCTGCCGTTAAGACAACGGGCCCGGGAGAGAGTTGACCAATGGCCACCCCATTGATAAATTCAGTTCGGGTCAGCCAGTGTAACTGTTCCACCACTTCAAATTCCAGCAAGGGAATAATCACCAAGCCGCCGCCAAAGATAAAACTTCCCACCTTCAAGAAAAATAGGGTTAAGGGTACCAGGAATTCACCGATGCGCTCCAATCCCCAAACGCTTGAGAGAGTCAAGGTTTCAGGGGGTAGATTGGCTAGTAATAAGGGTAAAGGAGGCACGACCCATCCCCGTGGGTTCTCTTTGGAAGGACGACACCACCAACACCCCAATAGTCCCGCTAAGATGAATTGGACAAAGACGTTGATCGAGGTAGTGGTGGTGAGGAGTAAGACGGCGATCGCAATTCCCAGCCGCCATCTATCCTTAAGCATTTTTTGGGCAATTTTCCAGCAAAAAGCCAAAATAATCGCCGTTACCATCGGAGCAATGCCCAGAAAAATATCCTGAATTTGGGGTAGCCCCTGAAAGCGAAAATACCCCCAAGACAAGGCCACTACAATTAAAAAAGCCGGGGCAATAAAGCAAACTCCCGACACCAAGGCTCCCAGTTGACCTGCCCGCACATAGCCAATGTAAATCCCCATCTGGGTGGAAGCAGGGCCAGGCAGCATTTCACAGATGGCTAGTCCTTCCGTAAATTGTTCTGGCGTAAGCCATTGACGCTGGAGCACGGCTTCATCATTGGCCATGGCAATATGAGCCGGAGGACCACCAAACCCAATGATTCCGAGTTTGAGGAAGAGGCTGGCCAGCTCGGCCAAGCGCAGGGTCATGGGTGTGGCAGAAGGTGATTTGAACTTAGGTTTATTCATTCCATAGGGTAACGCAACGAGTGCGACTAGACGCCTTTCTGCCCCCCATCCCCTCCACGAATCGCAGTCTGCCGGGGTTGACGCCGCCAATACAGCAATAGCCCCCACAACAAACTTAAGCCCACCAAATATTTCACGGGCGCAGGAACCACCAGAGAGGGAGAGAAAAACCCTTCAATTCCCCCAGAGATCGCAAGCATGGGCACAACCCCAAACATGAGCTGAATAGCCTGCGCACCATAGAGTTTCAGCGCTGTCATCCGTTGATATTGTCCGGGAAAGACCACCGCTTTGGCCAGCAATAACCCTGCCCCACCCGCCAGAAAAATTGCAGGTAACTCCAAGGCTCCGTGGGGAAAGACAAAGGCCCAAAAGGGATAAGCTAATTTATTTTGACCAACTAGGGTTGCGATCGCACCAATATGCAACCCATTCACCCACAAAATATAGAGAGTCAAACCCCCAGCCAAAATTCCCCCGGCGAAGGTAGAAAAGGTAACACTCATATTATTTTGCATAATATTACTGGAAGCCAAGGGCTCACTGCCTACGATTGAGCCCATCCACAACTTCCCTTCCTCTTGCACTAAATCAATAATCCCCTGAGGAATAACCAGATTCATAAACACTGGATCCCGCCAGGTATACCACCAACCAATTCCACCGCCCATGAGAAAAATTAAAGTTGCGGCAGCAGTAAACAACCACGTCTGCTGGACAACCGTGGGAAATCCCCAACTAATAAACTCCCCAATCGATCGCCAAACAGGTCGTCGCCCCCCTTGATAAATCTGGGCATAGCCTCGTAACGTCAGTTGTTTTAATTGCTCAGTAACCCCCGGCCCCACCTGCCGCGCCCGCGCCCGTGCCAAATCCGCCGCTGCCAGCCGATAGAGACCGCTCAGGTCTTGTACTTCTTGACCCGTTAGTTTCTGGAGGCCACTCTTTTCTGCTTTTTGCAGCAACCCTTCTAATCGTCGCCACTGTGGCTCCTGCCGAGCTAGCCATCGCTGCATGTCCATAAATTCATTCGTTTTAAGTTTGGGCTAGAAAGCTCTCTATCTGCTGTTGAGCTTGTTGGAGTTGATGAACGATGGATCGAGTAATCATCATTCCTTCTTCAACTAAAACAGTTCCATCAATCGGATGTAAAATCGGCTGTTGCACCCGCCGCCCAATCAAGGCATCCAAATTGTCAATTTCACTGAGATACATACCAATGGGCAGTTCTACAACAACCCCTTCACCGAGAACTCTTGCTTGGCAAGCTAAACGAGAATTTTCCTGGCAGCTTGAGATTAACATCAAGGTTTGCTGTTCTCTACGGCTTTTAGGAGATAAACTCTCAAGCCCCTCTTGAATGTAGACATGACAAGTGGAACAACGACCCCGCCCCCCACACTTCCATTTTACGTTTAACTCATGTTTGAGCAGCATGGACAGGAGATTGTCATTGGTATCAATAGAAGCTTCTTGAGCGATGGGTTCTAATTTAATTTTTTTGGCCACAGTAATATTAAGCGTCTGAGCAAAGAGAATTCAGTATAGATGAGCAAAGCGTTACGGTCAGGCAGGTCAAAACAGGTAATAGAAATATTTTGGGGATATGGTCTTATAGTGCCCATCTCTTCGATGGGCTTGTACTGTACAAAGGGGCAAATGCTTCTAGGTAGCGATTGTGTTATTTGTTAAGTCATGCAAACAAGTTCGATTATTCCAACCCATTGAACAGATTGTGGCATTATGTGTACCCTATAGGTGAGCTAAGTCAGGGTCTCTTCAGTCTTTAAAAATACAGATTATATAAATGTCCAAGCGATTATTCGAGGTCTTAATCCTGGTAGAACAATAGGTGGTGACCCAGCTTTCAACGGCTTTAGAAAACCTAGGGATAATCGATCTAACACCTTCTCTCAACTCTCAACATTGGAGACCCTTGTACAAAATGCCCTGTCTGTGTTGACCCTGCTTTGGCGGCTGCCATGAACCCTGTTGACTATCTCCGCATTAGTCTGATTGATCGCTGTAATTTTCGCTGTCAATATTGCATGCCAGATTCTCAAGCCTTAAAGTTTCTAGGCTTGTCGGAAGTCTTAACCGCATCAGAGCTTTTAGCCTTAATTGGTGAGGTCTTTATCCCATCTGGGTTCACTCGCTTTCGGCTGACGGGAGGTGAACCTCTTTTAAGACCCGATGTTCTCCAAATTGTGGAAGGCCTGGTCGCTTTCCCCCAAGTCAAGGATTTGGCGATGACCACCAATGCTTTTTTGCTGGCCAATATGGCTCAAGCGTTGTATGAGGCTGGGTTACGTCGGATCAATATTAGTTTGGACTCTTTAGTGCCCGAAACCTTTACCATCATTACTGGCAGAGATGTTCAGGGGCGTCAACGTTGGCAACAGGTCTGGGCTGGTATTCAAAAGGCTTATGACGTGGGGTTTAATCCCCTCAAGCTCAATGTGGTGATTATTCCTGGTATCAATGATCATGAGGTGCTAGATTTGGCCGCCCTCACCTTGGATCGTCACTGGCATGTGCGGTTCATTGAGTTTATGCCCATTGGCAATGCAGATCTGTTTGGCGATCGCGGTTGGATCCCTTCCCAAGATCTCCGCGACCAAATTTGCGATCACTGGGGTTTACAATCTGGACAAGTCCAGGGGAATGGCCCTGCGGATGTCTTTCAAATTCCGGGGGCTAAAGGTACCTTAGGGTTTATTAGTCAGATGTCGGAATGCTTTTGCGATCGCTGTAACCGGATGCGTCTTTCTGCCGATGGCTGGCTACGCCCTTGTTTACTCAATGAAACGGGTCAACTGGATTTGAAGACTCCCCTCCGAGCCAGGGTGCCTACTTCTCTCTTGTGCGAACAAGTGCAGGATTTGCTAGAACTTAAACCAGAAATCAATTACAAAGATCGCCAATCAGGAACGATGGGGGCTAGCTATACTCGCACCATGTCGCAAATCGGCGGATAGATTGCCTTGGCTAAGATAATATGCAGCAATTCAGATGGGCTTTAGCAGGCAATAATCGGTTGAGGATCCGAGCCATTCGCCTGTCCTGGCAAAGCATCCATACAGTCAAAACCCTATCCAGCAAGAGGTAGAATAGCCTAAACAGATGAAGCAATCAATTCCTTCTCAGAGATTTCTCGCTCTAGAGAAGTAGAGACTTTTTCGATATCATTGAGTAATCTTACTAAGGCTCTACCCATAGCAAAGGCAAGATTAACAGGAACAGCATTACCAATTTGCTTATATTGAGATGAAAGTGAGCCAGAAAAAAACCAAGTGTCTGGGAATGTTTGTATTCTTGCATACTCTCTAATTGTTAATGGTCTTGTTTCTTCAGGATGACATCTTTCTGTTTGTTTCTGAGCAGGAGCGCAAGTCAACGTTAAACTTGGTTCATCCCAAGCTAAACGTCGAGCCATACCTGTTTTACCCCCACTTAGAAAATAGCTCTTCTTCATATATTCACGTTGTAACTCGTCAGGTAAATCGCGCCAGTATCCCCCAGCAGGAACGTAAGCCATTATCTCTGCTTTGTGCCTTGGATATTTTTGACCTTCCGAGTTAGGTACATCGTTTGGATAAAGCTCACCTGCTTTCAATGCATCTCTGAGAGTCATAATACGTTGATAAGGAGAAGGCCATTGAAATGCTATATCTTTTGCCAAGTCTTTGCGTATGCAAACCAAGAAAAGGCGTTCCCTCTTTTGTGGTACTTGGTAGAAAACAGCCTTAAGAATTTTAGGAGGAACTAATTCATATCCAAGTTCATGAATAACATTAGAAATGGTTTCCAAAGTTGTTCCATTATCATGCTTTAAAAGACCTCTGACATTTTCTGCAATAAAGACCTTAGGCTTAGTTTCTTTTACAGCTCTTGCAAATTCAAAAAATAAAGTCCCTCGAATATCTTCAAATCCAAGTTTTTGCCAGCATAAGAAAATGCTTGACAAGGAAAACCACCAGAAATTAAATCGACTCTACCTCGATATTCAGAAAAACTTACGTTTGTAATGTCTCCTTCAATAATATTCCAATGAGGACGATTACTGCGTAGAGTCGCACAAGCGTCATGGTTTATTTCGTTGAACAAAATGGATGCAAACCCAGCCTTTTCCATGCCAAGTGCAAGTCCACCACAACCAGCAAATAGTTCAATCAACCTAAAATTTCTGATAGGTTTTGAAAGAAGTTCTTGACCCCAAGAGCTATTAAATAGAAGTTGAGCTTCTTCAAAGGTTTCTAACTGAGAACGATGATATAGACGGTAGTTATTTTCAGGATGACGTAATGAAACAAGCGCTCCATTTCTGTCCCACCTTCTTAAGGTTTCTTTGGAAACACCCAAAATATCAGCCACTTGTGCAACAGAATAATAGTCAGGAATCATCACTGCCTATGCAAACATTGATCATGGTTATAAAGTAATTCATATGCATATAGCAAAGCAAGTCTTATTGAGATAAATTTTTCACATCATCTTGCTCTGCAAGCTGCCTAATAACATCTTCAAGTTCGTGGCTGTAATCGGCTTCAACCGCAACAGAACCGATCACAGTAATTAATTTCTCATAAAATCCTTCGTCACCCGTAAGCCTATGCCAGAAATCTTGTCCAACGTGAACAGGATGGTGATACTGATTATTAATCCGTAGGTAATGTCCACTCAGATCATCACTTTCTCCATAAATCACTCCAATGATCATGTCATCTAAACTTACTCTTAGGTTATTTGTTCGAGCCAATCTAATCGTTGACTTAAAGTGACCTACTATGGTCTCAACATCATCTTTGTTAAGCGTGTTGGGTCCAGCTTTAAGTTGACAGTATTTTTTGTGCCCATCTACTTGATCGATAAATTCAATGTCAATGCCTGAAGTTGTGCTGCCAAAAGCATCAAGCACATCATTTGTAAATTTTTGTATATTTGTACCGAATGAAGTAGTAATGGAAGTTCCAAGAATTCTTGGATATATAAGTGCTTTTGCAATACTTAAAGCAGAAGAATTTCCTGTCAAAAAATTTGCTAGATATACAGTCAAAAAAGGATTTATGTTGAATTCCGAGGATTTTTTTAGTTTTTTCGTATTAGCTATGTGATTAACTGCAATAGTATTTTTAAACCATTCTTTTGCTTTTTCAAGAATTTCTAAATTGCGATCAGTCATAGCTGCTCTACTTATTTTCTGCTTGAATTAACTAGTTCTTTAATCGTGTTAGTTCATGAATTATGATCCTAAATATTTTATCGATTCCTTGCAAAAAGCAAGATCTTAAATAAAACGAAATTAACAGCTGATGACACTTGGCTTTTGTCAAGATCGAATCGGGAGAATGTCAGTCGGAATCATCGTAGCCGTTAGACCGAGAAAAGTGTCAAGATTTAAGATGTGGATGAAACAGACAGAGGAGCAGCTAGAGATCACGACTGTCTAAGCTTACTTCTACTGGGGATTCTGTACAAACTCATACCTTTACAAATATGAATCGACGACAGTTTTTCATCACAGCGGGAGCAGCGATCGGTTGGGTGGTTATGAGTGATCGCGATCGCCTCATTCTTGCCCAACCCAAATTTTCGACTTATCCCTTTAGTTTGGGGGTGGCGTCGGGTGATCCTCAATCCGATAGCGTGGTGCTATGGACTCGTCTAGCGCCTGATCCCCTAGGTTCCCCTTCCATGCCGAAAGTCTCCATACCCCTTACTTGGAAGATTGCCACCGATGCCCAGATGACAAAGATTGTGCAAAAGGGAACCACCCTAGCAACGCCTGAATGGGGACATGCGGTGCATGTGGTTGTTGAGAAATTGTTGCCAGGGCAGTGGTATTGGTATCAATTTCAGGTCGGCCAGGAAAAAAGCCCCATGGGTCGGACTCGAACCCTGCCTGCACCTGGTGCACGCCTGGATCAACTGAAGTTTGCCTTTGTCTCTTGCCAAAACTATGAGTATGGCTACTACACAGCTTATGAGCATTTGGCTCAAGAAAATGTGGATATGGTCTTCCATTTGGGAGACTATATCTACGAAGGTGACCCTCGTCCAGGGCGACCCCGGCAGCATGTCGGTTCTAATCCTGTGGATTTGGCAACCTATCGCTTACGCTACGCGCTGTATAAATCCGATCCCCATTTACAAGCTGCCCATGCTGCTTTCCCCTTTATTTGTATTTGGGATGATCACGAAGTTGACAATGACTATGCCAAGGATCAATCCAAAGACTTTGTTGATCCTGTGGTTTTTCTACGACGACGGCAAGCGGCTTATCAAGCCTATTATGAACATTTGCCCTTGCGGCCAACAGCCCAGCCCCAGGGGATAAACTTACAGCTTTATCGTCGCTTTCAATTTGGGGACTTAGCTGAATTTCACTGCTTAGACACCCGCCAGTATCGGGATGATCAAGCCTGTGCCAAGGGCAAGGGCGGCGGTCAAGTGGTTTTTGACTGTCCAGAACGCCTTGATCCGCAACGCTCCCTCTTGGGCAGCGAACAAGAACGCTGGCTCCTGCAAGGACTCCAACAATCCTCAGCCAGATGGACTGTGATTGCCCAACAACTTATGATGGCAGAATTGAAACAAGGTTTAGCCCCTCTCTTGGGATATTGGACAGATGGGTGGGATGGTTATGCCGCCACGAGACAGCGAATTTTGGCGGCGATCGCAGAGTATCGCCCTGCCAACCCAGTGGTGATTGGTGGTGATATCCACTCCTTTTGGGTTACGGATTTGAAATCTGATTTCCAAGATCCCCAATCTCCCGTGCTAGCCACTGAATTTGTAGGGACTTCGATTAGTTCTAGTGGACCTAACTATAAGCTGTTTGCCCTTGCATTGAAAAATAATCCCCATGTCAAATTCTTTGAAAGTCGCTACCGGGGGTATGCCGTGTGCATCATCTCCCCTGAGCTGTGGACAACTCATTTTCGGATAGTGGATACGGTGAAGAAGCCGAAGAGCCAGATTCGTACTTTAGCGTCTTTTCAGGTTAAAAATGGGCAGCCAGGAGCACAGCAAATTTAGAGCAAATAGCAAAAGCTATCGTGAAACACCGTTTCTGTCTAGAAAAGTTATCTATCCAGAAGTGAGCCAAAGCCATGCTTAGATCAACAAGTGTTTTAATAACAATAATGTTAACGGTACTCCTGAGTATTGGGGAAGAAAGTGCCGTAGCTCAACAGAAAAATCAGAGCAGAAAGGTAAATCCCTCCCCAGCGGGCAATGCCAAAGCGCTGGGTGTACAAGAGGTTGACCTAAAATCGTGGCGACCTCAACCCAAGCAACTTCCTACCCCTGAGGAAGTGAAGGTGGGGTTGCCCCCGAAAGTTCAGCTCGCACCGGGTCCCCAAAAGCCAGGGAAGTTGCCTGAACAAGAGGATCATCGAGGCGTCCAAGTTGAAATGCTTAACCCATAGTGGATGGGAACTACGGGTTATTACGTTGGCGGGCAAAAAACAACCTCATTACAGGGCTACAGTAATGAGGTTGTTTTAACCTGGAGTTCAACTGAGTTAAATGCGCTTTAGGGAGCTAAAGCATTGCCACGGATGAGACTGCCTAACGTTTTGGCTGTGATCTTAATTTGCTTGAGGGGATTCATGGGAACCACCGTCTTATACAGATAACTATCAAAGGTCATCTGCTGCACATCTAGATCCGCACACATTTCTACAAAGGCTTCTCGTGTGGCATCAGAGCGGTAGAACACCCGTTGCAAAATGTCTAAGACCTTATAGGTCATGCCATATTTCTTATCCCAGCGCTTGAGGTAGACTTTGAGGTCTTCTTCGGTGGGGATCCGTTGGCCGTTGTTAGAAAATTCAACAATGGTTTCGGCGCACATGCGCGCAGACTTAGCCGCAAAGTAAATGCCTTCGCCCGAAGACTTGGTCACAGTACCTGCCGCATCACCGACGAGGGCCACTCGACCGACAACGCGACGAGGACGAGGGTGTTCAGGGATTGGATGGGCTTCTACTTTGATGATTTCACCCCCAACGAGGCGATGGGCGGCACGGGCACGAATACCAGCCTGGAGTTTTTTGATATCCGCCTGGTTGACCTTCATGGTGCCAGTGCCCACGGCCACATGGTCGTATTTGGGAAATACCCAAGCATAGAAATCCGTGGAGACATCATCGCCAACATACATCTCAGCACGATCTTGGTAGTAATCCATGTATCGATCAGGAAGACGGATGCGCTCTTGAAAGGCGATCGCATAGTTATAATCCCCGGCTTTGATCTCTTTGGCAATCCGGGAATTAGCCCCATCCGCCCCAATCACAAGATCAACATCCAGGCTTTTCATCACGCCTTCAGGATGGCCATCAGACAAGTCAGCATAATGAATCGTATAGGGCTGATTGTCTCCTGTAGGAAAATCTAGCTTGTTCACAGTGCCATTGATGAGTTTGGCCCCTAGCTTGGCGGCGCGATCGCGCATAAAGCCATCCAAAACTTCTCGACGGCACATGCCGATATATTCACCCTCATTTTTGATAAAAATATCCACTTCAACATTGGAGGGAGAGATCATCTTCATCTGCCTGACTTGCCGATCAATGATCTCAAGGGGTAAATCAAACTCGCCCACCATACACAGGGGAATAGCCCCGCCACAGGGCTTGGCGTTATCTAATTTACGCTCAAATAAATAGGTTTCAATACCAGCCTTAACCAGCGTTTCTGCCGCTGAAGAACCAGCTGGCCCTGAGCCAACAACTGCTACCCGAAGTGCCAAGGAGATCCTCCAAACTTTTACAGCTACGTAGCGAATGGTAACACGGCAATTTAGGCCAAACACCATCCTCATCTACCAACAAGGGAAAGTTGCAATACACCTTAACTTTTCCGTTACAGACCTACATAATCAGGAGAATTAAGGTTTGTAAGGGGCTTAGCAGACAACTCCTATAGGATGAGCTTAAGCTGAACAACACCTAATCGTTATGCCTGTTATACAATTGCGCTATTCTAACGTCATGCTAAGGTGATTAACCTACAGGACTCCCAGCCCTTGCAGGAGCTTGATTAAGGACACTTTGAAATTCATGACATTTTATTGCAAAATATTACGACAGGTTAGCTTCGGAGAGCCACATAAACAATGAACAAACCCATCGATCGATTCAAAAAGGACTTAAAGAATATTGCCAAAGCAGGTGCAAAACTCATC
Organism: Acaryochloris sp. CRU_2_0; assembly: GCA_012034865.1. Classification (GTDB taxonomy): domain Bacteria; phylum Cyanobacteriota; class Cyanobacteriia; order Thermosynechococcales; family Thermosynechococcaceae; genus Acaryochloris. The sequence continues at coordinate 1,019 of JAAUOM010000045.1, read as the reverse complement.
AATATTGATCTACCTGAGATTGAAGAAAAACCCATCATTGCTGAGTCCGCCCCCGAAGCACCCCTCACACAGACTAAGCTAGCCTCCAAAAAGGCTAAAAAAGACGATATTCCTGTGAATACTTATCGTCCTAAGGATCCCTTTGTGGGTAAATGTCTGTCCAACGAAGAGCTGGTCAGAGAAGGCGGTGAAGGTACTGTTCGCCACCTCCTGTTCGATCTATCTGGCGGGGATCTGCGCTATGTAGAGGGTCAGAGTATCGGTATTATCCCGGCGGGTAACGATGAGAGTGGCAAACCCCATAAACTGCGCCTATACTCTATTGCCTCTACACGCCATGGGGATCGGCTAGATGACAAAACCGTTTCCCTCTGTGTTCGCCAACTGGAGTATAACCATCCTAAAACCGGAGAGCGAGTGTATGGCGTTTGTTCTACCTACCTTTGCAACATGGAACCGGGTGCTGATGTCAAAATTACTGGCCCCGTTGGCAAAGAGATGCTGCTCCCTGATGATCCAAATGCCAACATCATTATGATGGCCACTGGAACAGGTATTGCCCCATTCCGAGCCTATTTATGGCGGATGTTCAAAGAAAAACACGAAAACTACCAGTTCAAGGGTTTAGCTTGGTTATTCTTCGGTGTCGCCTATACACCGAATATTCTCTACAAACAAGAACTAGAGAAATTGCAAAGTCAGTACCCTGATCATTTCCGGCTCACCTATGCCATTAGTCGTGAACAAAAGAACGCAGCTGGCAGCAAAATGTACATCCAAAGCCGGATTGCCGAACATGCCGATGAGCTATGGGAACTGGTGCAAAAAGACAATACCCACACCTACATTTGTGGTTTAAAAGGCATGGAAGGGGGTATTGATGAAGGCATGTCAGCCGCTGCCACCAAGCACGGGGTTGACTGGGCAGAATACCAACGGGATCTCAAGAAAGCTCACCGTTGGCATGTAGAAACCTATTAGAATCCCCTCCTGGGAGGGGTAGGGGTGGGTTCGCTCGA
>JAAUOM010000044.1 GCA_012034865.1 Acaryochloris sp. CRU_2_0 | reverse complement strand
TCGCAAGACACTTTGTTATTCCAAGTCCGCAGAAATGCTAGCACACTCGATTCGATTGCTACTTCACTACCTAAAATTTTGGGATGTGCCCGTTCCCGCCTGATTCATACCTTCATTCAGCAACGCCTCGCGGAATTTCTCCTGCATTAGCTATGAATCCGAGGTTGAGGATAGGGCGTGGACAGGATCTGACTTTCAAGCGTGGCCAGCTCTTGAAGACGGGTGTTGACCGCCTCCTCTTCACAATAGGTAGTTGCCAATAGCCAATAAGCACCATAGTGGCGGGCTTCCGAGGCCATTAAGCTGCGATAAAACTTGGCCAGCTCAGGATCCCGGATGTGCTGGGCTAACAGTCCTAAGCGCTCATGGCTGCGGGCTTCAATTAAACCACAGACCAACAACATATCTAACAACCGTTCCGGTTCTTGTCGTCGAATTTGGGCATTGAGTTGAGCGCCATAGGGAGGGGCAGGTAAGGGAGCCAGGGGGATTTGCCGCCGCTCCAGCCATTGGTTGACGAGTTCAAAATGCTCCAGTTCTTCTTGGGCGATCGCCGTCAGCATTCGTACCAATTTGGTAAAGGACGGATAGCGAAACATCAGATTCACCGCTACCCCAGCCGCCTTGCGTTCACAGTGGGAGTGATCCAGCAGAATGGTATCTAAATTAGAGAGGGCTTCTTCGATCCAGTCCGAGCGCGTCGGTTGCTGCAAAACTTGATCGTCGGTAATGGTTCTGCTTGATTTGGTTGGTGCAGATTAGCGGCCATCTCTGGGGTCATTGAGTACGTCATCGCGGTTGATTCAGATTTTCCCTTCTTTACCTTAAGCCCTGGCAGACTCCCTGCCCACTCGCAGATTTTGATTTTTCACCAACGGGGATCTAGAGTGAGGAAAATCCCTGCTCAGTGGTTTATCAACAAGAGGTGATGTGTATGCGATCGCAATCCTGGCGACCCCCCAATCCCTTTAAGCACTTGTCGAAACGACTGCGATTAATCCTGTTGAGTGTATTGGTTTGTCTCAGCATCCTAGTCAGCTATTGGGTATGGGCGCAGCAGCCTGTACATTTAACGATGATGCTCCAGGGTCAGGAAATTCCCAATTGGCAGCTCATTGTCGATGACTTTGAGGCCGCCAACCCCGACATCAAAATCGACCTCATTGAAGGCCCCAATGCCACAGATTTGCGCGAAGACCTGTACACTACCTCTTTTTGTTGGGAGATTCTCCCTACGACTTGATCTATATGGATATCATCTGGGTACCCAAATTCGCAGCAGCGGGCTGGTTACTGGATTTATCGAATCGGATCACAGACACGGAATTATCCGAGTTTATGGCAGGGGATGTGGATGGCGGGCGCTACGCAGGGGGGTTATACCGTATGCCCTTTCGCTCCGATGGCGGGATGCTCTACTATCGTCAGGATTTACTGAAGGCAGCCGGCTTTGACCCGCCTGAAACTACCGCTGAGTTGATCAAAATCTCTCAGGCGCTGCAAGCTCAGGGCAAAGCCAAATGGGGGTATCTGTGGCAGGGACAACAGTACGAAGGGGCTGCTGCCCTATTTGTGGAGCTGCTAGAAGGCTTTGGTGGGTATTGGATTAATCCTGAGACCAAAGAAGTGGGCCTGGATACGGCAGATGCGATCTCCGCCTTGAAATTTTTGCAAACTACGCTGACCGATAAGATTTCACCCCCCGGTACCACCGCCTATGCAGAAGAAGAGGTACGGCTTCAGTTTGAAAGCGGCAATGCTGTCTTTATGCGTAACTGGCCCTACGCATGGAAACTGGGTAATACTGAACCCAACTCTACGGTTCAAGGCAAATTTGGTATTAAGCCCATGGTTCATGCCCCAGGGTTTGAGAGTGGAGCTTGCCAGGGAGGATGGGGCATCGGTATTGCCAAAACAACCCACCATGCCGATGCAGCTTGGCGCGCCGTTCAGTATTTTAGTAGTACAGAAGCTCAACGCAAATTCATCCTCGCCTCCGGGTTTGTACCCAGTCGCAAAGCCCTATTTACCGATCCCACTTTAGTCGCTGAGTATGAGTACTTGCCTGCTTTGGAAAAAGTGATTGCTAACTCTGTCCTGCGTCCCCCCATTGCCCAATATGCGCAGGCATCGGATATTCTGCAACGGTATCTCAGTGCAGCCCTAACGGGACGAAAAACTCCTGCTCAAGCGATGCAATCTGCCGCTCAAGAGACCCGAAACTTATTAAAAACCTAACCATATCGAAATTCCTCTCGGCCTCATAGAGGCAAAAGGGTTAACGCTACGCGAAACCCAATATCATTGATGCGGTTATGAGGAGCATAGCGACTGCGATTAGCAGCACGGCAATAGCGGGGCTTGTTATACCAGGATCCGCCTCTGAGGACACGCGGATCGGTCTCTTTAGAAGTCAGCCAAGGGCGGCCATCTGTGGGGGCACCGTCATAGTTTTTGTGCCAACAATCTAAACACCATTCGTAGACATTGCCGTGCATATCGTATAAGCCAAAGGCATTAGCAGGAAATCGACCCACAGGGGTTGTGGATTGCCGATACACCCCTTTGGATCCAGAACCGTAGGAAAATTGGCCTTGGTAATTGGCCTGCTCCGATGTAATGGTGGAGCCATAAGCGAAGGGCGTCACAGTTCCTGCCCGACAGGCATACTCCCACTCCGCTTCACTGGGTAAGCGATAGTCTCGACCCATTTGCTGGGATAAGCGAGCACAAAATTCAATGGCATCTAGCCAAGACACTTGCTCGACGGGATAGTTGGCACCCTTGAATTTAGAGGGATCATAATGGAGATCGTGAGTGACTTTAGGCCAGGTGGAAACCGCTCGCCATTGCAGTTGCGTGATTTCATACTTCCCCATAAAAAAGGCAGCAATCTCAACAGCATGATAGGGACCCTCACTGATATCTCGATCCAACTCTTGAGAGGGAGATCCCATCATGAACCGTCCACTTGGGATAGAGACCATCTCCAATTGGACACCCTCACTAAGAGTTTCATGAAAACCCTCAGCGACTTTAGGCACCCGCTTGATCACCTCTCCTTGAGGATTCATCGTAATCACCTCAAACTTGAAGGAGTGGAGTACAGGCTGTTGAGCAGACAGAAGGGTTTTAGAGCTAAGGGGTGCGGGTTGATTGTGGGGTTGACTACTGACCAGGGTGGTGGGAGCAACGGATAACTGAGAGAGGGTATTTGGAGCTGAGACTGTTGGGATATCCACAACGTGTCGAGTTTGTAAATCTGCGAGTACAGAGGCGGCAGAGCCATATCGCAACCGCAAATCATTCTGCAAAAGCTTACCTAAAACAGTCCTGAGATGATCGCTAATTGGTGTTTTCAGGTGTTGGTTCCATTGGCTGATCCAGCTATAGCCATACTGCAAAAAGAGGGTATAGGGAACCTTATTGGTCATCAGTTGAAAACAGGACACCCCTAAGCTAAATAGATCGCTAGCTGGAATCGACTTACCCGCTTGCATTTGTTCTAGGGCTGCATAACCTTGAGATCCAAGGGTTGTCCCGGTTTTGGTCAACACAGATTCTGTAAACCTTCTGGATACCCCAAAATCGATTAAAACAAGGGTGCCATCTTCCTGTTTACGCATGATATTTTCTGGCTTCAGATCGCGGTGAATCACCCCTTGGACATGGATATCCCGCAATACTGGTAGAATATTCAACAATAATTCCCGAATTTGAGTTTCGCTGAAGAGTCCCTTTTGCTGAAGTTCCTTAAGAAGGGTATGGCCTTCAATAAATTCCTGAGCCAGGTACAGATTGGCGCTCTCGGTGAAATAGGCATACAGGGAAGGGATTTGAGGGTGCTGTCCCAACTGGTGAAGCTGTTGTGCTTCTTGAGTAAAGAGTTCTTCTGCCCGTTGAATCGCCCAAGTGCCTTGGGATTGATAGGCGAGTTGTTTGATGACACAGTGTTGGTGGTGATTGTGGGTATCTTCAGCTAAGTAGATCTTGCCAAATCCACCGCGATCCAAGGGTTTGAGAACCTTAAAGCGATCGCTCAATAAATCAATTAAACGAGAACCACATTGCTGACAATGCTTGTGGGTGTCAGGGTTGAAGGGCTTTTCACAATCAGGATTGAGGCAGCAGCGCATTACAAACTGACAAGCAGGGATCAAGGGCTATCTAGCCCACTTTAGCTTTGAATGATCAAAAAATGAGTGTGGGAACTTCAAGTTTTTTAACTAAAAGGGGGGGCGTCGTCCCAGAATCGCAAGGGACATCATCCACTATTCTAGAGTGGAGTTAAGACAAGACTCTAAGAATAGTGGTCGAAATTGTGTATGTTCAAAGCCAACACTCTTCATGATAGGGAACAGCGAACGGGTTGGTTGTTCGTTGCCCCTGCATTGATCTTATTGTTGATCGTCTTTGCCTATCCCATCGGTCGGGCGTTTTGGTTGAGTTTATTGACCAAAAATTTGGGGACGAATCTAAAGCCTGTCTTTACGGGTGTTGGCAACTATAGTCGGATGATGGGAGATGGCCGATTTTGGCAAAGTCTGGGAAATACAGCTTTTTTTACAGCGATCGCAGTCACGGTCGAACTCATTTTAGGGATGGGGGTGGCCTTGGTTCTCAACCAATCTTTCCGAGGGAGAGGGTTGGCTCGCACCATTGCCATTTTGCCCTGGGCCTTACCGACGGCACTGATAGGTCTAAGCTGGACCTGGATTTTTAATGATCAGTATGGAGTCTTCAACGATATCTTGATGCGCCTGCATCTGATTGAGGTTCCTGCCAATTGGCTAGGAGAGCCCACTTTAGCGCTGTTGGCAACGATTGCCGCCGATATTTGGAAAACGACCTCGTTTGTGGCCATCTTGCTCCTCGCAGGTTTGCAATCTATCCCTCAAGATTTATATGAAGCCCATGCCATGGATGGGGCTTCCCCTTGGCAGAGTTTCCGGCAAATTACGTTGCCCTTGTTGATGCCTCAAATTTTAATTGCGGTGCTGTTCCGATTTGCTCAGTCCTTTGGGGTCTTTGATCTGATTAAGGTAATGACGGAAGGCGGACCTGCGGGGGCGACGGAAATGGTGTCGCTCTATATTTATGCAACGGTAATGCGCTACCTCGATTTTGGCTATGGCGCGGCCTTAGTGGTGGTCACGTTTTTGGTCTTGATTGTGGGGGTGGCGATCGCAGCCCTACTCCTAGCTAAATTCCGCACTCGCATCTCAGGAGACTAATTCCCATGACCCCAGATCTCCCTACTCGCCCAGTTAAACCTGCTTCGAGTTCCCGCCAAGGGATCCTCTTGGGTCTGGCGGTACTGCTGGTGATTGTGTTCAGTTTGGCTCCCGTCCTCTGGCAAATCTTGACCTCTTTGAAGGTCAATGAGGATATTTCCCAACTCCCTAACATTTATTTCCCCAGTCGCTATACCCTTGAACACTATACGGAGATCCTCCATCGCCGTCCGTTTGTCAATTATTTGTTTAACAGCAGTTTAGTGGCGATTGTCTCCACCTTATTATGTTTAGGGATCGGTTCACCTGCAGCCTATGCCCTAGCACGCCTTCATCTACCTGGGGAGCAGATTATCTTAGCTGTGGTGTTAATAGTGACCCTATTTCCCTATATTTTGCTGTTTCTCGGTCTTTTGGAAATAGTGCAAGCGTTGCACTTAGCCAACAACTATTTAGCGCTGATTATTCCCTATACCGCCATTAACTTACCCTTGACGATTTTGGTCATGCGGAGCTTTTTTCAGCAATTGCCCAAAGACCTAGAAGATGCTGCCAAAATAGATGGTTACAATACCCTACAACTAGTCTGGCAGATTGTCCTGCCCACGACGATACCGGCTTTGGTAACAACGGGGATCTTGGCCTTTATCTTTGCGTGGAATGAGTTCATTTTCGCCCTCACATTTATCACACGAGAGAGCATGAAAACGATTCCAGTTGCCGCCGCCCAAATTGGCGGATCGACGGTGTTTGAAATTCCCTACGGTCCGATTGCTGCCGCCACAGTGTTAGGGACACTTCCCTTAGTGCTATTGGTGTTATTCTTCCAACGCAAAATTATTCAAGGACTCACTGCTGGAGCAGTTAAAGGATAGCCTGGGGTCGTGATCCCATGCCTTGCAGTCAAGCTGAGACTTTTCATTATCGGCAAAAAAACAAAAGTTGCCCTAATCCTTAAGATTTTCAGCCAATAGAGTAGTCCTAAGTCTCCTTCATCTGATTTAATGCAAGATGGACGGTGTCTCAAGGGATAAATTTTATGCGTTCTCGATGGTCGAGTATTCTCCTAATGGTCTTAATGTGTGTCAGTGTGGTCACCTGGAACGTGATCCAGCCGCTGGCAGGTTGGTCTCAATCTCCCGTGGATAGGACAGCGATGGCTGACCAACTAGGGTCTATGTCGGTCATTGCTCAGGCTAGTCCTCAAAAAACTTTTACAGTTCCCCCCTTACCCTATGCCTATGATGCTCTGACTCCCTACATCGATACCCAAACCATGACGATTCACCATGATAAACATCATGGAGCCTATGTCAGTAAATTAAATGCTGCGATCGCCAAATATCCCTCCTGGGAAGGTAAGCCCGTAGAGGAATTGTTAACTAACCTTAACAAAATCCCAGCAGATATCCGCACAACTGTGCGTAACAATGGCGGCGGACATGCCAATCACACCCTCTTCTGGGAGAGTATGGCTCCTAAAGCTGGGGGAGTACCCAAGGGAGAAGTTGCTACAGCCATTAATCAGACCTTTGGCAGTTTTGAAAAATTCAAAGCTGCTTTCAAGAAGGCAGGCGTGAACCAGTTTGGGAGCGGCTGGGTCTGGCTAGTGCTAACAAAAGCTGGCAAATTAGAGGTCACCAGTACCCCCAATCAAGATAGCCCCTTATTCGAGGGGAAGACACCACTTCTAGGGAATGATGTTTGGGAACATGCCTATTACCTGAAATACCAAAATCGCCGAGCCGATTATCTGGATGCTTGGTGGAATGTCGTCAATTGGGACAAAGTGAATGCCCGTTATAAAGAGGCTCAATCCCCTTAGTGTGGGAGGGTTATGCCCCCCAAGAGCTAGACCATTTTATGACTTTTTCTTCTTGGTCTGATCCTTTTTGGGGTCCTGCTTATCCAATTTAGCTTCGACTTGGCGCCCTTTACCTTGGAGTATTGCTGCTGCCGTCGGTGAGACACGGCAGGGGCCAGTCTTCATCGCCTTCTCCAATTCTTGCATGATGTCCTTTACTGAGTCCTCATCTGTGAACAGAACCCCACAGATTGATGCTCCCTCTAACTGGTAATGAATACTATAAACTCCATTCCCCGGAGGGTTCTGCACATCAATCCGCGAGTCCTTATTATTCAAGCCATATTTTTCTTTGTCGAATTTATTTCCGCCAACTACTGTTTGAATATTAGTACTGTATATATTTCCCCTCCCATTAGCGACGGCATCGCATAAGAGCGGGAGATCATTTTCTGCATCACGTTTCTTGCCAGAGGTCAAACCGCTTGTTTGTGTAAACGGCCCTCCCATTGCGCTCCATACCTGTGGAGTCTGTTCTGAGGCAGGTGAAGTTTTTTCTTTCTGGAGATCGCTTACCTTCTCGGTGTTTTTGGTCTCCCCTCCTAAGCGCTCTGTCAATATCTTGTTTAAAGACTGTATCGCGTCTTCCTCGTTGCTGACTTTCCCAGCTATCTTGTTGCTGAACAGTTGCACTAATCTTGCCTTCTCTTCAGCCACCTGTCCTGTATGCAGGCATGTATAGTTCAAATTTTGGCTTACCCATTCCTCCAAATCCTGCCTTTTTACGACTGGCTTTCGAGGTGCTTCAGCTCGTTGAAGGACTTGCCCCTGTTTACCTACGCTGTCTAACCCCTCGTTCTGCAACTGAAGGTTCTTTCCCCTAGGATCTCTATGCTTCTCCAAAATAGGGACTTGGCTAAAATGTTGGGGAAAGCGAAATCCTTGTACTACTTCTGGAGTATCTTTTACTTCCTGTTCTCTTGCTAACAGGGGAACTTTGCAGATCGCCACATGCTTAAACAGTCCTCTATCCAAGCTTATGTTCCTGATTGTTAATTGCTTGTGTCGGCTTGTAGCAGTATAGGACATGGATTAAAGTTCCTATTATTTGCAATGAAATTGAATTAGTAATATATCTCACATGCGCTGTCGTCCAGGAGTCCAACTTGGATCTCCTGGATTTCCTTATCTTTCGGATCCCAAGCTTTTAGTACGTTGTACTCTCCACCACGGGTCATATCTGCTCCTATCACAACTCTGCTATGTCCACCCCAAGCGAGAATGACTGCATTCCCTTGCTCTAGCTGACTTAGAATAGTGCCGAGATTGAGGTTCAATAAGTGAGTGTAGGGTACACTGAGTGTTTTGAGTACCTTCTCTTCTTGTCCGAAATCAGCTCCGTACTTCTTCCTGATCTCCTGCTCTGCTTCATTATCCTCTTTCGTAGCAGCAACTACCTTCCATATCGGATCACTAGCTTCTTCAATTCCTTTGTATCTGGCTAGCGTCATAGCTGTTGCCGCATAACACCAACCTGCTTCCTCTTGCTTGACCAATCCTCCTGGGGGTGAAGGGAGTGACTTGTAGATTTTGGGTGCTATTGTACTAGTCGCTGTGATTGTCGATGTTTCGTTTTGGTTGGATAAAACCATATCGTAGGCTGTGATTGGATCGCAATCTTGTGAGAGGAGCAGGCTGTACTGAAACTGATCCTCTTGACTTAAATTTTCTAGCATGTCGCTTGAAATTGTCTCTTCCCCTAGAGCGTTAGAATCATCCATTTTTTGGATAGTGTGGGTTTGAAGTCCAGTTATCTCTTGTACGGGAACTTGACTAAAGTTACAGAAGAATTGTGATTCCTGAAATGAAACGGATGGAGTCCCAGCTATCTTCTGTTTTGCCTTGTCTGAAGCGGTTGGTTCTAGAGCATACTGACTAGTTCGTCGGCTCCAGGGAGATTGAGTATTCAACTTTGCTTGGGGTTGAGTTTTTCTCCTATAGATTTTCCCTTGATAGTTCATTGATTAACGCTCCCTGTGAGTTCACAGCTACTTTTATGATGAGCTAGATCCTGTCAAACTTTTATTCAATCACTATTGGTGGTCATAATACATTTTCCCATATATGGCTATCTGATTCACTTGGCAATTAAAAGACAGAATTATTGTGTCAATGTGCCATTTTCAATCGGATAGTTCACCTCGGCAAGCCTGTCAGTGTTCCCGTTATTGGTTAATCTCATATCAATTCTCTATAGAAATGCACTAAATGGTTGTGCATCAGACAATGGTTGTATAGGTTAAAAGTGACCTTACCCCAAAAAGTGGACAGGTTCACTGGATTACGCTTGATTGAAGTGGAGAGGAAGAAGAGGGGCTATGAAGAGATTTTTGGGATTGGCGGTACTCGCAGGAAGCGTGATTCTAGACAGCCCTCAGCCCACCTGGGCAGGTGAAGCCTTACAAGTGGTTTACCCCGCCAACGGCCATCAAACCGCAGCATCCCAGATTTTTTTAATTGGTACAGCCCCACCCCAGGGAGCGGTGACGGTGAATGGCAAAGTTATTGAGCGCAGTTCTACGGGAAATTTTGCCCCAAGTTTTCCCTTAGCCGTTGGTGACAATACGTTTAGTCTCCAGTATGGCAACCAGACCCTGACGCTGAAAATTACCCGCACCGCAGACCCAGCCCCACCCACAACCCTGGGCTTCGTGCCAGACTCCTTAGAGCCAAAAACGAATCTGGCCCAATTCCCTAATGAACCCCTGTGTTTTCGGGCCATCGCCACCGCCAATGCCCAAGTCTCGGTTCAGATTGCTCGGCAAACCATCCCATTACAATCTCAAGTACAAACGGTGAATTTGCCCGCCAATTCTGCCGCCCTAACACAGGAAAACCAACCGGATCCAGATCAAAGGGCAGCAGGGATTTATCAGGGTTGTACCGCCTTCTCTCAACCCGGTGTTCTGGGTAAACCCGTGTTTCAACTGCGCAAAGATGGACAAACCCTAGAGCAGCCCGGACTAGGAACAATTGAAATTCTGTCGCCGCAAATGGTCTCTGCCGTTGAAGTCACTAGTAATGAAGGAGTTGCCCGCACGGGATCAAGTACCGATTATTCTCGGTTAACGCCCTTACCCAAAGGCACTCAGGCTCGTGTAACAGGACGCCAGGGGGAATGGCTGCGCCTCGATTATGGTGCCTGGATTAAGGCCGAAGAGACCCGCCCCCTAAACCAGGAGATCTTGCCCCATTCCTTGATTCGCAGCCTGCGTAGTCGCCAAGTACCGGGTTGGACGGAAGTGGTTTTGCCGTTGCAAGTGCCTGTTCCCGTGAGTGTGACACAGGGCGATCGCACCTTTACCTTAACCCTGAATAACACCACTGCCCAAACCGATATCATCGCTATGAATGATGATCCAGTGATTCGCCGGATGGATTGGCAACAAACTACTCCTGGGCAGGTGCAGTATCAGTTCCATCTCAAACCAAAACAACAGTGGGGATACAAGCTGCGTTACGAAGGGACGAGCCTAATTCTGTCTCTGCGGCACCCACCAGCCGATAAGGGATTGGCCAAGGTCAAAGTTTTACTCGATCCAGGACATGGCAGCAAAAACGATTTGGGGTCACGCGGACCGACAGGTGTCCCAGAAAAGGATGTGACGCTGACGGTCAGTAAACTGCTCCAGGAAGCCTTGCAAAAACGGGGCGCAACCGTCGTCATGACCCGCACAGGGGACGAAGATCTCTATCCCCAAGATCGGGTAGATATCATCAACAAAACAGAGCCTACTATTGCCATCAGTGTCCACTACAATGCCTTGCCCGATAGTGGCGATGCCTTGAATACAGCGGGGGTTGGCGCGTTCTGGTATCATCCTCAAAGCCATGATTTGGCCGTCTTTCTCCACCATTACCTGGTCACGCACCTCAAGCGGCCTAACTACGGCATTTTCTGGAATAATTTAGCGTTGACCCGACCAACGGTTGCCCCCTCTGTTCTTATGGAGTTGGGGTTTATGATTCATCCGACGGAGTTTGAATGGATTACTGCCCCGAAAGCACAAGAGAAATTAGCCGAGACGATGGCAGAGGCGATCGCAGCCTGGTTCACTCAACCCTAACGGGCAAGCTGTCCCGCTAGGATGTCTTCACTATGGTGCCGCCCTTGTGGCAAAAATTGCAGGCAAGGCTGGATAACACAAAATCTGTAACAATTATTGATGAGCCACAAATAATGATTTCAACATGACCTTAAAACTTAATATCCCGGTTGCTGATACCCCCACTCATAATCCTCTCAAAGAAATATGGGTAGACAGTTTGACGATTTTTTGGGGAGAGTGGTTAGATCTAAGAGTCCGGGTGAAGCAGATCATTGCTTCGGGGATGGTTTCTCCATTGATTTACATTCTAGCTTTTGGATTGGGGTTGGGGAATTCTTTGGGCAAGCCTACCGTGGGTGAAACGTATCTGGAATTTATGTTACCGGGAATGATTGCCCTATCCTCCATGACCATTTGCTTTGCTGGAACCACCTTCTCAATTTGCGGCGATCGCCTATTTAGCAAAACCTTTGAAGAATTATTGTTATTGCCCGTTCATCCTTTGGCCTTATATCTTGGGAAAGTGATGGCAGGTGTAGCTCGAGGACTCCTGACCTCTGCTTCAATTATTGTGATTGCCATTTTCTGCACGGGTAAGCTTGTCAGTTTCCTCAATCCACTCTTCTTTCTAGTGTTGCTGCTTAACTGTGCTGTGTTTGCTGGTTTGGGTGTTCTCGTTGGGCTGAAGGTTCAATCCATTGAAAGTGTGGGACTCTATAACAATTTTTTGATCGTGCCCATGTCTTTTCTGGGGGGCACCTTTTTTGACCCTAATACCTTACCTGGCTTGTTCAAGATTGTGACCTATGGATTGCCTTTAACCTATGCCAGTGTAGGATTAAGGGCAGCAGCCTATCTACCCCTACACCGTTTTCCTTGGTATACCTTACCTATTCTCGTGGTTATGGCTCTGGTTTTATCCGGGATTGGAGCCTATCAGTTTTCCCATCAACAAGACTGAATGTCATTCTTTAGGAACACTAGCACCGCTACGCGGAAGTAAAAAGGCAAAAACTTTGAACCCTAAATCTTTTTGAGAATTTTAAAGGGTTGTCGCACTTATGCGGCAATGGGTTACACAGTATAACGGCTACTTTTGGCCGCCAGTTTGATTGAGGATGTAGAAGGGGGAAATGCCCCCATTTGCACCGTCGGTAGATGAACTCTAAAACAACTCCCGACGCCAACCTGGCTCTTAATTGTGATCTTACCTTTGTGAAGCTGAGCAATGGATTGGGCAATGGCTAAACCTAGACCCAGTCCCCCTTGACGGCGGGTGCGAGACTTATCGACTCGATAGAAGCGGTTAAAAATAAAGGGGATTTCTTCCCTGGGAATCCCAACGCCAGTATCTTCAACACTGATAATTGTGACTTGATTGTTGCGAGTAACGGACAGGGTCACGGTTCCACCCGAAGGAGTATACAACACAGCATTGCGTAAGAGATTAGAAAATAACCGAGCTAGCTGCATGGCGTCGCCCACCAGCGTCATGGGGACTAGACCTTGGCTAATCAATTGGATCTGTTTGGCTTGGGCAGAGGGTTCTAGAAAATCTAACAGATCTTGAAGTACCTCGTCTAAAGCTACTCTTGTCCATTCTCGTCTGGCTGTGGGTACAGAGGTGTCCGTTCGTGCTAAAAACAACAAATCTTCGACTAAACGATTCATTTGAGCGGTGGCACTGGAAATAGCGGCTAACTTTTTAGCATCCTTGGGGTGAACTCTTTCGGGGTGATTCATCATCACATCCACGGAGGTTTTGATCACCGTCAAGGGGGTTCGCAACTCATGGGAGGCATCTGCTGTAAATTGCTTCAGCCGCAAGAAACTTTGTTCTACGGGTCGCAGAGAGCGCTCCGTTAACCACAGCCCACCAATACCCACTAGACCTAAGGCAATAGTGCCACCCACTCCTAAACCCCAAAGTAGTCGCTGTTGAGCTTTTTCTACGGGGGCGATCGTTTGGCTGGCGCGAATATACCCAATCAAAATAGGGCGATTGAGGGTATCCGAATCACTATGGACTGAGATGGTATACGCTCGAACTTGAAAAACTTTTTTCTCGTTAGTCACCCGAACAATAATATTCTGCTCCCTTAACTTTGGCGGTAGATGCAGGGTAATCACACCTTTGCGCGCTACCAGTTTGCCATCTGCCGTAAACCATTCCACGCTGTGCGATCGCGATTAAAAATATCTCGCCAAGGCACCTTATCAACCTGATCTAAATAGGGCCGACCCTGCCGTTTAATCTCCGACAGCGATAAAGCAGCGGATTGTGCTAACGTCTGTAACTCTGCATCAATTTGAGAATATAATCTGCGGCTGACAAAAACGTAGACCTGTACACTAAAAGCCGCCAGGATCGCTGCCATCACAACCAAATAAGACAGCAGTAAACGCCAACGCAACCCCTGAAACAAAGGGTTACGAAATCTGTTTAAGACGATAGCCAAAACCATAGACCGTTTGAATTAAATCATTAGGGGCACCGGCTGCTTTTAACTTATGTCTTAGCCCCTTGATATGGGCTTTGACCGTATCTTCTTCTGGCAAGACCTCATAGGCCCACAGATGCTCTAGAATTTGAGCCCGACTGAAGACTCTACGTTTATTTCTCAAAAAAAGCTCTAGCAAACTGTACTCTTTCGGGGTTAAAGCAATCAGTTGCTCTTGGAAAAAAACCTCGCAAGTATTGGGATCCAGACAAAGGGACTCCCATTCTAGAATGGGGGGAGAGGTCATCGGCCCCCGTCGCAACAGGGCTCGAATTCTAGCTGATATTTCGTCTAGTTCACAAGGCTTGACCACATAATCATCGGCTCCGGCATCCAAGCCGCTGACTTTATCTGAGATAGTGTCACGAGCCGTCAACATCAATACTGGGATATTCATTCCCTGGGATCTCATTTGCCGACACAAGGTAATGCCATCCATCTTGGGCAGCATCACATCTAATAACACCAAATCATAGGTAAACGCTGCTAATAATTCCCAACCCATTTCACCATCATGGGCAATATCAACGGCATAATGCTGATCGCTAAGGTCTTCTGCTAAGGCTTCGGCAATCCGTTCATCGTCTTCCACCAGTAGAAGTTTCATTTTTCCTTCCTCTCATTAGCTTGATTGGGACGATCCAAACATTATGCCAGATACCCTAAAAGAAAACATTACGACAAACTGAGCCTGCCGTAATGTTTTCTTTATCAATCAATCCAATTCATACCAACGCTCAAATCATGAAACCTTACTGAGGAGGCAACATTTGCTGAACTTTTGTTCTCAGGTTGGGATCTTGACGAACCGCAGCCAAAATCTCGGTAAACCGCTGAGGTTCAAAGCCTTTGGCTCGGATAATTTTTTCTTGCTCAGCTTGAGCTTTTTGCTCAATCACTTGAATTTTAGTCATTGCTTGCTCAAAAGACTTTTTTTCCGCTGGAGTAACTTCTGCCGTTGGCGTCTTAGAGAGTGCGATGAACTGATCTTTGCTCAGTCCTGACTGTCCAATCACTTGGTCAACTTCACCTTTGGTTGTTTTTTCAATGACGCTAAGAGGAGGGATGGCAGTCGCAAACTGCTTTAGCTCAGTCTCCGTAATCTTAAGGGGTGTTGTTTGATCTGATCCTGGCTTGGCAGCATCTGCATCAGGAGTATCAGGTGTACTGCTAGCAGGTTGCTCAGGAGCAGTCGGAGCTGTTGTCGGTGCAGGTGGAGACGCTTCTTCGGCTGGGGCTGTTGGCGTCTCCCCAGCAGGTGGTGTTGCGCCCGCAGGTGGTGTTGTTGCATCAGGAGCATTCCCTTCCGCTTGAGAAGTCTCTCCTTTAGGGTTAGGGGCAACTACAGGAGGAGTAGTGCTAGGGGGAGAAAACACTGGGGGTTTGACCGTAGGCGCTTTAAGCGTCGTTGGCGTTTCGCCAGATGTCGTTGTCTCAGCAGAAGTGTCATTGACAGCCGGGGTTTCTGGCGTTTTTGGAGTTCCCGCTTCGGTTGTGTTGCCCAGCTTACTCGCATCAGAGGAATTACTAGGTACTGAGTCACTGGTGGTGGGTGTTACGGTTGGCTTGTCTGTGCTGCCTTCGGCTACATTTTTCTTCGTCGTGGTGTCAGTAGCATTGGCCTGAGCGAAAAGTTCCGAGTTTTGAGTAGAGAACGAAGACTGGCTAGCTAAAACGGGTAAGCTGGCCAAAACGCTAAGGGTCGTTAAGCTTAGCAGAGTTGGGAAAATTCTCAGGATTGATAAATATTTGTGAGCATTCATGGAGTACTCCTTCATTCATACATTGTCAACACACCAAGCTCTAAAGCTGTGGCTGCTAAGGGATAACTGCTAATGTATCGATTACCAAAATGATTAATTCGGTATCATGAGCAACAGTTGCGGTTGATGTAGTGATTCAGATTTTCCTTGCACAAATCTGTAATTTATCGCTCAGTGAAATCAATCAAGTGACTCAATTAACGTTTGATGTTGAGAGGGTCATCTGCTCCTAATCTTTTAGGAGCAGATGGAGAAATAAAGATCTAAAAAATGTTTAGGGCGCTGGAGAATCATTGGATGGAGATGCATCAGGTGCAGTGGGGATACTAGGTGCAGCGGGAGCGTCTGCATCTGGGACAGTAGGAGCGCCAGAAGTATCAGCAGGTGGGTTAACCTGGGGTTCTGTCTCTGGAGCGGCTGGGTATTTAGGACTTTCAGTATTATCTAGTTCAGCACCACCTTCAGGGGTGTCAACTTGAGTCCCAGGCTGGGATGGGGTATTTTCACTAGCCGTTTCGCAGGCACCGAGTACTGTGGTTAGTCCTAACACAAGTAAGACAGGAATAAGTTTAAGTTGCACTTCAAATACCTCCTTTAAAGTGAGAATTTAGAGTTTTTTTAGAACTCCTTTGATTTCGAGGATAAATTTAAAAAGTGAAGAAAATGAGAATAAATGCAGCATTCATTTTTGGGTTTACTTTGAGTCGCATAAAAATGCAAATCAATACAGTCGAATTTTTAATTTCCTGACTAATTAATGTTTAGCTAAGGCTGGGCTGGCGGCGCGGAACTGGATACTTAAGAAAATCATGGGCTAATTCTGTGTCCGGGAAGATCGCGCTGGCTTCAAGGAGTAGATCTTGCAGTGCTGTCGAACTACTGGGAGCATAACGGGGACTAAAGTGGGTGAGAAAAAGTTTTTTGGCTCCTGCTGTTTGGGCCACTTGAGCGGCCATTGTAGAGGTTGAATGTAACCGTTGATAGGCGAGGTCTGCTTCTTGATGGGCGAAGGTAGATTCATGAATGACTACATCGGCATCCATGGATAATTCAACGGCTTCTTGGCAGTAAATGGTGTCGGTGCAGTAAGCAACTTTGCGACCGATTTCAGGAGAGCCACAGAAGTCATTGCCTGTGAAGGTGCGACCATCGGGTAAGGTGATGGTTTCTCCCTGTTTTAATCGACCATAGAGAGGGCCAGCAGGGATGTTCAACTGTTTTGCTTTATCGAGGTCGAAGCGACCGGGGCGATCGCACTCCTCAATCCGATACCCAAAGGCAGGAACCCGGTGTTTGAGAGGAGCACAGCGCACGGAGTACTCGTTGTCAGAGAAAACAATGCCGGGTTGAACCGTATGCACCTGGATAGGATAGGACAGGTGGGTTTGGGAGTAACGACGACAGGCGTGCAGATACTCTTCCAAACCGGATGGCCCATAGATATCGATACGTTGGGGGTTCCCTGCTAAACCGCAACTCGCTAATAGACCCATTAAGCCAAAAATATGATCCCCATGCATGTGGGTGATGAAAATTCGTCTAATTTGGCTACTTTTTAAGTCACTTCGTAGGAGTTGATGCTGGGTGCCTTCTCCGCAATCCAATAGCCAGATTTCGGCGCGTTGATCTAATTGCAGGGCAATACTGGAAACGTTGCGCGATCGCGTCGGTACCCCTGAACTTGTACCTAAAAAGGTAATTTGCAAAACTCGACAGTCCTTTCACCTTATCTACTTGTTGATCTATTTTCCCTGATCAAAGGTGTTTGCTACGGATCAGCAATTCTCATTTTAGAAATACAGGCTGAATGACCTGTGATATAAAGGGTTCTCACCGTGAACAACACGACAGAACCTGGACTTATCTGTTGTGAGATCTCTATAAGACCGTATGTGTGAGGTTAACATGGGCTTCTTAGGTCTCAAAATGAACAGACTCTGAAATCATAGGTTATGACTGCACCTCTGATAGCTGTGTGGGTTTTGAGGGTTCTGAGGTGCCTAAAGAGGGATAGTGATCTGTTTCTCGGAGACGTTGACTGAGAAATCTGCAAATTTCCAAGATAATATGGGGGCGCTGCATCATGAGACTAATAAAGCGATTTTTTTCTAGCTTGAGTAATGTGCAATCTTCCAGAGCAACCGCACCATCCCAATGGGAGGCATCGTCAAAAAGAGCCACTTCCCCGAAATATTCACCCACTGAAAGTTGTTTCAAATTCCGGGATTGGGCATCAATATTTTTGATAATTTGAACCTTACCCTCGGCAATGATATAGAAATACGTACACCAGGTACCCTCTAAAAAAATGGTTTCTCCTGCGAGTTTGTGCTCTTGCTCTAGGGCTTGATCAATCAGCACTAGCTCGTCTAACGACAGGTTCTTAAACAGGGCAACTTCTTTTAATAGCAGCAGACGTTTCATAAATGGATGGGTTGGTAAGGGATCGAGATCAACGGAGAGAAAAATTTGTTCTGCCACTGTTTTCACCAGGGGGTCGGGATCACTCACTAAGGCAGAGGGTACACTCGCTAAGGCAATTAACGCCCCAATCCGAATCCAGCGATCCTGGGTTTCTAGGGCTTCTAAGAGTAATTTATACCCTTTATCGCGCATCCATTGGGGTTCGGCACAACTGCGACCAATGACAGGCTCCTGCTTGACGACCTGTTCCAAGATAGGTAGTAAGGGCAAGACAAACCGCCGATCCTTTAAGGAGGCCAAGGCTTCGACCGCATTGGCCAGATCTCGCTGTTCGTTTGTACTGAGAATCCGATTAATGGCGTTGACGGTTCGATCATGTCCTAAGCAGGCCAAGACGTACAGTACTTTTTGCAGGAGACGATGGTGGTAATCCTCAATAGCCACAGCCAAGGGCTGCCAATTGGGATCCGTGCGGGGAATTTGTTGTTGCCATTTACGGGTTTGCATCACCTGTTGAAATTCAGGGGCAAGATGGTCATACAAGAGATTGCTGGCTTGGCGATTACCGACTTGGCCAATGGCTGCGATCGCACTCTCCACTACCGCCGTATCTGTTGCCGATAAATTCTCTTTAGCAACGAGCAATCCCGCTTGACCATAGTTGGGTAAAATCTGAGCAGCTTGCTGGCGCACCCTCGGATCGGGGTCTTGAAAACCCACTGCTAGATGAGAGACATAGTCGGGGACATGGACAACCCCCAACAGCTTAAAGGCTGCTGCTCTTACCAGAGGTGCAGGATGGTCTAGGGCGGTGATAGCAATATCGGCCAAATCCCGATCGCCGGGTTGTCCCAAGCAAGCCAAGATCCCTAAACTCTCCTGTTGGATGGCGGGATTATCCTGGATTAGTAACTTCATCAGCAGGGGCATTAAGGCTCGATTGCCGCTGCAAGCAATCACGCGAAGCACCGCTTGTCCGGTTTCTGCTGACAGATCGGTATACCAAATCTGATCACAAATAGCTTGTGTTGCTGCATCCATCTCTCCTTTTTGGGTCATGGCCACGGCGGCTAAGGTGCGAAGGATGGGATCTTGATCCATTAGCAGGGTCTGTAGATGGTCTTTCTCGAAGGGATAGCGATTGGCAATCAGAATTTCCAGAGCCGTGACCCGCTGTAGACCCGTGTCTGTCTGCAAATTTTGGCTAAAAATAGCAATAGTTTCTGGATCAGGATGGGCACTAAATAATTGGACGAGAGCGGTTTGTAGTTCAGGATCAGGGTGGGTCAGCAAGGGGCGAATATGGGCATAAAATTGACTGGGTTGCCCTAGCCGGGTGGCAAATTCCAACCCCTTAATCTGAGTGTAGCGATCGCTATCTTGGAGCAAGTTCTGAATCACCGCAGCGGACTGGGGAGGCAATTCAGCCTGGACATCCCCCAGTTCATCCAAGTTAATTGACTCTGAGCGAATCATTTCTTCTAAGCCCTGGGCATAGTACCGCCCCATGGGCAAGCGCAGGCAAACCAGTACCCCTGTCAGGCCAATGGCAATCCAGGAGATTTGCGCCAAACTCAAGATATGATGGCAGATCCACAGCAGCGCCCCAGCTGTCGTCAGACCCATGGCATAAAAGAAGCCATCACTTAAGGTGCGAATGCGGCCAATAAACTCGCGGGGAACCGCATTGTAATTGAGCTGATGAACGGGTAAGTTGATGCTTTTGTAAAGACCATCGCCATTGATATGCAAGGCGATTGCAGCGGGTAAGCTAGCCTGCATGACAATGCCAAACAGCCCAAACAGGGTAGTCAGAGGATAGACGACATTCATGCGCGCCACCCCCAGCCAATGCAGCAGGGGTCGGGTGAAACAATAAAGAACCAAAACTTGAATCAGACTGACACTGACGCGCATTAACCCTAAAAATCCCGTGAGGGCATCTTCACTGAAGTGTTGGGCATAGATGCTAAACCACAAAAATTCTGCCGATAGATAGATAATCACCAGCAGAAAGCTACTGGCTGCTAGAAATAGCATCAACGGGTAGCGTCTCACCAAATCTGGAAAGGTTTTAAGGGCTTCGATCATGCCCACATTGTCTTTATTGGCGACGGTTTCAATCTGGCGCTGCGTGTTTTCTAGGAAAAAAAGCTGGGCGATCGCAATCCCAAAAATCAGCGGCAAACACAACAAAAGATTGCGAGTCGGCACATAGCGGGTCAATAAGGCCGTCAAGCCTCCCCCCACCAAGGTACCCGCCGCTTGAGCCATACCAATGAACGGTGCATAGCGCTTATATTCTAGAGCCGTAAAATAATCCGTCAGTAGACTGGCATAGAGAATATTGTTATGAAAGTCCCACTGAAAGAACACCAAAATCAAAACAGCATAGTAGACAGAGATCCCCCCCGTCGCCAGCACAAACCGCATACCGATGGCCATGACTGCCGCTAGAAGTAACATATAGCGGAACAATTGGGGACGGCTATACTGATCCACCACTTGGGAGAACAGGGCATAGGCAGGGATCGAAAACAAACCAATCAGAATAAAGGCTAAGGGCAAACCGTTCGCCCCTGCATGGGTCAAAAATAGCGAGTTGGCGATCGCCATCTCAATGACACTGTAAGTCAGAACCACCATGGCCAAAAGCAATAGCTGCGTCAGCCGTCCCAACTTCCACGGGGACGAGTCTATCGCTCGTTCAACAAACTGATTGACCATGGGCAGCCGTTTATCCTTGGAGATACCTTATATTGTCCCCTAATTTCCAGCTTCAGATCAGACAACCATGGCAGCAACAGGGAACAATGTGAATCTAATACCAATTCCTAGAGAGAATGCACTAAATTAAATATCTAGAATGCTTATAATGCAAGGATATTTGTCATGCGCACTCATCAAGAATTGGTATAACAAGTCAGCAAGGTATGCTGCTGGCAGGGATTAAGGGAAAGAGGCATGGCTATTCAGCCCTATGATTCGGTGGCAGTGATCTAAAAAATTGATTAGAGAAATCGATTGTTTGGCGAACCCCCCTTACCCTAGTTGCTAGCAAGCTATCTTGGTTTTCTTAAAATAAGCTGACCCCTTTTGTGAATTTTTACTATCCCAGCAGTCTTTTATCATCATCCAGTTAGCAACCTTTTTCGGATTGGACAATTTATAAATTTGAGGTTTCCAATGACAATCAAGCTAGGTATTAATGGCTTTGGCCGAATTGGTCGTCTGGTCTTCCGAGCCGGCATTACTCATCCCGATCTTGAGTTTGTCGGGATTAATGATTTAGTTCCTCCTGAAAATATCGCCTATCTGCTGAAGTACGACTCTACCCATGGCCCGTTTCAAGGCACCGTCACCGCCACGTCAGAGGGCATTGTTGTCAATGGCAAACTTATCCCCTGTACCTCGATCCGTAATCCTGAGGAATTGCCTTGGGGTCAGTTAGGAGCTGAGTATGTTGTTGAGGCCACTGGATTATTCACGACGTTTGATACGGCCTCTAAGCATCTCCAGGCGGGTGCCAAACGGGTGGTGATTTCAGCACCTACGAAAGAAGCCGATCCTGAGAAAGTTCCGACGCTCCTGGTTGGTGTGAATCATCATCTCTACAATCCGCAAAAACACTTTATTGTCTCTAATGCAAGCTGCACAACCAATTGTTTAGCCCCCATCGCCAAAGTGATTCACGATAACTTTGGACTCGTGGAAGGGTTGATGACAACGGTACATGCAATGACAGCAACTCAGCCAACGGTGGATGGCCCCAGTAAAAAAGATTTTCGGGGCGGTCGGAGTGCAGCTCAAAATATTATTCCTGCTTCTACAGGGGCAGCCAAAGCCGTCACCTTAGTGTTACCAGAACTCAAAGGCAAGTTAACGGGGATGGCCTTGCGGGTACCGACGCCAGACGTTTCTGTGGTGGATTTAACCTTCCGCACCGAGAAGTCCACCACCTATGTGGCTATCTGTGCAGCCATGAAAGCTGCCGCTGATGGAGAGCTGAAAGGAATTCTAGGCTATACCGATGAGGCCGTTGTCTCCACCGATTTCACCAGCGATCCGCGCTCCAGCATTTTCGATGCTGAAGCGGGCATCGAACTCAATGCGAATTTCTTTAAGGTGGTGGCCTGGTATGACAACGAGTGGGGATATTCCAATCGCATGGTGGATTTAATCACTTCAATGGCCGCCAAAGAAGCAGAAAGCATGGCTGTAGCCTAGCTCTTAACCAAATAGTGTAGGGATATCTCTTGTAGGGGGTTCAGGAATCCGTTCTAAGAGGCCAGCACCGTAAACTTGATCTAAGCCTAGCTCAGGCATATGCACATAACCAATATGACAGCGACAGGTAGCATTAGTGCAGGGTCGAGGTTGTAAGGTTTGCTCAAATCCAGATTGATAGAGATTGCCAAGGTGCTCAGGGATAAAATGGCAGCGGCGCAGATTGCCGTCGCCATCCACTGAGAGGACTGATTGCCCCGTCCGGCAGGGTCGTCCAAAACTGGGGTAGACCTGATTGTTAATCCCAAACAAGGGATCAATGGCGGTAAAGTCGGCAATGTCTGCGGGGGTGTAGTAATTGGCTTGGCGTTTGTAGGCATTCACCCAGACATAAATCGGGTCTGGTAGGGCTTGACGCAGGGCTTGTGCCTCGGCTTGATGGGCTTTGAGTCCGACAATTCCCACACTAAAGCGGACATGACGTTGGTGCAGGTCTAGGCACTGTTGAAGGAACTGGTGTCGGAGGACTTCAGAGGGATGATAGGTGATCCACAAGCCGAGTTTGGCTTTATTGCAGGTTTCCACCCATTCGAGACGGCAGGAGAGGTTGGTCTGGATCGCCACTTTTACGATTTGAGGACAGTGACTGAGTTGGGCGATCGCACGTTGATACCAAGGGTGAATCAGGGCTTCCCCCCAAGGCGTGAAAAAAATGCTGAGGTGATCGCTAACAGGGCGCTCTTGTATCCAATTCACCAAGCGTTGCAGGGCTTGCTGATCGATAGCTAATTCGGCAGCCGTTTGCGATCGCTTGGCAAAGGGGCAATAATCACAACCATAATTGCAGCTCAGCAGCGGTCCCCGGTAGAGGAGCGTTAAGTCTAGGACCATGCATAGGTCTCCATCAGGTGCTGAACTTTCTGGGAATAGAGCCAAGCCCCTAAAGTGTCAGATTGCTCTAGTCCAGCGGGGTTGAGGATGAGATGGGTCTCGGTTTGCTCAGCTAGCCCTAATCCTAGCAGTTCGGTCAGTTCGGGAAGATCCGTGAGTACCTGACTCTGGAAGCGATGTTGATACCCCCTGAGATCTAGTCCCTCTGTTTGTAAAAGGGATTGAATTACATAGCGACGACGTTGGTCATTGGCATCCAACACAAATCCATAACCAGCAGATTGGAAAGCTGAATCGGCACTGTCGATATAGGCTTTGAGGATCTCAGCGATCCGGGATGCCCCCACGGCATAGTCACTAGCATAGTGCAGCGACTGGGTATAGGAACGCGCTCCACAGCCTAGACCCACCATACCGTCGTCTTGGCAGCAATAGACAGGCCCTTCCAGGTGGGGAGCTAAGGGTGAGCGGAACATACGCATGGACACTTGCTGATAGCCTTGTGCCAACAACCAATCGCGGCCATAGCGATAATAAGAGAGGCGCTCATCCTGCCAGCTTTTGGCAGCGCGACCCAGGCCCGTTAGAGGGCGAACGTAGAGGGGATAGAGATACACTTCTTCTGGGGTAAACTGTAAGGCTGTTTCCAGGGAATAGCGCCAGGTATCTAGGGTCTGTCCAGACAGCCCATAGATTAAATCAATATTGAGGAGGGGGAAATCCCAATCTCGAATTTGCTGCAAAGCTTGCATGGCCGTTGCTGTGGGTTGGGGCCGTCCAGCGGCGGCAGTTTCAGCTTCGACAAAACTCTGGATGCCAATGCTGATTCGGTTGACATGGCGCGATCGCAAACAAGCTAGCTTCTCTGGAGTCACGGTTCCTGGAGATACTTCCACCGAAATGGGTATGGCTTCAAGATCGACCCCCATAGTGTCTGTCATCAGCTCAAACAAGCACAACAGATCTGCGGGTTCCAAGAGGGTGGGCGTTCCACCACCAATGGCTAAGCGGGCAAACTGAATATTGCCCAGACAGGCTTTCACCGCCTTAGCCTGACGAGTCAGCGTGGTCAGATAAGCTGCCATGACTTCAGACTGAGGCTGGTGTTGGGTAAACAGATTGCAAAACCCACAGCGCATTTCACAGAAGGGAATATGCACATACAAAAACAACGCCCCCCGATTTTCTTGCGCCCACAGATCAGTGAGGGAATAGCGCCGATCCAAGGGGCGATAGGCCGTTTTGTGGGGATAGGCATAGGCATAGGTTTGATAGGTTCCTGCCGACAGCATGGTTTGTAGACGGCTCATGCCTGGATCTCCGGTAAGACAAACTCAGCATAGGGCACTGTCCAGACTATTGGGTGACTGACCCGATGCCCCCAATAACCCTCCTCACCATAGGCCGTGCCATGATCAGAACAGAGAATACATAGAACAGGTGCTCGTTGTTGCAAAGCCGCAAACAGCGGGGGCAGTTGACTATCGACATAGGCCAAGGCGGCTGCCTGGGACTGGCAAGAATCCATCGTCGCTCCAGGTAGATACATGGCGTTGGGTTGATGTAGAGCTGAAATATTGATAAACAAAAAGACCCGTTGCTTCCCAGGCAAACGTTGCAGACAAGTCACTGCCAGATCTACCTGATGTTCTGTAGATCGGGGATCCGTGACGCCTAGGGCGGGCGTCCAATAGCTATCTATAAACAAGCTCGGTAACACCCAACCCAAGGGACTGAGCTGATTAAAGAAACCCACACCGCCAATGCAGATCGTCCGATAGTCTGCCTGAGCCAAGCCAGTGACGATATCGGGGGCATCAAAGACATAGGTGGTGGGCTGGGTGGTTTCACTCCCCGGAAATTGAGCCGCAAATAAACGAGGATGGAGTCCTGGTGCGATCGGTGTGGGCAAAAAACCTGCGAAAAAGGCATGATGGGCAGCGTAGGTAAAGTTCGCCGGGGAATGGCGTTCTTCCCAGGTGTGATCGGGTAAACGTGCGGCCAGAAAAGGCGTTTGTCCTTGTGCTAGACAGGTTTGTGCCACATCAAAGCGTAGGGTATCCAACGTCATGAACAGAATATCGTGGGTACCGACCAACTGGCTTGTATCAATCATAGGGGCTTAGGTTTGACCCACCACCCAAATCATAAAACATCTGTGGGGAGAGGCTGCCCCAGGATCGTCAAGAGTTCCGTGGTATAAGTATCCAGACCTCGCCACGTCACGTTTGGTAGTAAATCCCCAAAGGCGTTGGCCTCTAAAATGATGGCTCGACAGTAGTCCGAGAGAATAGCAACATCCACACCCACCTGTAAACTTTGGGGGAATAAACGAGCGACCTGTTCGCACGGGTGTAGGGCTTGCTCCCAGGCGACTTTACCCATGCGCTCAATTAAAGCATCAGGCGGACAGCGTTTGTTCTGGAGATGAAGATTGGTCATTGGACTTTTGCTCAGGCGTACCACGGCCTGTCGAGCCTCACCCTCTATCACAACGACCCGGATATCGCAACTGTGCTGATGGAAACTGGCTTTGGGTACCCAGGCTTCCACCTGGACGCGCTCACGACAGAGTTGATCAATAATCGCAGCCAGGGTAGGTAGGTCTTGGTATTCCTGAATCCGGCGGGAATTATAGAGCTGCAATGTGGGTCCCTCAGCTACGACTTCAACGGTGGTCCAGGCTTTGATCTTGGAGCCTTGCAGGGCTAAAGCCATGACGCCAGAAGCTGAGGAACCGTGGGCTAATTTAATAAATACTCGCCGACAGCCTGTGACTTGCAGCCGAGCTATCAATTCATCAAAACAGGTGACGGTACCGAGGGGCGGAGGGATGGGAATCTGATGGTGGCCAAATAGGGTTTGACAGCGAATTTTATCGAATAAAATTGGGATTTCTAGGGGGGAATTCAGGCACTGGCTAATCCCCACTGTGGCGATCTGGGTCTGCAATTGAATCAACACTTGCCAAAACCCCAAGTACCACTGCCGAGGATAGCGAATCCGACCCGGTTCCTCTGGCAAATCCAAGGCTGAGGCTGCGTCAATCCAAGGGGAAGCTTCAGCGGCGGCGGCCTCAGCTCCCCTAGCCAGGATCAGCTTCTCTACTAAAAAGTTACGCCCTGGCGATTCGATCCGCAGAATACTCTGGGGAGTCAGCACCTGATCTAGGATCTGGGGGGTCGTCAACCAATTTTGGTAGGCAATTACCATGGCTGGAGCCAACCCCAACCCCATCAATGCAGCTTGGAAAGAGTGAATCCGAGGGCTATCTGGGTTCCCTAGAATCACAAAAGGGGGCGGGTTGTCTGCAAGGCTGAGTTGGCCCATTGCTACTCAGAAACGGCCACATACCGCCAAATCTCACCGTCGTATTCTTCGGGTTCCTGGCGATCCTTGACATTGACGGCGAAGGGCAAGTCTTGGAGACGAGTCATCATCTCTGCTGACAAGAAATGATGATGCAAATCTAAGTACTCCAAGTTGGTGAGATTAGGGCTTTCAAGTAACGCTGCTGCGCCGCGATCGCTCAAGGTACCTAAAGATAAATCTAAGGTTTGAATTTGATTGAGGATAGGTGAGGAGGAGAGTGCGATCGCAACCTCATCGGCCATTTCGCTATCCCTGAGTCCTAAATAGCGGAGTTTTGAAAAGCGTTCACCGGATAAAATCGGTTGTAAATCAGCAACCGTCGCATCCCCCCCATAATTTTCAGTTCCCAGCCACAATTCCAGATGCTCTAGGTTTGGCAGTTGGGCCTGACCCACTTCCTGAACCACAGTGCTGCTTAGACCACCGCTCTCAATTACCAAAGTTTGCAAATGATCATGGTTGACCCTTCCTAATTTGAGTCCTTCACCACCCCGCACCCCTAAATAGTGCAGATTGGGATAGGCCAAAAACAGTGGTGAGAGATCGCTCTGCTGAATCCAAGAAATTTCGCATTCTTCATAAACAATATCCCCCAGAAAAATAGCTTGGAGATGGGGCAGTTGGGCTTGGGCAGCTACTAAAGCCTCCACCACTGGCCGCGAATTAACTTCAAAGCCTTCCCAGTCCCAAAGGCCAATCACCAGACCTGTGATCTCACCCACTTGCGGCTCATCTAAAAAAGCCGTGATCCGATCAAAAATTTTGATCTCGGAATCATAGTCTAGATCCGCAACCGTCAGCCGATAAATGGTCTCAGCCGGATGGGTCAATCCTTGATCAGGATTGTAGTTTTTGACAGGTTTGTCCATGAGCTGTTCTAGGTTGTCGGCAATGGTCATACAGCTTTCCTTTAAACCACGCAATTAGCAAGGATTCAGTTCCTTTTCCCAGCTAGATCAATTACAGCATAGGATATTATGCTCTTGATGCAATCTGCGAGTTGGACAGCAGTTTCACCTACTGAGGTCGTGTTTCCTGGGTTTGTTCACGGATCACGGCACTCCAGTTGTCATCTTTGATCGCGGATTCTAAATTCTGGCGACGTTCAGCTTCACTTTGGGATTGGGAACTCCCCGTTTGAGCAACGCCCAAAGCCATTGCCTTTTGCAGTTTCACTTTCTTGTCTTCATAGGCTTGACGTTCCTCAACCGACATCGCTTGAACCGCCGCATCTTTTAGCGTACCAGCCCACTCACTACTCCCATTAGTGTTCCCTGGCGGGGGACTGGGAAGAGCGGCAATCCATTCATCCCGCAATTGCTCCATCTCCGCTCGTTTAGGAAACGTGAAGGGTTGGACTTTCACTAAAGCACAGATCTCTTCACCGTGTTGAGTCAAGTGGCTTTTCAAAGAAAGGGAGACATTGCGAGAGTAGCCAATATAATGAGGGGTATTAGCTTGATCAAACACGGCATAGACACCAGCGATCTTAGCTTCACCTGCTTCCTCAATCCAAACAGAAATAGGAATAGGAGATGCCGTGGCACTTGCCGTGAGAAGAGTAGTAACTGCAGCCGTATGTTCATCCTCAGAGCCGTAGAGAAAATTATGCAGACCTTGATGCTCCTGGGGAACATTTTGATGCTCGATCGCAGTTGGATTGTCGATACTCACTGGTCTGAACTCCATGGATAATCTGCCCTCATTATCAGTTAAAGTGATCCCTTTATCGCAGCATAATGGGATATCCCCTCTCGAGCAAGCTAGAGAGGCTTGCTATTACCCTTCTTTAGCAATATTGTCCATGGTTATTTGAGTTTGCCTTGATCGCCGCCACAAGCATCAAGGTTGTTTACGTTGGCATCCCTAAAATTTCTTCAATTTTGGGCAGTTTCTCTAAAGAGATCACCCGCCCTTCATCAATAAAACCAGCAATTTGGTCGAAATTGAGATAGCGATACAGATCCTCGGCAAAGGGATCAATCTTCTTCGCCACAATATCCCCATATTCCTGCGGTGTGGGAATACGGCCCAGTAGGGCACAAGCCGCCGCCAGTTCAGCAGACCCCAGATAGACTTGCGCTCCTTTGCCCATGCGGTTATTAAAATTACGGGTTGAGGTTGAAAACACGGTCACCCCATCGGGAACGCGGGCTTGATTGCCCATACATAAAGAGCAACCGGGCATCTCCGTTCTGGCTCCTGCCGCCGCAAAAATACCGTAGTAGCCTTCCTCGCGGAGCTGCTTTTCATCCATGCGCGTCGGCGGACAAATCCAGAGTCTGGCTTGAGTGGAGCCAGCCCCTTCCAAGACTTTGGCTGCGGCACGGTAATGGCCAATATTCGTCATGCAAGAGCCAATAAACACCTCGTGAATGGGGTCATTGCTCACTTGCGAAAGCGTTTTAATATTATCCGGGTCATTGGGCGCCGCCACTAGGGGTTCACGAATCTCGCTGAGATTAACATCAATGACTTGGGCATATTCTGCATCGGCATCTGCTGACATCAGCTCTCGATGAGCTAACCAGGCTTCCATCTTGGCAACACGGCGGAGGATGGTGCGAGCATCTTGATAGCCGCGCGCCGCCATGTTTTTGAGCAAGGCGACATTGGAGCGCAAATATTCAGCCACGGTCTGCTCACTGAGTTTAATCGTACACCCAGAGGCCGATCGCTCGGCGGTGGCATCCGTCAGTTCAAAGGCTTGCTCTAATTTCAGATCTGGCAAGCCCTCCATTTCCAACACGCGCCCGGAGAAAACATTTTTTTTGTTCTGTTTATCAATGGTCAACAACCCATTCTGGATAGCGACGTAGGGAATAGCATTAACGATATCTCGCAGCGTAATCCCAGGTTGGAGTTCTCCGCTAAATCGGATCAGCACGGATTCAGGCATATCCAAGGGCATCACACCAATAGCCGCCGCAAAAGCGACTAAGCCCGACCCAGCCGGGAAGGAAATTCCCAAGGGGAAACGGGTATGGGAATCGCCCCCCGTGCCCACGGTATCAGGGAGTAACATGCGGTTGAGCCAGGAGTGAATAATACCGTCGCCGGGGCGCAGGGCTACCCCACCCCTAGAAGCAAAGAAGTCAGGCAAATTTTTATGGGTTTCAATATCCACGGGTTTGGGATAGGCCGCCGTATGGCAGAAACTCTGCATCACCAAATCGGCACTAAACCCTAAACAGGCCAGCTCCTTCATTTCATCTCGCGTCATGGGGCCAGTGGTATCTTGAGAGCCCACTGTGGTCATTAGCGGTTCACAGGACATCCCAGGTCGCACCCCTGGCAGACCGCAAGCCTTACCGACCATTTTTTGGGCCAAGGTAAATCCCTTGCCTGTATCGGGGGGAGGGGTGGGCCGCGTAAAGACATTGCTCAAGCCAAGACCCAGCTCGATGCGAACTTTGTCGGTAAGGGAGCGACCAATGAGTAAGGGAATACGGCCTCCGGCGCGGACTTCATCTAGAATAGTTTCGGGTTTCAGCTCGAAGGTCATGAGGACGGTTCCGGCTGAGTCTGTGATTTCGCCTTTGTAGGGATAAATCGTAATCACCATTCCCGTCTCTAGCCGGGAGACATCGCCTTCAATGGGCAGTGCCCCCGAATCTTCAGCCGTGTTGAAGAAGATAGGAGCAATCTTACCGCCCAGGATATAGCCCCCGGCCCGTTTATTGGGCACAAAGGGAATATCGGCACCAATGTGCCAAAGCACAGAATTAATCGCAGACTTCCGAGATGAGCCTGTGCCGACGACATCGCCGACGTAGGCAATGGGATGGCCTTTTTGTTTCAGTTGCGCCAGAATTTCCAGACCTTCTGGCATTCGGCTTTCCAGCATGGCCAAGGCATGGAGGGGAATATCGGGGCGTGTAGTGGCATGGGGGGCTGGGGAGAGATCGTCGGTATTGGTTTCGCCCGCAACTTTGAAGACCGTCACGGTGATTGATTCGGGGACAGGGGGTTTACTGGTAAACCAGGTAGCTGCGGCCCAAGCATCAACGACGGATTGGGCATAGGAGTTGGTGTGAGCCAATTCCATGACATCGTGGTAGGCATCGTAAACGAGGACGGTGTGCTGGAGGGCAGCGGCTGCAGTGGTGGCGAGTTCAGCGTCATCGGTTTGCAGCAAGTCCACTAAAGCTTGGACATTGTACCCGCCCATCATCGTACCGAGAAGTTCAACAGCAGCAACGGGGGTGAGTAGGGGACTGTGGGTTTCACCGTGGGCGATCGCACTCAAAAAGGATGCCTTCACATAAGCAGCCTGATCCACCCCAGGGGGAATGCGATCGCGCAGCAAATCCATCAATGCTTGCTCTTCCCCTGCTGGTGGCGCTTTGAGTAACTCACATAACGCAGCCACCTGCTCAGCCGTCAGCGGTAGGGGGGGAATACCTAAAGCAGCCCGATCTTGAACCTGTTGGTGGTAAGACTTCAGCATTTGCAAACCTGCTCCCATACAACCTTTCTCACAAACGACATTGAACTAGCGCCATCCTGAAGCTATTGCACTTGCCATTAGCCATAGAGAGCTTTCCAGGCTTGAATTCAGACGGTATTGTTCTTCCAGTTCAAGCCTCTATATTCAATATATCGTTGGATTGCCAGTGCTTGCTGTATTAAAAGTTGCGATCGGCAGAGGATAGTGTTGGGCAAGGACGCGAATCTCTTCAGGAGAGGTTATGCCAACGATTTCGTCAATGATGGGTGAGTGCATCCCAATTTTGCAATGAGTATAAATGCTCAAAGTTAAACTTTAGTCAGTACTTTACATGCCAACGACTGTTATGGATACTAGTGACATCCACCCGACGCTGACCCTATCGGTTACAGCGCGGGCTTCCCAAGATCGCTCTTGAGTTTTCCTGCTTCATTGCCACCCCAACGGGTTCGGCTCCACAGGCATCAACGATGTGTCCCACCGTTTACAGCGTGGGGCTTCCCGTCTACAAGCTAAAAAAGCCCATGTCCGCGCTAGCGCGGCGCTGCTGTAAGACGAAATGGACCCCGAACAGGTGCAAACACTAGCTGGTATCGAGGAAACGGTTCGCGCCCATCTTCTAGAGCATGTCATACAATTCTCAAAATAAGTTACGAAACTGGGATGCACTCAGCAAGAGATTGCTCAATGGATAAGTTAAAAATGAATGCGATCCTAATAAATCTCGTGGAACCAAGCTCACATTCTCCCGTTGTTTCAAATCACCGATGTTGATTCGAAGTCATGACAAATTACTAAATATAACCATTTAGTAATTAGGTTCTTTCCATGAAAAAAACAATCACAACCCTTCTCTCTTTGGCAACATTGGGCACTCTATTAAGTGCGCCTTTGATTGCAAATGCGGGTGAACTTAGAATTGGCGATCGCGACTATTCCATTAGCTTCTATGACCACAGCGATAAGGCCTATGAAGTTTTTTACCGTCGTCATCATCACGATGACTGGGAATATTATGGCAGCTACGACAGCCGCTATCGAGCTGAAAAAATCGCATTTAATCTCCGACGTCAAGGCTATAGAACCTACATTGAAAGACACTAAATTTAGGGGTACAGTAAAGTTCTAAAATCTTTATTGCACTGCTAAAAAAATGAACGTTTAATCTATAGCGATGCTGGACACGCACGTGCCCAAGAACTCTCAACTGAGGAAGCCCTGGATTGCAATTTATACGTTCTTTGTCGGGACGGTGGGATTGGTTGAATTGTATTAATCTTGCCTAGACAAAGTTGATGTCTGACGCACCCTAAGGAATCATTCAAAAATAACTTGAACAATTCTGGGTTGTGTCGCAAATAATGCTTCCAGTTACAAAACTCCTCTGAGTTTCATCCAAGACTATGCAGCTAATCCGAAGATTTGATTGATGAAAGAGATCTGTCCTAATACATCATCCTTGCTCGCATTTT